>NZ_JBFTIL010000007.1:0-428847 GCF_056394745.1 Paenarthrobacter sp. 10N417
GTCCGCAAACGCAAAGCCGAGGGACGAACCACAAAGGAGATCCGCCGGTGCGTGAAACGCTACCTCGCCCGGCGGATCTACCGAACCCTCAACGCCCCAAACCCCGGCCCTTGCCACGCTTGACAACCATAGAAGGATCCCCGCGTTGCTTTAGTTGGGTTCGCTGATGTCGGCCACGATTGCTCCGAGTGCAGCCGTGAGTTCATCCGCATCCACGAAGGCACTCCTGCCATGGGCTCCAGCACCCATGGAGATGCGGCGTCCGGTGATGGTGGCATCCGCGTAAACCGGCCAGGGCGTGGTACTTCCCAGGGGAGTGATGGTCCCGCGCTCATAGCCGGTTGCGGCAAGGGCGACGTCGGCGTGCGGCAGCGAGAGCTTGTTCACGCCCACCAACGCCCGCAGCTTAGGCCAGGAGATCTGCCGGTCGCCGGGGATCAGCGCGAAGAGGAAGCTACCGTCGCGATGCTTGACCACGAGGGACTTCACGATGTCCCCGGGACTGATCCCCAGGATGCCCGCCGCCTCCTCGAGGCTCCGGGCAGCAGGGCGCTCGACGACGTCCACGTCCAGTCCGCGCGCGGTGGCATCGGACAGGAACCGTTCGGCCCCGTTCATGTGGGGTTCCACCACGTCCCGTGCCATCAGTCGCGGTACAGCAGGAGAGCTTCGCCCTGGCCGCCGCCGCCACAAAGGGACACGGCAGCCTTGCCTGTTCCCCTGCGCTTGAGTTCGTGGGCCGCGTGCAGGGCCAGCCGGGCGCCGGAAGCACCGATCGGGTGTCCGAGGGCGATTGCGCCGCCGTGGATGTTGCACTTCTCCAGCGGGTAGCTCAGGTCCTTCAATGATTGGACGGCCACAGAGCCAAAGGCCTCATTGATTTCGATGAAGTCCAGGTCCTCGGCAGTCCATCCAGCCCGCTTCAATGCTTGCGAAATGGCGTTGGAGGGCTGGGAGTGCAGTGAGTTGTCCGGGCCGGCCACCTGTCCAGGCTTGCCCACGACCGCAAGGTATTCCAGGCCGTTGTCCTTGGCAAAGCGGCGACTTGTCAGCACGAGTGCGGAGGCGCCGTCGGACAGGGGAGAGGAGTTGCCGGCGGTAATGGTGCCGTCCGTAGCGAAGGCGGCCTTCAAAGGGGCAAGGGTTTCCACAGTCGTGTTCGGACGAACGCCCTCGTCCGAGGTGAGGACCACGGGGTCCCCCTTCCGCTGCTTCACGCTCACGGGAGCGATTTCGACGTCGAAGATTCCGTCAGCCATCGCGGCAGCCGCGCGCTGGTGGGAAGCGGCAGCAACCTCGTCCTGCGCGCGGCGGTCAATGCCGAGCGTTACGTTCTTGGTTTCCGTGGACAAGCCCATTGACTGGCCGTCGAACGCATCCGTGAGTCCATCATGTGCGGCAACGTCCAACGCCTGGATTGCGCCGTAGGTCCAGCCCTGCCGGGAGCCGGGGAGCAGGTGTGGGGCGCGTGTCATGGATTCCTGGCCACCGGCCACAACCACAGTGGCGTCCCCGCTGCGGATCATCCGGGCGGCATCAATGACAGCCGTGAGGCCGGAGAGGCAAACCTTGTTGATGGTGACGGCAGGGATGTTCCAGCCCACACCTGCCGCTATGGCACTCTGTCGTGCAGGATTCTGGCCGGCGCCCGCTTGCAGCACCTGTCCCATGATGACGGCGTCCACTTGTTCGGCTTTTACGCCGCTGGCCCCCAGTGCGGCGCTGATGGCATGCGCGCCAAGGTCGACGGCGGTGAATCCGGCCAGCTGCCCATTGAGCCGACCCTGTGGGGTACGGGAAGCAGCAAGGATGACAACGTCATTGTCGTCAGCGGAGTTGTTCATGGTCTCTCTTCCGATCCGTGGTGGTGTAGCCAAGGCTATCGTGCGGCGTGCGTCAGCCTATCCTTTCCAACGCTTGTATCCGTCGGTAGATTCCACAGCAGGAGATTCCACGGCAGGAGATTTCACAACGGGCTTGGTGCCTCCTTCCGGCAGATGCTCCGGACAACGTCCATGGACTACGCATAGGTGCCTGCGGCAACAGTGCTTGCATTCGCGGAGAATCTGGGGTAGACAGGAAGGCTACTTTGCCGTATTGTAGATATTTGCGTCTTCCCTGTTAACCTTCAGCCTTCATATAGCGGTGGGCTTTACCTCTCAGCTGCGACATTGACGTGCCGTTCAATACGTGCACTGTCATGCGCAGGCTGGGTCCGGGTCATATAGCGGAACCGGAATAAGTATGATGCGGAGAACTCTGCATCATGCAAACGGGGGAGATCTGAAAACGCCTGAAGGTCTGTGGAAGGATCCCTCTTGGTCGCCTCGAGCACCTCTAATAACGAAACCGCTAACACGGCAAGCACCGATGGTGCCACTCGCCGCCTCTCATTCGCAAAGATTAACGAACCCCTTGATGTTCCGAATCTTCTCGCCCTGCAGACCGACAGCTTTGACTGGCTCGTCGGAAACGAACGCTGGCAGGCGCGGGTAGCGAAGGCTGTCGAGGAGGGCGACCTCAGCGTCGCCACCACCTCCGGACTTGCCGACATCTTCGAAGAGATCTCCCCCATCGAGGACTTCCAGGGCACTATGTCCCTGAGCTTCTCCGAGCCGGAGTTCGCTGATCCGAAGTACACCATGGCCGAATGCAAAGACCGTGACGCCACGTACTCGGCACCGCTGTATGTCAAGGCCGAGTTCATGAACAACAACACGGGCGAAATCAAGCAGCAGACCGTGTTCATGGGCGACTTCCCCCTCATGACTGAAAAGGGAACGTTCGTCGTCAACGGCACCGAGCGTGTCGTTGTCTCCCAGCTGGTCCGTTCGCCGGGCGCCTACTTCGAGCGCACCGCGGACAAGACCAGTGACAAGGACATCTTCACTGCGAAGATCATCCCGTCCCGCGGTGCATGGTTCGAACTCGAAATCGACAAGCGCGACCAGGTCGGCGTTCGCCTCGACCGCAAGCGCAAGCAGTCGGTCACCGTTCTGCTGAAGGCCCTCGGCTGGACCGAAGGCCAGATCCTGGAAGAGTTCGGCCAGTACGACTCCATGCGTGCAACGCTGGAGAAGGACGCCACTGAAACCCGCGAAGACGCGCTTCTGGACATCTACCGCAAGCTGCGTCCGGGCGAGCCGCCCACTGTCGAGGCTGCCCAGTCCCTGCTGGACAACCTGTACTTCAACGCAAAGCGTTATGACCTCGCCAAGGTTGGCCGTTACAAGATCAACCGCAAGCTCGGCATCGACCGCTCCCTTGGTGACAAGGAAGCTTCGGTCCTGCACGTTGAAGACATCGTCGCCATGATCAAGTTCCTCGTTGCGCTGCACGCCGGCGAGAAGACCCTCATGGGCAAGCGCGATGGCGAAGACCACGAGCTCCGCGTCGAAATCGATGACATCGACCACTTCGGCAACCGTCGCATCCGCGCCGTTGGCGAACTGATCGAGAACCAGGTCCGCACCGGCCTTTCCCGCATGGAGCGTGTTGTTCGCGAACGCATGACCACGCAGGACGTCGAGGCCATCACGCCGCAGACCCTGATCAACATCCGCCCGGTTGTCGCTGCCATCAAGGAGTTCTTCGGAACTTCCCAGCTGTCGCAGTTCATGGACCAGAACAACCCGCTTTCGGGTCTGACCCACAAGCGCCGCCTGTCGGCTCTTGGCCCGGGTGGTCTTTCCCGTGACCGCGCAGGCATGGAAGTTCGAGACGTTCACCCGTCCCACTACGGACGTATGTGCCCCATCGAAACCCCTGAAGGCCCGAACATTGGTCTGATCGGTTCGCTGGCTTCCTACGGTCGCATCAACCCGTTCGGCTTCATCGAGACGCCGTACCGCCTGGTCTCCGAAGGTGTCGTATCCGACGAGGTCCAGTACCTCACGGCCGACGACGAAGCAGAGGTCCTGATCGCACAGGCCAACGCTCCGCTGGACGCTGACAAGAAGTTCTCGGAAGAGACCGTCCTTGTCCGTGCCCGTGGTGGTGGAGGCGAGCCTGTTCTGGTTCCCGCCGGAGAAGTCCAGTTCATGGACGTTTCCCCGCGCCAGATGGTGTCCGTGGCAACCGCATTGATCCCGTTCCTTGAGCATGACGATGCCAACCGTGCACTCATGGGTGCCAACATGCAGCGCCAGGCTGTGCCGCTGGTCCGTTCCGAGGCTCCTTTCGTGGGTACCGGCATGGAGCGCGCAGCAGCCGTCGACGCCGGTGACGTTGTCATCGCGAAGAAGGCAGGTGTGGTCACCGAGGTTTCCGCTGAGCTCGTTGTCATGATCAACGACGACGGCACGGAGACCAACTACCGCATCAACAAGTTCGCCCGTTCCAACCAGGGCAACTGCTACAACCACCGCGTCCTGGTCAACGAAGGCCAGCGCTTGGAAGTCGGCGGCATCATCGCTGACGGTCCTGCAACGGACCAGGGTGAACTCGCCCTCGGTAAGAACCTGCTCGTGGCATTCATGTCATGGGAAGGCCACAACTTCGAGGACGCCATCATCCTGTCCCAGCGCATTGTTGCTGAGGACGTTCTTTCCTCCATCCACATCGAGGAGCACGAGATCGATGCCCGCGACACCAAGCTTGGTGCCGAGGAAATCACCCGTGACATCCCCAACGTGTCCGAGGAAGTCCTTGCAGGCCTGGACGAGCGCGGCATCATCCACATTGGTGCCGAGGTTGAAGCCGGAGACATCCTGGTCGGAAAGGTCACACCCAAGGGTGAAACCGAACTGACTCCGGAAGAGCGTCTTCTCCGCGCTATCTTCGGTGAGAAGTCCCGCGAAGTCCGCGACACCTCCCTGAAGGTGCCCCACGGCGAGTCCGGTACGGTCATCGGCGTCCGCGTCTTCGACCGCGACAACGACGACGAACTGCCCCCGGGCGTGAACCAGCTGGTCCGCGTCTACGTTGCTGCCAAGCGCAAGATCACCGACGGCGACAAGCTCGCCGGCCGTCACGGCAACAAGGGTGTTATCTCCAAGATCCTTCCGATCGAGGACATGCCCTTCCTTGCAGACGGTACCCCGGTGGACATCGTCCTGAACCCGCTTGGTGTTCCGGGTCGTATGAACGTTGGCCAGGTCCTTGAAACCCACCTCGGTTGGGTTGCCAAGACCGGTTGGAAGATCGAAGGCGAGCCGGAGTGGGTCAAGAACCTGCCCAACCTGCCCCGTGAAACCGGCCAGACCACCGTCGCCACGCCGGTGTTCGATGGCGCCCGCGAAGAAGAAATCACGGGCCTGCTTGACTCCACCAACGTGACCCGCGACGGCGACCGCCTGATCGATTCCTCCGGCAAGACCCGTCTGTTCGACGGCCGCTCCGGCGAGCCGTTCCCGGACCCGATCTCCGTCGGTTACATGTACATCCTGAAGCTCCACCACCTGGTGGACGACAAGATCCACGCGCGTTCCACCGGCCCGTACTCCATGATCACGCAGCAGCCGCTGGGTGGTAAGGCTCAGTTCGGTGGCCAGCGCTTCGGTGAAATGGAAGTGTGGGCGCTCGAAGCTTATGGCGCCGCTTACACCCTTCAGGAACTGTTGACGATCAAGTCGGATGATATCCACGGTCGTGTGAAGGTCTACGAAGCCATCGTCAAGGGCGAGAACATCCCTGAGCCTGGCGTTCCCGAGTCCTTCAAGGTCTTGATCAAGGAAATGCAGTCGTTGTGCCTGAACGTGGAAGTTCTTTCCACCGACGGAACCACGATCGAAATGCGTGACTCTGATGACGCAGTCTTCACGGCTGCGGAAGAACTGGGCATCGATCTGTCTCGTGCAGAGCCCAGTTCCGTAGAAGAGGTTTAGCAGCCGTTCCGGTGGGCAGCAGTACGTCACTGTCCACCGGAACAGCTCCCTCTTCCCGTAACCAAGACTTCAGAATTTAGAGAACAAGAGAGAACAGGGACCATATGTCCAGCGAATCCTCCTTCGGCCTCATGCAGATCGGCCTCGCCACCGCGGAAGACATCCGTGGCTGGTCTTACGGTGAGGTCAAGAAGCCGGAAACCATCAACTACCGCACCCTCAAGCCTGAGAAGGACGGTCTTTTCTGCGAGAAGATCTTCGGTCCTTCCCGCGACTGGGAATGCTACTGCGGCAAGTACAAGCGTGTCCGCTTCAAGGGCATCATCTGTGAGCGTTGTGGCGTTGAAGTCACCCGCGCCAAGGTGCGTCGTGAGCGCATGGGCCACATCGAACTGGCTGCGCCTGTAACCCACATCTGGTACTTCAAGGGCGTTCCCTCGCGCTTGGGCTACCTCTTGGACTTGGCTCCGAAGGACCTTGAGAAGGTCATCTACTTCGCTGCCTACATGATCACCAGCGTTGACACGGAAAACCGCCACGCTGAACTGCCCAACCTCCAGGTCGAGCACGACCTCGAGAAGAAGCAGCTGGTGGACAACCGCGACAGCGACATCGCCACGATCGCCCGCGACCTTGAAGACGAGCTTGCCCGTCTTGAAGGTGAAGGCGCCAAGGCTGCCGACAAGAAGAAGGCCCGCGACTCCGCAGACCGCCAGATGGCGAACGTCCGCAAGCGTGCCGACGCCGATATCGAGCGCCTTGAGCAGGTCTGGGACCGCTTCAAGAACCTCAAGGTCGCTGACCTTGAGGGCGACGAGGGCCTGTACCGCGAACTGCGTGACCGCTACGGCATGTACTTCGAAGGCTCCATGGGTGCCGAGGCGATCAAGAAGCGTCTTGAGACCTTTGACATGCAGGCTGAGGCTGAGTCCCTGCGCGACACCATCCAGAACGGCAAGGGCCAGCGCAAGACGCGTGCCCTGAAGCGCCTGAAGGTTGTCAACGCATTCCTGACCACCAACAACAGCCCGCTCGGCATGGTTCTGGACGCTGTCCCGGTGATCCCGCCGGAACTGCGCCCGATGGTTCAGTTGGACGGTGGCCGCTTCGCGACCTCTGACCTCAACGACCTCTACCGCCGTGTGATCAACCGCAACAACCGACTCAAGCGACTGCTTGACCTCGGTGCTCCGGAGATCATCGTCAACAACGAGAAGCGCATGCTTCAGGAAGCTGTTGACAGCCTCTTCGACAACGGTCGTCGTGGCCGCCCCGTTACGGGTCCGGGCAACCGTCCGCTGAAGTCCCTGAGCGACATGCTCAAGGGCAAGCAGGGTCGTTTCCGCCAGAACCTCCTCGGCAAGCGCGTTGACTACTCCGGCCGTTCGGTCATCGTCGTTGGGCCGCAGCTGAAGCTGCACCAGTGTGGTCTGCCCAAGCAGATGGCCTTGGAGCTCTTCAAGCCGTTCGTGATGAAGCGCCTGGTTGACCTCAACCACGCACAGAACATCAAGTCGGCGAAGCGCATGGTCGAGCGTTACCGTCCGCAGGTTTGGGACGTGCTGGAAGAGATCATCACCGAACACCCGGTGCTGCTCAACCGTGCACCTACCCTTCACCGCCTCGGCATCCAGGCCTTCGAACCGCAGCTTGTGGAAGGCAAGGCAATCCAGCTTCACCCGCTGGTTTGTGGCGCCTTCAACGCTGACTTCGACGGCGACCAGATGGCAGTGCACCTGCCGCTGAGCCCGGAAGCCCAGGCTGAAGCCCGCATCCTGATGCTGTCCTCGAACAACATCCTGAAGCCGTCCGATGGCCGTCCGGTTACCCTGCCTTCGCAGGATATGATCATCGGCCTGTACCACCTGACCACCAAGCGCGTCGGCTCCGCCGGCGAAGGCCGCATCTTCTCCTCGGTTTCGGAAGCCATCATGGCGTACGACGCCCGCGATCTGCACCTGAACTCCCAGGTCAAGATCCGTCTGGACAACTTCGTGCCTTATGCCGGTTGGGAAGCTCCGGAAGGTTGGGAGCCGGGTCAGACGGCCCTCGTCCAGACCTCCCTGGGCCAGGTCATCTTCAACCAGACGCTGCCCGAGGATTACCCCTGGGTTGAGGCTGTTGCCGACAAGGGCGAACTGTCCCGGATCGTCAACGACCTCGCCGAGCGTTACCCGAAGGTTGTCACGGCTGCCACGCTGGACAACCTGAAGGATGCCGGTTTCTACTGGGCAACCCGCTCGGGCGTCACCGTGGCTATCTCCGACATCGAGGTGCCTACCTCCAAGCCCGCCATCCTGGCTGGTTACGAGAACATGGCTGCCAAGATCCAGGGTCAGTACGACAAGGGCCTGATCGACGACGACGAGCGTCGCCAGGAACTGATCGAGATCTGGAACAAGGCCACCAACGAGATCGCCCAGGCGATGCGTGACAGCCTGTCCCCGATGAACACCATCAACCGCATGGTGTCCTCCGGTGCACGTGGTAACTGGATGCAGGTTCGCCAGATCGCGGGTATCCGTGGTCTTGTGGCCAACCCGAAGGGTGAGATCATCCCTCGCCCGATCAAGTCCTCCTACCGCGAGGGCCTGTCGGTCTTGGAATACTTCATTGCCACGCACGGTGCTCGTAAGGGTCTGGCCGATACCGCTCTCCGTACCGCCAACTCGGGTTACCTGACCCGTCGTCTGGTGGACGTTTCGCAGGACGTCATCGTCCGCGAAGAGGACTGCGGTACCGAGCGCGGTCTGCTCACGCCGATCGCCGTGCCGGATTCCAACGGTGAGCTCGTCCTGGACGAGAACGTCGAGAACAGCGCCTACGCACGTACGCTGGCTGTCGACGTCGTCGATGCCCAGGGCAACGTCCTGGCTGCCGGCGGAACCGACTGCGGCGACGTCGTTATCGACCAGTTGCTGGCTGCAGGTATCACCGAAGTCAAGGTCCGTTCCGTACTCACCTGTGAGTCCAAGGTCGGCACCTGTGCACTCTGCTACGGCCGTTCGCTGGCAACGGGCAAGACCGTGGACATCGGCGAGGCCGTGGGCATCATCGCCGCACAGTCCATCGGTGAGCCCGGTACCCAGCTGACCATGCGTACGTTCCACACCGGTGGTGCTGTTTCTGCTGGTGGTGGCGACGACATCACCCAGGGTCTGCCCCGTATCCAGGAGCTCTTCGAAGCCCGTACTCCGAAGGGTGTCGCACCGATTGCTGAAGCAGCCGGCCGCATCACCATCGAAGAGTCCGAGCGCCAGATGCGCCTGGTCATCACTCCGGACGATGGTTCCGAAGAGATTGCCTACCCGGTGCTGCGCCGTTCCCGTCTCCTCATCGAGGATGGCGAGCACGTCAGCGTCGGCCAGAAGCTGATCAACGGTCCGGTGGACCCGAAGCAGGTTCTGCGCATCATGGGTCCCCGTGCCGCACAGAAGTTCCTTGTGGACGAGGTCCAGGGCGTTTACCGCAGCCAGGGTATTGGTATCCACGACAAGCACGTCGAGGTTATCGTCCGCCAGATGCTGCGCCGCGTGACCGTCATCGAATCCGGCGACTCCGACCTGCTCCCTGGTGAGCTTGCAGAGCGCTCCCGCTTCGAAGACGAGAACCGCCGCGTCGTGTCCGAGGGCAAGTCCCCGGCGTCAGGTCGCCCGGAACTCATGGGTATCACCAAGGCGTCCCTGGCAACCGAGTCCTGGCTGTCGGCCGCTTCCTTCCAGGAGACCACCCGCGTCCTGACGCAGGCGGCCATGGAAGGCAAGAGCGATCCTCTGCTCGGCCTCAAGGAGAACGTCATCATCGGTAAGCTCATCCCGGCCGGAACGGGCCTGCCCCGTTACACGGAGGTCACGGTTGAGCCGACCGAGGAAGCAAAGGCAAGCCTGTTCACGGGCCCCAGCGCTTTCACCGATTTCTCGTATGACGCCCTGGGCGGCGACGGTGCTCCCGAGTTCCACGCCATCCCGCTGGATGACTACGATCTCGGCAACGACTTCCGCTGAAACCAGCAGTAGTTAATGGCTGAAGGACGGGCCCCGCACTCTTGAGTGCGGGGCCCGTCCTGTCATTGGAACGCCATACACCCGATTAAGGCCTCAGATCAAGCCGTGCTAGAATTTTGGTAATTGTTCTGTGTGGCAGTGGATGAAGGCCGCCGCAGCATCATTTTGGTTTTGTTCTCATGGTGCTGGGTGGAGCCTGTTTCCGGGTTGCGGGCAACATGCGCAACGAATGCCGCACTTTTGCACGCCTACCGGATGTTTCGGCCGGCCGCATGAGCAACGCCAAAGTTCCCACGTTTACACTGGCTGGCGCCTGTGTGTGGGGGCAGAGATCAAACAACGGAGAACACGAAAGTGCCTACGATTAACCAGCTGGTCCGCAAGGGCCGCACGCCTAAGGTCTCCAAGACCAAGGCTCCCGCGCTGAAGGGCAGTCCGATGCGCCGCGGTGTTTGCACCCGCGTTTACACCACCACCCCCAAGAAGCCGAACTCGGCTCTTCGTAAGGTGGCACGTGTGCGCCTCAACGGTGGCGTTGAAGTTACCGCTTACATCCCCGGCGTTGGCCACAACCTCCAGGAGCACTCCATCGTGCTCGTCCGTGGTGGTCGTGTGAAGGACCTTCCGGGTGTCCGCTACAAGATCGTCCGCGGCGCACTCGACACCCAGGGTGTCAAGAACCGCAAGCAGGCCCGCAGCCGTTACGGCGCAAAGATGGAGAAGAAGTAATATGCCTCGCAAGGGTCCGGCCCCGAAGCGGCCGCTAGTTTCCGATCCCGTTTACGGCTCCCCGTTGGTCACTCAGCTGATCAACAAGGTTCTGGTTGACGGCAAGAAGTCCACCGCTGAGCGCATCGTTTACGGTGCCCTCGAAGGTGCACGTGCCAAGTCCGGCGGCGACCCCGTTGCTGCCCTCAAGAAGGCCATGGACAACGTCAAGCCTTCCCTCGAGGTGCGTTCACGCCGTGTTGGTGGCGCCACCTACCAGGTTCCGGTTGAGGTCAAGCCGGGTCGCTCCACCGCCCTCGCCCTGCGTTGGCTCGTTGGCTACTCCAAGGCCCGCCGCGAGAAGACCATGACCGAGCGCCTCCAGAACGAAATCCTGGATGCCTCGAACGGTCTCGGTGCCGCTGTCAAGCGTCGCGAAGACACCCACAAGATGGCCGAGTCCAACAAGGCCTTCGCACACTACCGCTGGTAAATCCTCCCGGGCGCCGTCGGCTCAACCGAGCCGGCGGCGAACGTGTAGTCCATCCGAAAGGGAGACCCCGTGGCACAGGACGTGCTTACCGACCTTAACAAGGTCCGCAATATCGGCATCATGGCCCACATCGATGCCGGCAAGACCACCACTACCGAGCGCATCCTGTTCTACACGGGTGTGAACCACAAGATCGGCGAGACGCACGACGGCGCCTCGACGACCGACTGGATGGAACAGGAAAAGGAACGCGGCATCACCATCACGTCTGCCGCCGTGACTTGCTTCTGGGACAAGAACCAGATCAACATCATCGACACCCCGGGCCACGTTGACTTCACGGTTGAGGTTGAGCGCTCCCTGCGCGTCCTCGACGGTGCTGTCGCAGTGTTCGACGGCAAGGAAGGCGTGGAGCCGCAGTCCGAGACTGTATGGCGCCAGGCTGACAAGTACAACGTTCCGCGTATCTGCTTCGTCAACAAGATGGACAAGCTGGGCGCTGACTTCTACTTCACCGTAGACACCATCATTTCCCGCCTCGGTGCCAAGCCGCTGGTCATGCAGCTGCCCATCGGCGCTGAGAATGACTTCATCGGTGTTGTTGACCTCCTCGAAATGCGTGCCCTGGTTTGGCCTGGCGACGCAAAGGGTGACGTCACCATGGGCGCTTCCTACGAAGTGCAGGCAATCCCGGCGGACCTCCAGGCCAAGGCTGAAGAGTACCGTGCACAGCTCGTTGAGACTGTGGCCGAAGCATCCGAAGAGCTCATGGAGAAGTACCTCGAAGGTGAAGAACTCACCCTTGAGGAACTGAAGGCCGGCATCCGCAAGATGACCATCAACTCCGAGCTCTACCCGGTGTTCTGTGGCTCTGCCTTCAAGAACCGCGGCGTACAGCCGATGCTTGACGCTGTTGTCGACTTCCTGCCGAACCCGCTCGACGTCCCCCCGATGATCGGTCACGATCCCCGCGACGAAGAGAAGGAACTCACCCGCAAGCCCTCTGCTGACGAGCCGTTCTCGGCCCTCGCCTTCAAGATTGCGGCGCACCCGTTCTTCGGTCAGCTGACCTTCATCCGCGTGTACTCCGGTCACGTTGAGGCCGGCGCCCAGGTGGTCAACTCCACCAAGGGCAAGAAGGAACGTATCGGCAAGCTGTTCCAGATGCACGCCAACAAGGAAATGCCCGTTGAGGGCGCTACTGCCGGCCACATCTACGCAGCCATCGGTCTGAAGGACACCACCACGGGTGACACCCTGTGTGATTCCAACAACCAGATCGTCCTCGAGTCCATGAGCTTCCCGGAGCCCGTGATCTCGGTTGCCATCGAGCCGAACACCAAGGGTGACCAGGAGAAGCTCTCCACGGCCATCCAGAAGCTCTCCGCTGAGGACCCGACCTTCCAGGTCTCCCTCAACGAAGACACGGGCCAGACCATCATCGCCGGCATGGGCGAGCTCCACCTGGACATCCTGGTGGACCGCATGCGCCGCGAATTCAAGGTTGAGGCAAACGTTGGCAAGCCGCAGGTTGCTTACCGCGAGACCATCAAGCGCGCTGTAGAGCGTCACGACTACACGCACAAGAAGCAGACCGGTGGTTCGGGTCAGTTCGCAAAGATCCAGATCGCGATCGAGCCGATGGACACCTCTTCCGGCGAGCTGTACGAGTTCGAGAACAAGGTCACTGGTGGCCGCGTTCCGCGCGAGTACATCCCGTCCGTTGACGCTGGTATCCAGGATGCACTGAACGACGGCGTCCTGGCCGGCTACCCGGTTGTTGGCATCAAGGCCACGCTGATCGATGGCGCGTCCCACGATGTTGACTCCTCGGAAATGGCGTTCAAGATCGCCGGCCGTATGGCTTTCAAGGAAGCTGCACGCAAGGCGAACCCTGTTCTGCTCGAACCGCTGATGGATGTTGAGGTCCGCACACCTGAGGAATACATGGGTGATGTTATTGGTGACCTGAACGCCCGCCGTGGCCAGATGCAGTCCATGGAGGACGCAGCAGGTGTGAAGGTTATCCGTGCACACGTTCCGCTGTCCGGCATGTTCGGTTACATTGGCGACCTCCGTTCCAAGACGCAGGGTCGTGCCGTGTACTCCATGACGTTCAACAGCTACGCGGAGGTCCCGAAGGCTGTAGCCGACGAGATCATCCAGAAAACCCGCGGCGAGTAATCTCCCGGTAACGGATGCAATTCCGGTTCCGGGAAGGCATCTCAGCGTGAGTGGCGGGGCTGCGGCGAAAGTCGCGGCCCGGCCCCCTGCGCGAACAGGCTCTAGGAACTAGTATTGGTTCCTGAATCTGCAATTTCACCAAAACCAAGCCCCCAAGTAGACTTGCTAAAGTTTCTGCCGCGAAAAGCGCGGCCGAGGAGCACTTCACTTGAAATCGTTCTAGGAGGAACCTGTGGCAAAGGCAAAGTTCGAGCGGACTAAGCCGCACGTCAACATCGGCACCATTGGTCACGTTGACCACGGTAAGACGACGCTGACTGCCGCCATTTCCAAGGTGCTGTACGACCAGTACCCGGACATCAACGAGCAGCGCGACTTCGCGTCCATCGACTCTGCTCCGGAAGAGCGCCAGCGCGGTATTACCATCAACATCTCCCACGTGGAGTACCAGACCGAGAAGCGTCACTACGCACACGTTGACGCCCCCGGTCACGCTGACTACATCAAGAACATGATCACCGGTGCTGCCCAGATGGACGGCGCAATCCTCGTGGTTGCCGCAACCGATGGTCCGATGGCCCAGACCCGTGAGCACGTTCTGCTCGCCCGCCAGGTTGGTGTTCCCTACCTGCTGGTCGCACTGAACAAGTCGGACATGGTTGATGACGAAGAACTCCTCGACCTCGTCGAAATGGAAGTTCGTGAGCTCCTGAGCTCGCAGGGCTTCGATGGCGATGAAGCTCCGGTTGTTCGCGTTTCCGGTCTGRAGGCTCTGGAAGGCGACCCGGTTTGGGTCAAGTCCGTCCAGGACCTGATGGCAGCTGTCGACGAGTCCGTTCCGGACCCCGTACGTGACCGCGACAAGCCGTTCCTGATGCCGATCGAAGACGTCTTCACCATCACCGGTCGTGGCACCGTTGTTACGGGCCGCGCCGAGCGTGGAACCCTCGCCATCAACTCCGAGGTCGAGATCGTTGGCATCCGCCCGATCCAGAAGACCACGGTTACCGGTATCGAGATGTTCCACAAGCAGCTCGACGAAGCATGGGCCGGCGAGAACTGTGGCCTCCTGCTCCGCGGTCTCAAGCGCGACGACGTCGAGCGTGGCCAGGTTGTCGTCAAGCCGGGTTCCATCACCCCGCACACCGACTTCGAGGCCAACGTCTACATCCTTTCCAAGGACGAAGGCGGACGTCACAACCCGTTCTACTCGAACTACCGCCCGCAGTTCTACTTCCGTACCACGGACGTAACCGGCGTTATCACCCTGCCGGAAGGCACGGAAATGGTTATGCCTGGCGACAACACTGAGATGACCGTTGAGCTCATCCAGCCGATCGCTATGGAAGAGGGCCTCGGCTTCGCTATCCGCGAAGGCGGCCGCACCGTTGGTTCGGGACGTGTTACCAAGATCATCAAGTAGTTTCTACTTGTAGATCCGCAAACTTCCGGCATTGTCGGTAGCGAGCTAAAGAAGAACCCCATCGCTTATGTGGTGGGGTTCTTCTTTGCTATCATTTATCTATCGATTGGATTAATGCCGTGCAGGCCTTGCGCCCGGCTTCACCGTAGGAGCTTCCATGCTGGGATTCTTGACGACAGGCCTTGCGCTGATGCTTTTGGCCGTTATTGGTGTCATTGGCTACGCACTGGGCTTGGTGCGGGGCCGGCGGGAAGGTGCTCGTTCGACGCCGACTGTCAGAATCGACGACGCCGCTACTTATCGTGCGGGGTACCTCGCCGGCCATCTGGCTGGGTGGGAGGACGCGCGAGGGCAAAGTCAGCGGCCCAAAGTGCGGCAGCAAGCGGCGACAGTACAGCACCCGCCGACAGTACAGCAACCGCCGACAGCACAGGTACCGGCGACAGCACAGCAGTTGCCGACAGTACAGCAATCGCCTGTGGTACAGCCGTCGATGCCGTTCCAGCCGGCAATCATGCCTTCTGGGTTTCAGCAGACGGTGAGGATCGCTGGGCCAGTCGGGGTGCCGCCGTCGAGCAGTCGCGTGCCCGCTCCACAGGGAAGTGTGGCTCCTACGCAACAACAGCAACCATTCCAGCCGAAGCTTCCCCAGCTTGAGAGCCCGGAAGCGGTGGCGGCTCGGAAGGAGAAACGCGACCGCCAAAACATCAACATCACCCTGTACGTCGCGAGTCTATTGCTTGTCGCCGCAGGCGCACTGTTTGTTGGAACGAGCCTTCCTGAGGTTCTTCGTTTTGTGGCCATCTGGGCCATCACCATCTTGTTCTATGGTTCAGGACTGATCATCCAGCCAAGGGTGCCGCGACTTCGCCCGGCAGCCATAGCTTTTACCGGAACGGGGCTGGCCCTGATTCCGGTTACAGGCCTGGCCATGTATAACTTTGCCCTTCATCACGGCCCCACGGCATGGCTGGTCACTTCTTTGCTGGGAACTGCTGCCTACGTTTACGCTGCACTGCGCCTCGATAACAAGGTGTTGGCTCTGCTCTCGCTCACCTTCGTGGTCTCCACGGCATGGTCCGGAGTCTCAGTGCTTGGCGGGGCCTTGGTCTGGTAYTTTACGGCGCTGATTGGCGTTGCCATTCTCTTCACGCTCGGAGCGCTGGTTCGCCCGCGGTGGCTACCTCCGCTCTATSTCCGTCCTCTGGTGGTGCTGCATCCGTTTGTCGTGCCKTTCGTGGGKCTCGCRGTAAGCATGACGCCCAACTTCCTGGCCAAGGGGGAGTACCCCATGGTCATGCTGATGTGCGGGCTGTACTTTGCAGTGATGGTGCTTGTGCCGTCGGGCCAGCAAGCGCCGTCAGGCCAGCACCGATTGCTCAATTTCTATGGCGCCCGCGTCGCCTTCACCTTGGCAGTGTTGGGTCTTGTGTGGGATGTATCTGCAGATTCTAGCCACGTGGTTCTCGCTGGAATCATCTGTTTGGGGGTCCAATCGGTTGGAGTCGCCTTCGGCGGAAAACGCTTGCTTCCACGAACGTGGTGGTACGACGCCGTCTCGTGCCTCGGGCTGCAAACTGTTGCGGCGGTTGTGCTCACGGTCATGCTTGGCGTGGGAACTTTCCAGCTTCCAGAGTTTGTGCCGCTCTGCATCGCGATGCCGACAGCCATGGTGCTGGGTTGGAAGCTGGGCCAGGGGGCAGAGTTCGCACCCGCCGCCGTACTTGTTGTGGCAGCACCGTTCGTTCGGTTGCTGGGTGCGTGGCCCGTGACCGGGCTGCTAGTTGTCGCGGCCCTCTATTGGTTCCTTCTGGGAGCAAACAAGTCGAGGCCACTTCGACATGTCTACGTCCTGGCTGGGCGGGTCGCTCTTACGCTATCGGTAACGGCGTTGGCTGCCGGCGTTTTCACCGATCATCCGTACAGGCCTTCCTACACGTTGTTCGCTTTCGTGGCGGCATGTGCCGTACAGCAGCTGGTGAGTGCCTTGCTTGAGGCCAACGGCGTTCGCGCCGTGGGAGGGCAGGCGTCCACAGCGGGGTTCGGCGGGGCGGCGATGGCAGGACTCCTTGCTTTGCCCATTTTCGATGGTGCACCCGGGCGGCCCACCGTGGCAGTTGCTGTGGGGGCGGTGGTTGCCGCAGGTTTGGTTTCCGGCTGGTTGGCGTTCCCTCAGGGTAGGGACAGTAGCAGTACCGGCCCCACAGGTGGCGCTGGCGTCTTGACGTGGCGTCCCACAATAGGGGAGTTCCTGGCTCCGGCCGCCGCTACGGTGGCAGGCATCGTGGCCGGGGTTGCCGTGTCGCGGACACTGGCCAACGTGGTTCTCCTGGCCGCTGTCATCTACTTCTGCGCCACAGCCCTCCGGTTGCGTGCTTCCCTCCATAGGCAAAGCTACTGGTGGTTGGCGCGCGCCGCGGGAACCGTGTTAGCTGCCTCGGCCTACTACGACGCAACGAAGGACGCCGGATTCCAGATTGCCCATGAAGAGGTTGCCGTTGGCCTCATTGTCGTTCTTGCCCTGCAGCTGATCCTGCCGCTGCGTGCGGGTTATCTTGCGAAGTCCCTGGGGCCTGCCATTATCGATGCTGGAGTGGTGCTTACCGGGATGGTCCTGTGCAGTATGTTCCTCACCCTGGGCGGGGCGTCGGGGGTTCTCGAGGGTTGGCAGCCAGGTGCGGGTGCCACCATTACGGCTCTGGCGGCCGTGGCCATCAGCACGACCCTTCGAGCCCACAAACTGGGATGGTTGTTCGCTCCTGCGGCAATGGTTCTGCTGTTCGCCCTCCGGCTTGGAAATGTCAGGGATCTGGAACTCCTGCTGGGCATCTTTACGGCATACAGCGGCTTCATGGTTGCTGTGACCGGCCAGCGCCTGGCCCGCGGTGGATACCTGTTGGCTGTGCGCATTCTCTCCGGGGCCTTGGTCACGCTGGTGGTGGCCGACTTCACGGAGTCGGCTGCTGCTACATCTGTCGCTGTCGCGCTGATCCTTATCCTGCAGTTGCCAGTGCAGTTCTTTGTGCAGTCCTTCCTCCAGAGGCGACACAGCGACGACCCCTTCCAGAAGGCAATGGTATGGGCAATTCCAGGCGCACAGCTTCTTCTCCCACTGGTCTACTTGCTCGCAGCAGATTACGACGGCGGTGGCCGTTGGGTGCTTCTCGCGGAGTTGGCATTCGTGCCGGTAGCGGCCGCGATCGCGTGGCGCACCTTTGGCGCCCGGGGAGCGCAGTACTTCGGGATCGCTGGACTCACGGCAGGAGTGATCGCGGCTGGACCCTCCCTGGGCTTCTCATCTGATACGTGGCTGTATCAGCCGTTGCTGGACAAGTACCAAGTGCCTTGGGTGCTGCTGGCGCTGGCAGTGGCTGCCATCGTTGCCAGGGCAGTTTTCCCGCCCCTGAACGCGAGACCCGTAATAACTGGCGGGGGTTCAGCCGCAGCTGTGGTCGAACGGTTGCTGTGGTTGATTTCGGCACTCACCTTCACAGCTGCTGGTGGCTTGTTGGCTATGACGACGTCACTGTCGCTTAGCGGTTTTGCCATCCTGGTTCTGGCCTCAGTGGTGTTCGCCGCCTCGCACTTTGAGGGGATGCCCTCCCTCTATGCCGCTGCCGCGCCCGCCGCGCTGGTTGGTGCCGTGGCCGCCGTCGACGGTTTGCTGGATGGTCGGGAGCTGACTGCCTGGGACTCCTTCCTGCCATGGTTGATAGGCGCAGCGGGAACCGGGGCAGCGATGTATGTGGTCCGCAGGCTGGGCGGCCCCTTCATCGCCTCACAACCTTGGCGGCGGAACGCCCTGGCGGTAACGTCGATCGCGGGGCTTGGAGTAGCTGCGGCCGTCGGCCTGGGGCGGGACCAGACCTCTTTCGTGGGTGCCACACTTATCCTGGTTTCCGGAGTGTTGGTGGTCATCGAGGTCACAGACGGCAAGAGGCTGGCCGGAGAAATCACTGCTGTGGCTACGCTCGCCGGGTTCCAACGCGCGCTTCTGTTTGTGGATGGCAGCTCGCCGGATTGGTTTTGGGCGGCACAATGGTACGTCGTCGCCGGGGCGGTTATGGCAGGGGCGCGCTACTTGGACCGGCAACGTTCTGAGGGACAATTGCGGCTTGCCCTGACAGCAGGGCTGCTGTCCTTGACAGCCGTGGGGACAAGTTTCATGGGCACTTCATCCCAGCAGATATACGTCCTCGTGGCCCATGCAGTGCTCCTGGTGGCCGGGCTTCTCCTGGCTGAGCGCATGTTCGTGTGGTGGGGCGCCGCTGGTGTGGCTGCCAGTGTCATGTGGGCGTTGCGCAGTTACGCGTTCGCCATGCTGGCGATCGTTGCCTTGACCCTGATCGTGCTGGCCATATGGCGGCTGAACCGAAAACCGCCGGCAATCGACGGCAACAACCCGACAGAGGAACGCTCGGCAGCATCCACTCAGGATGGAATCCGCTAACGTTGAGCTCAATGAGAGGAGCACCATGGAATTTCTGATTTTCCTTGCCATCATCGCGGTGATCGGCGGCGGAGTGCTGTGGGGTCGCAAGTACTTCCGGAACGAAATTGACCGCGCCAAGCGCATCAACCGCGCCAACAAGAACAAGTAGGTGCATGGGGAGTTAACCCACCTGGGCTAGGGTTCCCGGTGACGTGCCCGGCCCAGCGCCCGGTACCAGTAAAACGAGTCTTTGGGTGTGCGCTCCAAGGTGTCGAAGTCCACATGCACCAAGCCAAAGCGTTGCGAGTACCCAGCCGCCCACTCGAAGTTATCCAGGAGTGTCCACACGTAGTAACCGCGGAGTTGGACGTCCTCGGCGATGCCGCCGGGCCCCGTAGCAGTCAGCGCGTGGCCAAGATGCTCCGCCAGGTAGCTGATCCGGTTATGGTCCTGTATGGGCCCATCAACGTGCGAAGGCTCCGGAAAACTGGCTCCGCCTTCGGTGATATAGACCGGTGGAAGAGCCTCGCCGTAGCGGTCCTTCATCTCGCGGAGCAGCACTGCCAAATGCTCCGGCGCCACTGGCCAGCCGAATCCGGTTGTTTCATACTCCTGGTAGGCGGCAAGGTGGAACGGCACTTTCGTCATTTCGACGGCCGTGCCTGTGGGGATCTCCGCCGGTCCTCGCCCTGCGGCAACCTTGATCGGGTAGTAGTAATTGAGCCCATAGAAGTCCAGCGGCTGACTGATCAGCTCAAGGTCACCATCCCGGATGGTCCCCAATGACCGGAACCAGGGTTTCATGGGCAAAGGTGGCCTGGGGTACTGACCCAGCAGGACGGCGTCAGCATAAATGCGGTTGAGGAGCAGATCGAAGGACTGGGCCATCAAACGGTCCGAGAGGCTGTTGCTCGCTGGGCGGACGGGCGAGTGCATATTGGAGATGCCAATCTGCCCTTTCACTCCGGCCTCACGCAGGGCCCGCACTGCCAATCCATGGCCCAATAATTGGTGATGGGCGGCCGGAAGTGCATCGAACAACAACTGGCGGCCTGGGGCGTGGACGCCCAAAGCATAGCCTTGGAGCGTGACGGAAACTGGTTCGTTCATGGTGACCCAGTGCTCCACGCGGTCCCCAAAGCGCTCCGCTGCAGCGCTGCAATAAACGGCAAAGCGTTCCGCTGTATCCCGATTCATCCAGCCGCCGGCGTGTTCAAGTTCCAGAGGAGTATCCCAATGGAACAGGGTTGCCATGGGCGAGATACCGGCAGCAAGCAGTTTGTCGATCAGTCGATCGTAGAAGTCCAGCCCGCGCTGGTTGATTCCACCTTTGCCGCCGGGCTGGATCCTGGGCCAGGACAAGGAGAAGCGGTATGAGTCGATGCCCAGTTCCTGCATCAGGGTGATATCTTCGTGAGCACGGTTGTAGTGATCGCACGCAATGGTGGGGGAGTCGCCGTCGACGATTGCCCCCGGCTTCTGCGCGAATGCATCCCAGCCCGAAGGTCCCCGCCCATCAGCGGTTACAGAACCTTCAATCTGGAAGGCGGCGGCCGCCACTCCCAGCGTGAACCCTGGACGTAGGCGCGCGGCCAGATCTTCCACGGAACCCGTATCCTGGGCGGTCATTCCACTATCATCCACAGCGCGTGGCGGCTGTGGCAATGCCCGCCCGGGCCCCGATTGGCCTTTGGCCTTTATTTCCGCCATACTGGATGAGTTGTTCAAGCGCTTCTTCGTGTCCCGATCCGGATAATGCCGGGTGTCAGGGTCCAGGCTGAAGCCCAAACATAACCCTGAACCCCATGGAATGCGGTCGAGTTTGCGTGAAAATCGCGACACGCCCGACCGCGGGGGTCGGTGCGCCGGCAAGTTGAGGAACCCGGAATGAGCCGGATTCAGCTTGTGCGGCGTGTGGTGGTACAACCTCAAACGCTTCGGCGGCCACGCCAACAGGTAAGTAAACAGAGCAGCCCTAACTAGAGCAGCACTAGCTGAAAGAGAGTCAGGCGACATGGCGGGACAAAAAATCCGCATCCGGCTGAAGTCATATGACCACGAGGTCATTGATGTTTCAGCGCGGAAGATCGTTGAGACGGTCACGCGCGCAGGCGCAACGGTAGTCGGCCCGGTGCCGCTTCCGACGGAGAAGAACGTGTACTGCGTTATCCGCTCTCCGCACAAGTACAAGGACAGCCGTGAGCACTTCGAAATGCGTACTCACAAGCGTCTGATCGACATCATCGACCCCACGCCGAAGGCTGTTGACTCGCTTATGCGTCTCGACCTGCCTGCAGACGTGAACATCGAAATCAAGCTCTAGGGAGGTGCTGAGAGACTATGACCGCAACCCGTAACGTAAAGGGCCTGCTGGGCACGAAGCTCGGCATGACCCAGGTCTGGGACGAGAACAACAAGCTCATCCCGGTAACTGTCGTCCAGGCTGACTCCAACGTCATCACCCAGCTGCGTAACGCAGAGGTAGATGGCTACGTCGCCGTCCAGATCGGCTACGGCCAGATCGATCCCCGCAAGGTCACCAAGCCGCTGGCTGGTCACTTTGAAAAGGCAGGCGTAACTCCTCGCCGCCACGTTGTCGAACTGCGTACCGCAGACGCCGCATCCTACGAGCTGGGCCAGGAGCTCTCTGTTGAGATCTTCGAAGCCGGCCAGAAGATCGACGTCGTCGGCACCTCCAAGGGCAAGGGCTTCGCCGGTGTTATGAAGCGTCACGGCTTCCACGGCGTTGGCGCTTCCCACGGTGCCCACAAGAACCACCGTAAGCCTGGCTCCATCGGTGGCGCATCCACCCCGAGCCGCGTCTTCAAGGGCCTGAAAATGGCCGGCCGCATGGGCGCCGAGCGTCACACGACGCTGAACCTCACGGTTCACGCTGTTGACGTTGAGAAGTCGCTGCTCCTTATCAAGGGTGCCGTCCCCGGTGCCCGCGGCCAGGTCGTACTCGTACGCACCGCCGTGAAGGGAGCCTAGTTAGATGACTAGCACTGTCAAGGTAGACCTGCCTGCAGAGATCTTCGACGTCCAGACCAACGTGCCGCTGCTGCACCAGGTCGTCGTCGCACAGCTCGCTGCTGCCCGCCAGGGTACCCACAAGACGAAGACCCGCGCCGAGGTTTCCGGTGCAGGTCGCAAGCCGTTCAAGCAGAAGGGCACCGGCCGCGCCCGTCAGGGTTCCATCCGTGCTCCTCACATGACCGGCGGTGGCGTTGTCCACGGTCCGACCCCTCGTGACTACAGCCAGCGCACCCCCAAGAAGATGAAGGCTGCTGCTCTCCGCGGCGCCCTGTCTGACCGCGCCCGTAACGGTCGCATCCACGTCATCGCTGAACTGGTTGCCGGCTCCAAGCCGTCCGCCAAGGAAGCATTGGCTTCGCTGCGTGCAGTCTCCGAGCGCAAGAACCTGCTCGTTGTTATCGAGCGCGCCAACGACGTCGCTGCACTCTCCGTGCGCAACCTCGCAGATGTTCACGTTCTGTACGCAGACCAGCTGAACACCTACGACGTTCTCGTTTCCGACGACGTGGTCTTCACCAAGGCTGCTTTCGAGGCGTTCGTCGCTGACAAGGCTAAGAACGAGGAGGCCTCCAAGTGAGCGTAACCACCATCAAGGACCCGCGCGACGTCGTGCTTGCACCCGTCGTATCGGAAAAGAGCTACGGTCTGATCGACGAAGGCAAGTACACCTTCCTGGTGGACCCTCGCTCGAACAAGACCGAGATCAAATTGGCCGTTGAGAAGATCTTCTCGGTCAAAGTTGACTCGATCAACACCATCAACCGTGCCGGTAAGCGCAAGCGCACCAAATTCGGCTGGGGACAGCGCAAGAGCACCAAGCGTGCAATTGTCACCCTCAAAGAAGGCACAATCGACATCTTCGGCGGTCCGCTCGCGTAGCGGAGACCACTTTAACGAGGAAATAAATTATGGGAATCCGTAAATACAAGCCGACTACCCCGGGCCGTCGTGGCTCGAGCGTAGCCGACTTCGCTGAAATCACGCGATCGACTCCGGAAAAGTCGTTGCTGCGTCCGCTGCACAAGACTGGCGGCCGTAACAACTCCGGTAAGATCACCACCCGTCACAAGGGTGGTGGGCACAAGCGCCAGTACCGTCTGATCGACTTCCGTCGTCACGACAAGGACGGCATCAACGCCCGCGTTGCCGAAATCGAGTACGACCCGAACCGCACGGCTCGCATCGCACTCCTGCACTACGTTGATGGCACCAAGCGTTACATCATCGCTCCTAACAAGCTGTCCCAGGGTGACTTCGTCGAGGCTGGTCCCGACGCTGACATCAAGCCGGGCAACAACCTGCCGCTGCGCAACATCCCGGTTGGTACCGTTATCCACGCAGTTGAACTGCGTCCGGGTGGCGGCGCCAAGATGGCACGTTCCGCTGGTGCTTCGGTACAGCTCGTTGCCAAGGAAGGCCGCTTCGCCCAGCTGCGTCTGCCCTCCGGCGAAATCCGCAACGTTGACGTGCGCTGCCGCGCAACCGTCGGCGAGGTCGGCAACGCCGAGCAGTCGAACATCAACTGGGGCAAGGCCGGCCGTATGCGCTGGAAGGGCGTTCGCCCGACCGTCCGTGGTGTAGCCATGAACCCGGTTGACCACCCGCACGGTGGTGGTGAAGGTAAGACTTCCGGTGGACGTCACCCGGTTAACCCGAACGGCAAGCCCGAGGGCCGTACCCGCCGTCCGAACAAAGAGAGCGACAAGCTTATTGTTCGTCGCCGCCGTACTGGCAAGAACAAGCGATAGGAGCCTGGACACATGCCACGCAGCCTGAAAAAAGGTCCTTTCGTTGACCAGCACCTCTTTGTGAAGGTCGCACGGGAAAACGATAAGGGCACCAAGAACGTCATCAAGACCTGGTCCCGCCGTTCGATGATCATCCCCGACATGCTCGGGCACACGATCGCCGTACACGACGGACGCAAGCACATTCCGGTGTTTGTCACTGAGTCGATGGTCGGGCACAAGCTCGGCGAATTCGCTCCCACGCGGACATTCCGCGGCCATGTTAAGGACGACCGTAAGGGCAAGCGCCGCTAGGCGCCTGACTTTACGTCTTAGACGAGAGAAGGAAAGCAATGGAAGCCAAGGCTATTGCGCGTCACATCCGCGTAACGCCTATGAAGGCCCGGCGCGTCGTCAACCTTGTTCGTGGTAAGCAAGCGAATGAGGCTCTGGCAATTCTGAAGTTTGCCCCCCAGGCAGCTTCGGAGCCGGTATTCAAGGTACTTCAGTCGGCAATGGCCAACGCACGTGTCCTCGCGGACCGTGACGGCGTTGCATTCGACGACAGCGACCTGTTCGTCAGCGAAGCATTCGTTGATGAAGGCCCGACCATGAAGCGGTTCCAGCCGCGTGCCCAAGGCCGCGCCTACCGCATTAGGAAGCGGACCAGCCACATCACCGTGGTCGTCGCAACCCCGGAGAAAGAGGAGGCTCGCTAAGTGGGACAGAAAGTAAACCCGCACGGGTTCCGACTCGGCATCACCACCGACCACGTTTCGCACTGGTTTGCTGACAGCAACAAGGCCGGACAGCGCTACAAGGACTTCGTCCGCGAGGACATCAAGATCCGTCAGCTCATGTCCACTGGCATGGAGCGCGCCGGCATTGCCAAGGTTGAGATCGAGCGCACCCGTGACCGTGTCCGCGTGGATATCCACACGGCACGCCCGGGTATCGTTATCGGTCGCCGTGGCGCCGAAGCAGACCGCATCCGCGGCGAGCTCGAAAAGCTCACTGGCAAGCAGGTTCAGCTGAACATCCTCGAGGTCAAGAACCCCGAGATGGAAGCACAGCTTGTTGCCCAGGGCATCGCTGAGCAGCTGACTTCCCGCGTGGCTTTCCGCCGTGCGATGAAGAAGGCCATGCAGTCCGCACAGCGTGCGGGTGCCAAGGGTATCCGTGTTGCTTGCTCGGGTCGTCTGGGTGGCGCAGAAATGTCCCGCTCGGAGTTCTACCGCGAAGGCCGTGTGCCCCTGCACACCCTCCGCGCGAACATCGACTACGGCTTCTACGAAGCCAAGACCACCTTCGGCCGCATCGGCGTGAAGGTTTGGATCTACAAGGGTGACGTAACCGCCAAGGAACTGGCTCAGCAGGCAGCTGCTGCTCCGTCCCGTGGCCGCGCAGGAGACCGTCCGGGCCGCCCGGGTGGCGACCGCCGTCGTCGTAACGACCGCCCGGCCGCTGACGCAGCACCGGTTGCTGCAGAGGCTCCGGCCGCTGAAGCTGCTGCTCCGGCAGCAGAAGGAGGAGAGGCTTAAATGCTTATCCCACGTCGAGTCAAGCACCGTAAGCAGCACCACCCGGGTCGTTCCGGCGCTGCAACGGGTGGCACCAAGGTCAGTTTCGGTGAGTACGGTATCCAGGCCCTGAGCCCGGCATACGTGACGAACCGTCAGATCGAGTCCGCCCGTATCGCGATGACCCGCCACATCAAGCGTGGCGGTAAGGTCTGGATCAACATCTACCCGGACCGTCCGCTGACGAAGAAGCCTGCTGAAACCCGTATGGGTTCCGGTAAGGGTTCTCCGGAATGGTGGGTCGCAAACGTCAAGCCGGGCCGGGTTCTCTTCGAACTCTCCGGTGTCAATGAAGAGGTAGCTCGCGAGGCCCTGCGCCTGGCAATCCACAAGCTCCCGTTGAAGGCACGCATTGTGCGTCGCGAAGGTGGTGAATAGAAATGGCAGTAGGGTCGAAGGATCTCGCACCCGCACAGCTGGACGGTTTCGACAACGAGCGTCTCGTTGAAGAACTCCGCAAGTCCAAGGAAGAGCTGTTCAACCTGCGTTTCCAGTCCGCCACCGGTCAGCTGGAGAACCACGGTCGCCTGCGTGCGGTAAAGAAGGACATCGCACGCATCTACACCGTTCTGCGTGAGCGCGAGCTGGGCATTCGTGCCGAGGTTGCCGCACCGGTTGTGGAAGCCAAGGAAGAAAAGAAGTCCAAGAAGGCTGCCAAGGCTGAAACTGCCGAAGCTGAAGCTGGAGAGGACGCCAAGTGAGCGAGAAGGAAACTGTGACGGAAGCAGCAGCCAGCGCTGAACAGCGCGGTTACCGTAAGACGCGTCGCGGCTACGTTGTCTCTGACAAGATGGAAAAGACCATCGTTGTTCAGGTTGAAGACCGCGTGAAGCACGCTCTGTACGGCAAGGTTATTCGCCGCACCTCGAAGGTCAAGGCTCACGACGAAGAGAACACCGCCGGCATCGGCGACCTCGTTCTCATCTCTGAGACCCGCCCGCTGTCCGCTACCAAGCGGTGGCGCCTGGTGGAGATCCTCGAGAAGGCCAAGTAAATCCGACGCTGGGCTTGCCCGGTTGAGATTTATTGGAAGGGTCCGCGTTCTGCATGGAACGCGGGCCCTTCCGCGTTCCTGGCACGTTTCGGAAAGACCAGCGAAACATGCTAGGATATTGAGTTTGTATGGCGCCAATTGTGCGTCATCAACTACCTCGTAAACAATCGTGCCGCTGCATACTGCCCCGCGCAGAGTTTTCTGCAAGGGAAGCTGATGCTCGTGGCACGGGCGTTTAGGCCTGTTCTGGCAAAATCCAGGCAGGTCAAGAGACACCCCGATCAACCGTTCCGCAAGGCTCATTCCGTATGCATGATTTCGGTCTGAGAACCGGCGCGACGCAAGGAGTAAAAATTGATTCAGCAGGAGTCGCGACTCAAGGTCGCCGACAACACGGGTGCTAAGGAAATCCTTACCATTCGCGTTCTCGGTGGATCCGGTCGTCGCTACGCAGGCATTGGCGACGTTATCGTCGCTACCGTCAAGGACGCTATTCCCGGCGGAAACGTAAAGAAGGGCGACGTCGTTAAGGCGGTCATCGTCCGTACCAAGAAGGAACGCCGCCGTGCGGATGGTTCCTACATCAAGTTTGACGAAAACGCAGCTGTGATCCTGAAGAACGACGGTGACCCCCGCGGTACCCGTATCTTCGGCCCGGTTGGTCGTGAACTTCGCGACAAGAAGTTCATGAAGATCGTTTCGCTGGCCCCGGAGGTGCTTTAGTCCATGGCTAAGATCAAAAAGGGTGACCTCGTTCAGGTCATCACCGGCGCCAAGCAGGAACGTGGCGGCGACCGCGGCAAGCAGGGCAAGGTCCTGCGCGTATTCCCGGACACCAACCGCGTGCTGGTAGAGGGAATCAACCGCGTCACCAAGCACACCAAGGTCGGTCAGTCGCAGCGCGGCACCAAGACCGGTGGCATCGAGGTCATTGAGGCCCCGATCCACGTTTCCAACGTTGCTCTGGTTGACCCGTCGACCAAGAAGCCGACCCGTGTTGGTTTCCGTCTCGACACCGTTGAGAAGGATGGCGCTACCAAGACCGTCCGTATCCGCGTGTCCAAGGCCACCGGGAAGGACATCTGATGAGTGAAACACTGTCTGAGACTACCGTCGCAAACAAGATCGTTCCGCGTCTGAAGACGAAGTATGCAGAGACCATCAAGAAGTCCCTGCAGGACGAGTTCAGCTATGCGAACGTGAACCAGGTTCCCCGCCTGGTGAAGGTTGTTGTGAACATGGGTGTTGGAGATGCCGCCAAGGACTCCAAGCTGATCGACGGCGCTGTCCGCGACCTCACCCTGATCACCGGCCAGAAGCCGCAGGTAACCAAGGCCCGTAAGTCGATCGCACAGTTCAAGCTGCGCGAAGGCATGCCGATCGGTGCACACGCAACCCTGCGTGGAGACCGCATGTGGGAATTCGTGGACCGTCTGGTTTCGCTGGCTCTGCCGCGTATCCGTGACTTCCGCGGCCTCAACGGCAAGCAGTTCGATGGCAACGGCAACTACACCTTCGGTCTGACCGAGCAGGTTATGTTCCACGAAATCGACCAGGACTCCATCGACCGCGTTCGCGGTATGGACATCACGGTCGTCACCACCGCCAAGACCGACGACGAAGGCCGCGCGCTGCTCAAGGCGCTTGGTTTCCCGTTCAAGACCGAAAACTAACTACGTAACAGGTCCGGCAGCGCAGGCTCGCAAGAGCAGGCGCAGCGGAAACCGTTATGAGGAAGGGCTATAGCCCAAATGACTATGACAGATCCTGTCGCAGACATGCTCACGCGTCTGCGCA
This sequence comes from Paenarthrobacter sp. 10N417, assembly GCF_056394745.1. Taxonomy (NCBI): domain Bacteria; kingdom Bacillati; phylum Actinomycetota; class Actinomycetes; order Micrococcales; family Micrococcaceae; genus Paenarthrobacter; species Paenarthrobacter sp. 10N417. The sequence goes on from NZ_JBFTIL010000007.1 coordinate 28,204, forward strand.
ATGCAAACTCGGCATACCACGACACCGTGACCATGCCGTACAGCAAGCTGAAGGCACGCGTTGCTGACATCCTGAAGGCAGAAGGCTACATTGCCGGCTGGAAGGAAGAAGACGCCGAGGTTGGCAAGAAGCTGACCATCGACCTGAAGTTCGGTCCGAACCGCGAGCGTTCCATCGCTGGCGTCCGCCGCATCTCCAAGCCGGGCCTCCGCGTTTACGCGAAGTCCACCAACCTGCCGCACGTGCTGGGTGGCCTGGGTATCGCTATCCTGTCCACCTCTTCCGGCCTCCTGACTGACAAGCAGGCCGGCAAGAAGGGCGTGGGCGGCGAAGTCCTCGCGTACGTCTGGTAACGGGAAAGGAAGAGAATAATGTCACGTATTGGACGTCTCCCCATCACCGTTCCTGCCGGAGTTGAGGTCAAGCTCGATGGCTCCGTCATCAGCGTCAAGGGTTCCAAGGGAGAGCTGAGCCACACTGTGGCCAGCCCGATCGAGGTTTCCCTGGAAGAGAACACTCTCACGGTCACCCGCCCGAACGACGAGCGCAACTCGCGTTCGCTGCACGGCCTGACCCGCACCCTGATCGCCAACATGATCCAGGGCGTTACCGAGGGCTACGAGAAGAAGCTTGAAATCGTTGGTACTGGTTACCGCGTTCAGGCAAAGGGTTCTGACCTGGAGTTCGCTCTTGGCTTCAGCCACCCGGTTAACGTCTCGGCACCCGAAGGCATCACCTTCGTAGTAGAGGGTCCGACCAAGCTCTCTGTTGCGGGTATCAACAAGCAGCAGGTCGGCGAGGTTGCTGCCAACATTCGCAAGCTGCGCAAGCCTGACCCCTACAAGGGCAAGGGTGTCCGTTACGCCGGCGAAGTCATCCGCCGCAAGGTCGGAAAGGCTGGTAAGTAAACCATGGCCATCGCAATTAACAAGAAGCGTACGAACAAGAGCAAGTCTGCTGCACGCAGCCGTCGCCAGCTTCGTATCCGCAAGCGCATCACCGGTACGGCTGTACGTCCTCGTCTGGTCGTCAACCGTTCGGCCCGCCACATCTTCGTCCAGGTTGTCGATGACAGCAAGGGTGTAACCGTGGCTTACGCTTCCACCCTGGAAGCTGACCTTCGCGCTCTCGACGGAGACAAGACTGCCAAGGCCAAGCGCGTCGGCGAGCTCGTTGCCGAGCGTGCCAAGGCTGCAGGCGTCGAAGCTGTTGTCTTCGACCGTGGCGGTAACAAGTACCACGGCCGCATCGCCGCCGTCGCTGACGGTGCTCGCGAAGGTGGGCTGGCACTGTGACCGTTGAAAATAACGAAAAGGACATTCAGGTGACTGAAGCTGTAGCTGCTGAAGCAACTGAGACCGCACCCGCTGCCGATGACCGCCGCGGCGGACGTCGTGGCGAGCGCGGCGAGCGTGGCCAGGGCCGCGGCGACCGTGGTGGCCGTGGTGGCCGCGACGGCGGTCGCGAAGCCGAGAAGAGCCAGTTCGTAGAGCGCGTTGTAACCATCAACCGCGTTGCCAAGGTCGTCAAGGGTGGTCGTCGCTTCAGCTTCACCGCACTCGTCGTCGTCGGTGACGGCAACGGCATGGTTGGCGTTGGCTACGGCAAGGCCAAGGAAGTTCCCGCTGCTATCGCAAAGGGCGTTGAAGAGGCCAAGAAGTCCTTCTTCCGCGTTCCGCGCGTTGGCAACACCATCCCGCACCGTGTGCAGGGTGAGGCTGCTGCAGGCGTTGTCCTGCTGCGTCCGGCTTCCGCCGGTACCGGTGTTATCGCCGGTGGTCCGGTCCGCGCGGTACTGGAGTGCGTGGGTATCCACGACATCCTCTCCAAGTCGCTCGGTTCCTCCAACGCGATCAACATCGTTCACGCGACCGTTGCCGCTCTGAAGCAGCTCGAAGAGCCCGCTTCCGTGGCTGCCCGCCGTGGCCTGCCGCTGGACGAGGTTGCTCCGGCTGCTCTGGTGCGCGCGCTCCAGAACCAGAAGGCAGGTGTTTAGTCATGGCTAAGAACCTGACTCCCTCCGACGCCAAGTTGGAGATCACCCAGATCAAGGGCGTCATCGGCGCCAAGCAGAACCAGAAGGCTACCCTCCGGTCCCTCGGCCTGAAGCGCATCGGACACACCGTTGTCCGTGACGCCGACGCCGTGACCGTTGGAATGCTCAACACGGTTCCGCACCTCGTGAATGTAGAGGAGGCGAAGTAATGGCAGAGAACAAGACCGCCGCAGAGGCTGCTGAGAAGCAGAACGCTCTGAAGGTCCACCACCTGCGTCCCGCCCCGGGTGCCAAGACCACCAAGACCCGTGTTGGTCGTGGTGAAGGCTCCAAGGGTAAGACCGCCGGTCGCGGTACCAAGGGTACGAAGGCCCGCTACCAGGTAAAGGCTGGCTTTGCCGGCGGCCAGCTGCCGCTGCACATGCGCCTGCCGAAGCTGCGCGGCTTCAAGAACCCGTTCCGGGTTGAGTTCCAGGTTGTGAACCTGGACAAGCTCAACGAGCTGTTCCCGGAAGGTGGCGCTGTCACCGTTGAGTCCCTGGTTGAGAAGGGTGCTGTTCGCAAGAACCAGCCCGTCAAGGTCCTGGGCACTGGCGACATCACCGTCAAGGTTGACGTCACCGCTCACGCTTTCTCTTCCAGCGCTGCTGAAAAGATTGCTGCAGCAGGCGGAAGCACCACTGCTCTCTAAGAGCCAGTGGGGCTGATCCCCGTTGTGAAAAAGATCCCGGTACGCGGGGCTTCGGCCCCGTATACCGGGATTTTTTGCGTGAAAGTGAACTCTCGATTATTGCGACGGCGTCACAAGCAGCTAGACTCGGTTGTTGGGTTTCATTGAGCCCATCCACATCCTTGTACTTTCTACTCAGGAGGACGCTTGCTAAGCGCATTCGGCCGGGCGTTTCGGACGCCTGATTTGCGACGCAAGTTGTTGTTCACGCTGGGAATCATCACAATCTTCCGCTTGGGAGCTTTCATCCCCTCGCCTGGTGTGAACTACCAGAATGTCCAGCAATGCTTGAACAACGGTGACACCTCGCAGGGCATTTACCAGCTGGTTAACTTGTTCAGCGGCGGCGCGTTGCTGCAGGTCTCGATCTTTGCACTGGGCATCATGCCCTACATCACGTCGAGCATCATCGTTCAGTTGCTCCGGGTGGTCATTCCCCGGTTCCAGCAGCTCTACGAAGAGGGTTCCTCGGGCCAGTCGAAGTTGACCCAGTACACCCGGTACCTCACCATCGCCCTCGGCCTCTTGAACGCCACCACACTGGTGTCCTTGGCGCGCTCCGGCCAGCTTCTTCCGGGTTGTAACCTCCCGATCATTCCTGATGACAGCATCATTACCACGCTGCTCATCATCATCACGCTGACGGCCGGTACGGGCCTCATCATGTGGATGGGCGAGCTCGTTACGGAGAAGGGCGTGGGCAACGGAATGTCGCTGCTCATCTTCACCTCCATTGCTGCAGGCTTCCCGCGTTCACTTGGTTCCATCTGGGAGACGAAGGGACCGGGGACGTTCTTCATCGTCCTGGCGATCGGCTTGCTCACGGTGGCCCTGGTGGTCTTCGTGGAGCAGTCCCAGCGGCGGGTTCCCGTCCAGTATGCCAAGCGCATGATCGGACGCCGCACCGTGGGTGGCACGAGCACCTACATCCCCATCAAGGTGAACATGGCCGGCGTCGTGCCCGTCATCTTCGCTTCCTCCATGCTGTACCTGCCGGGCCTGATTGCTCAGTTCAACCAGCCGAAAGCAGGGGAGCAGCTGGCGCCGTGGGTTGAGTGGATCAACAACAACCTCACCCGTGGCGACCACCCCATCTACATGGCGCTCTACTTCGCCATGATCGTGTTCTTCACCTACTTCTACGTGGCCATCACCTTCAACCCTGAAGAAGTGTCGGACAACATGAAGAAGTACGGCGGGTTCATTCCGGGCATCCGGGCGGGTAAACCGACCGCGGACTACCTGCAGTACGTGCTTTCCAGGATCACCTTGCCTGGAGCCTTCTACTTGGGCTTCGTGGCGTTGATTCCGCTGGTTGCACTCGTCCTGATCAACGCCAACCAGAACTTCCCGTTCGGTGGCACGTCAATCCTGATCATGGTGGGTGTCGGTCTGGAAACCGTCAAGCAGATTGATGCGCAGCTACAACAACGTCACTACGAAGGGCTTTTGCGATGACGAGAATGCTGATCATTGGACCTCCCGGTTCGGGTAAGGGTACGCAGGCTGAGCGGATTTCCGAGCGCCTCGGCGTAGTCGCCATCTCCACCGGCGACATCTTCCGTGCCAACGTAAAGGGCGAAACCCCTTTGGGCATCGAAGCCAAGAAATACATGGATGCAGGCGACTTCGTTCCGGACAGCGTCACGAACAACATGGTTCGTGATCGCCTGAGCCAGAGCGACGTCGAGAATGGCTTCCTGCTGGATGGATACCCGCGCACCACCGCGCAGGTCGACTACCTCGACCAGATCCTCGCTGAAGGCGAGCAGGAGCTCGACGTCGTGCTCCAGCTGACTGCCGACGACGAAGAACTGGTGTCCCGCCTCCTGGGCCGTGCGAAGGAAACCGGACGCTCTGACGACAATGAGGCCGTCATCCGTCACCGGCTGGATCTCTACCACGAGCAGACCGAGGCCGTTGTTGCCAAGTATGCCGAGCGTGGCATCCTGACGCAGGTTGACGGCATCGGCGGCATCGACGAGGTCACCGACCGCGTCCTCACAGCCATCGAGTCGGCCAAGGCCGTCTAGCAGGGCTTTTTCCACATAGCCGGATCATCGGCGCTGGAGCAAAAGGGTGTGTCCCGTACCATTGGTGCGGGACACACCCTTTTCGTTTCGCGGCAGTTTTTGGGGGAACCGCATGCAAACAGCTCTTTCGGCACACAGCAGGATTGCAGGTTTGGAGGTCTACCTCCCGCCTGCGCGCCTGGACACTGCCGCCGTCGAACGCCGTATTGGTGAGTCGAGTCCCGGCTTCCGTGTTCCGAAGGGTTTGATCTCCCGCGTGACCGGTATCCGGTCCCGGAGCGTCATGGCGGACTCGGAACAGGCGTCGGACCTTGCGGCCCATGCAGCCGCAAAGTTGCTGGCTGAATGCGGACTGCCGGCCTCGGATATAGACCTCCTGATCTTCGCGTCCGCCAGCCAGGACATGGTGGAACCGGCCACGGGCCACATGGCCGCTGCCAAACTCGGACTCGACTGCCCTGTGATGGACGTGAAGAATGCGTGCAACAGTTTCCTGAACGGCCTGGAGGTGGCAGATGCCCTGATCGCCACGCGACGCTATGCGCGGGTCCTGGTGGTCACAGGGGAGTCGCCGTCGCGGGCCATCCGTTGGACTGTTCCGGACTTTGACACTTTCGCGTCAAGCTTTCCCGGGTACACCATGAGCGACGGCGGCGCGGCAGTGCTGCTCGAACCTGCGGATTCAGCGGCAAAGGAGACGAACCGCGTGGAGGCCGGTCCGGCGGGCATTCTTGCCATGGGCTTCACGGCCCGCAGCAGCCACTGGTCGGTCGGCACCTTGGCTGCAGGTGGATCTGCGTATCCGCGCGATCCGGAAGCGACCTATTTCACCATGGACGGGGAGAAACTCAAGGACGCGTTTCTGGATCTGGGCTGCGGCGTCCTGGACGAAACATTGGACCGGCTGGAACTGCAGTGGACGGACTTCGCCGTGGTTTGTGTGCACCAGGTGAGTGCACCGTACCGGGAAGTCTTTGCGGAGCGGGCCGGTGTTCCGAGGGAGCTTCTGGTTCCATCGGTAGAGGACTTCGGAAATTTGGCCTCCGTTAGCTTGCCCCTGCAACTGAAACTTGCCGTGGACAGTGGCCGCTGCGGTCCGGGGGATCTCGTGGCCTTGGTGGGACTCGCCGGCGGCGTGAGCCTGGGCATGGCAGTGGTGCGGCTGTGACGCTGGAAAGCCATCTGGGAAGCCTGGCCCCTACCCGGCCGCTGTCGATCGCTGTGCCCATGCTGAACGAAGAGAAGCTGGTCCGGCAGACGCTGGACTCTCTTGCGGCCCAAGAACATCAGGACTTCACGGTGGTGGTGGTCGACAACGGATCGACGGACGCCAGCTGTTTGATCGTGGCAGAGTTTGCCGCGGCTCATCCCCACATGGATATCAGGCTTGTGCATGAAGCCGAGAAGGGGACGGGCGCGGCCGCAGACACGGGCATGTGCTTCGGCTTGGAGCACGGCGCAACGTGGCTTGCCCGGACGGATGCCGATTGTCTCGCTGCGCCGGATTGGACCGCCAAAATTGTTGAGGCCTTCCACGACGGTCTGGAACTCATCGCCGGCCAGCTTGTGCCCCGCGAGGACGAAGGGATCAGTATGGGGGAGCGGAGGATGATGTTGCTCGCCGTCGAGATCGCATCTTTCTTCGGCCGGATCCGCCCCGGCAATAAGGGTGACGGGTACCTGGGCCCCTATCAGATGCTTCCGGGGTGCAATATGGCGATCACGGCAGACATCTATGACCGTTCCGGCGGATTCCCGCGAACCAGCATCGAAGACCTCCACGAAGACCGCGCACTGTCCAACCGCGTGCGAAAGCTGACCCGCAATTACGCGTTGCGCCGGGATGTTGTGGTTTACGGCTCCTCACGGCGGGTCAAAGCCTGGGGCTTGAAGAACACCCTGGCTTGGTATGCGGACCACCGGTACCGCCCAGAGCACGTGGACATTCGGTGACGCTTTGATATCCAACGGAGGGATGCCCAACGGCAGCATGCCTAGCGGCAAGATGCCTAGCGGCAGGATGCCCGGCGGCGTCATCAGCAAGGCCGAACGCTGGGAACAGCGTGTTCAGCTGGGGGCGCATCCATTGCTGTACCCGGCGATCCGGGGGCTGGGCAGCCTGCGGCCGGTGATGCGTTTGCCCGGCCTGGGGATCCTCGTCAGCGAAGCCGCCTTGGTGCGTGACGTTCTCATGGATAGCCAACGATTCATCAAGAACGGACCGTCCGGTTCGGGTGCGCTCTGGACTCCCGTAGTGGGGCCAAAGGCGTTGGTGAACATGGACGGCACCGAGCACAGGGAGCTGCGGCGGAAGCTCGCGGACCTCTTCACTCCAGGCTCGGTGGCGACAATTGTTGAGCCGGCCGCTGCTTCGCTTCATGATCGCCTACACCACGGATTGGACGCAGGTGGCCACGTGGACCTGGTGGACTGCGTCAAGGAGCTTGCTGGGGGAGTCATCTCCAGGCTGCTGGGCGTGCCGGATGATGCACCTGGCCGGTTGCCCAACAGGGAACTCTTCAATCTGGGGTCTTCCATCTCTTCGCTCGTCCGCCTGGGGCGCCCCACGTTGACAGTGAGGCAGGTAGCCAAGGGAAGATCCGCCGTCGGGGTCCTGGCTGGACCGGCGAGGGCAGCGTACCGGAAGGGCGATCCCCAAACGTTTCCCGGGCGGCTGCGCGCACTCGGGATGACCGAGGAAGAAGCCATGGGCATCATCAGCGCGTTCGTGATGGTGGGAACAGAGACCTTAGTGTCCTTTGTTCCGCGGCTGATTGCCCTGCTCGCTGACAGCGGACGCATTGCGGGCCTCGTTGAGGATCGATCCGGTGTTTCTTCGGCTGTGAACGAGGCACTCCGGTTCACCGTGCCGTCGCCGATGATGCTGAGGGATGCTGTTTCTCCTTGCACCTTTGGCGGAGTCGCTATCCGTGCCGGTGACCGTCTTTTGCTGTCGACTGTTCACGCGTCTAAAAGCCTGGGCGGATTCGAACCTGGGATTCCCACCCCGCCCCATGCGCGTCAGCTTTGGTTCGGTGCGGGTCCGCACTTTTGTATCGGCATGCCGTTGGCCATGGCCGAGATCAACGCCACGCTGTCTTCACTTCTGGACAGGTACGCCCACCATCCGTGGGTCATCTCGTCACGTCAAGTTAGCAAGGGTGTGCTCATTCCGGCGTACAGGAAGTTGGAGCTGGTCAATGCTTGATGACGCATTGTTGGAAGATACCGTTTCCGGCACGGATCTCATCGAGGCTGTCTACGCGGCAGCGGAGCGCGTGCCTGGGAGTCCAGCAGTCACGGCGCCCGGCAGATTTTCGGCTTGGAACCATGCTCCAGGGCGACTACGACGTCCAGACCGGCTGAGACCAGGACGGACCATCACATACCGCGAACTGGTGAACGGTATAGATGCCACTGCCCGGCATCTCCAGGATGATGGCTTCGGTGCCGGTGAGCGGATGCTGTTCTCGGTCCGCCCCAGCCCGGCAGCGTTCATCCTGGCCCTGGGGGCCGTCCGGGCCGGTGGTTCTGTGGTGTTCATCGATCCGGGAATCGGACCGTCGCTTTTCCATGATCGGGCCAGGCTGGCTGCCCCTCGGTGGGCGGCGGCCGAGTCACTCCTGTACGCGGTGAGTACCAAGAGCCCGCTACGGCCACTGGCCCGGCGGAGGGGATTGCTGCTGCCGGATTACGGTGCCATGGATGTCCGGCACTACTACTCCGGACCGTGGCTCCCCGGCGTACCCCGAAGCGCGACGCCCGTGAAGCGACTGGCCAGTACGGCGCTTCTTAGAGATAGAGTTCCGTCTTCTACAGGGGCTTCCTCAAGTCAGGAAGCCGTGATTATTTTTACGTCCGGGACCACCGGTTCGCCCAAAGGTGTGGTACATACACGGGGTTCGCTTGGGGCAGGGTTCGAGCAGTTAAGCCAGCGCTGTACCTTTGCCGAGGGCGATCGTATCCACTCCGAGCAGCTGATGATGGGCTTGCCGGCACTCATCGCCGGCGCGCACTGGACTATGCCCGGCTATGGCTTCTCCGCGCACATTGATCCTCTTCGCTTGGCACGCGAGCTTGGGCCGGTGGCTGGCAAAGAAGACTCGTACGACGGCGCGACGCACCTTTTCCTTGTGCCGTCCCAGTTGGCGCCCATCCTGGATGCGGTCGAGGACGGCAGCGCCAGGCTCCCCGGAACACTGCGGACCGTGATGCTTGGAGCCGCGCCGGTTCTGGCTCCGTTCCTGAAACGGGCAACGGCGCTGCTTCCCGGCGTCGAGTTCAAACTCATCTACGGCATGACGGAGTTGCTGCCCATCGCCGTAGCCGATGGTAGGGAGAAGCTGGCCTTTGCGTCCGGCGCTGAAGCCGAATTCACGTCGCCGGATGGAAGTGGCGAAGGCGATTTCCTCGGAGAGCCGCTACCCGCCGTCGGGATCCGGGTGGGGGAGGACCACGAACTGTACGCCCGGGGATCGAACATGTGCCACGGATATCTGGGCGAGGAAGCCATGATTGAACACGCCACCGGAGACTTGGTGCGGCTGGACCACGGTGCGGGAGGCCCCGGAATGGGTCCCGCGCGCTTGGTGATGATCGGGCGTAAGAAGGACATGATCATCCGGGGCAAGACCAACATCTACCCTGCGCTGTATGAACCGCTGATCACTTCCGTGCCCGGAGTTCAGCAGGCCGTCATGGTGGGGGTTCCGGACGGGATCGGTGATGAAGCTGTGTGGCTGGCGGTCGTGCCTGCACAGGGGCTGTCAGAGACACAGGGGAGGCAGCTGAAAGCAAAGCTAACCAAGGTCCTCCCGGCGATGATTGACGAATCCGCTCTCCCCGATCACATCGAAATCCTGGATGCCATCCCCCACAGCGGACGCCACAAAAAGCCGGATCGGGAAGCACTTCGATGCCAATTTGCCCGCAGGTCCGCTGACAAAGCCGGCGCGCAGTGAGAATCGCGGTCACCGGGGCCACAGGATTCATTGGTGGAGCAGTCGCCACTGCCGCCGAGGCCCAAGGCTGGGAAGTTGTTCGTTTCGCACGGCGCCAGGGCCCTGGGCTGACGTATTGGGACCTGGCCGGTGTGCCGCCTGCCCGATTGCCGGCCGTGGACGCGGTGATCCATGCCGGCGCCCACGTGGCCGACTGGGGCGCCGCCCGCACGTTCTACCGCACCAACGTGATGGGGACCCGTGCCGTGGCTGAGGCCTACCCAACAACACGACTGGTTCACATTTCCAGTTCAAGCGTCTACCCCTGGTGGGAGCCCTGCACCAACCGCGGCGAAGAAGGCGTGGCTGCGCGTCACCTCAACGCATATGCAAGAAGCAAGGCGCTCGCCGACGTGGAGGCCCGACGGCATCGCAACGCCGTGGTTCTTCGGCCACATGGAGTTTACGGACCGGGGGACCGGACGCTGCTGCCGCGCTTGATCAGCAATATTCGCCACGGACGGCTTCTCACCGTGGGCCATGCCGGTATCCGTCATCAGCTCACGTATGTTGACAATCTGACGGAGGCAGCACTGGCAGCTTGCCAGTCCGATGCCCGCGGAGCTATCAACGTGGCGGACGCGGAGCCTGTGGAGCTCGGGAGCGTGCTGAGGCAGGTACTCGCGGTCACTGGCCATGCCGGGGTGGATATCAGGTACATCCCGCGGCCCGCTGCCATGGCCCTTGCCCGTATTTCCGAAGCCCTTGCCCTCGTTTCCGGCCAGGCACCACGCCTCACGCGCTACGCCGTCAGCCAGCTCGGACGGGACAGAACTTACCGTTTGGACCGCCTACGGGAAGAGCTGGGAATCGAACCAATTTCGACCACGCTCTCCGATGCGGGAAAATGGTTGGAGCACGGGGCCTGATCGGCTCCTACAGCAAACCATCCAGAGGAGAACATGGCGTTCGGTCAGCCCCGCATCGAGTACAAAACCAACGAGCAAATGCGCAAGATGCACGAGGCCGGTTTGGTCCTCAGCCGTGCACTTGACGCTGCCGTTGCGGCGGCCAAGGCAGGCGTCACCACCAAGGACCTCGACGAAGTTTTTGCGGCAGTCCTGAATGACGCCGGTGCCAAGTCCAACTTCCTTGGCTACCACGGCTTCCCTGCCACCATCTGCACATCAGTCAACGAGGAAGTGGTCCACGGTATCCCCGGAAATCGCGTCCTCAACGATGGTGACATTATTTCCATCGACGGCGGCTGCATCGTTGACGGATGGCACTCGGACTCCGCCCGCACTGTCATCGTTGGCACGGCAGACCCTGAGGACCAGCGGCTCTCGGATGTCACCGAGGCCGCCATGTGGCGAGGGATCGCTGCGCTGGCCAAGGGCAAGTTCGTGGGCGATATCGGCAACGCTATTGATGACTACGTTTCTTCCGTCCCCGGTAAGCCGCTGGGCATCCTGGAGGATTACGTGGGCCACGGCATCGGTTCGGAAATGCACATGGCCCCGGACGTCCTGAATTACCGCACCAATCACCGCGGCCCGAAGATTCGCCCGGGGCTGTGCCTCGCGATCGAACCCATGCTGGTGCGCGGTGGCATCGAGACTGCCACGTTGGACGATGACTGGACCGTTGTCACCACCGACGGCAAGCGCTCCTGCCAGTGGGAGCACTCCGTGGCTGTGCACGATAAGGGCATCTGGGTCCTGTCTGCCCCGGACGGAGGCGCGGAGAAGTTGGCGCCGCTCGGCGTCGTGCCTGTCCCCATCCCGTAACCGAGCGCTACCCGGTCCCAGCCCCACCGGCGACGCAGCTGCGTTGCCTCGAGGTGGACAATGGTGCCATGAGTGCGATCACCGATGTGCCGGGCATCCGTATTGGCCACGTTCAGAAGAGCGACGGCGGGTGGCTCAGTGGCGTGACCGTCGTCCTTCCGCCCGTGGGAACCGTGGGATCGGTGGATGTGCGCGGGGGAGGTCCTGGTACGCACGAAACTGACGCTCTTGATCCGACAACATTGGTATCCACGGTCGACGCCATCGTGCTTACGGGTGGCAGCGCGTTCGGGCTGGCCTCGGCTACCGGTGCTCAACTCTGGTGTGAGGAGCAGGGCCGGGGCTTTGCGGTTCCCGGGACGGTGGTGCCGATCGTTCCGGCCGCCGCCATCTTCGACCTCGGACGCGGCGGTGACGTGAAAGCGCGACCCGACGCCGACATGGGTTACCAGGCAGCCGCCGCAGCGTACGCGTCAGGCGACCATGCCGCCGTCGAACGCGGAAACGTTGGTGCTGGCACGGGTGCAGTGATTGCGCGCGGGCAGTACAAAGGCGGCGTCGGTACATCCTCGATCACGCTCGACAGCATCTCTCCTGACGGCCCGGTGATCGTTGGCGCGATCGCGGTCGTGAACGCGCTCGGGACGCCGGTGGGGCTGGGGCCCGGCAGCGCGCGTCTAAGGGAGGCACGACCGAGCGCGCAGAGGGTCGCAGACCCAGTGGCTTCTACGGAAGGGCTCAACACCACGCTCGTCGTCATCGCTACGAATGCTGTCCTGGATGTTGCTGAGTGCAAGCGGACCGCCAGCTCTGGGCATGCGGGGCTGGCGCGGGCCTTGGATCCGTCCCACACTTTGGCGGACGGTGACACCGTTTTCGCCCTGGCGACGGGCGCCGTCGGGCTTGATCGCAGTACCGAGCAGGCGCGGCAGGTATCGCTTATTACGCTCCAAAGTGCCGCAGCCGAAGCAGTGCGGTTGGCGATCCTGGACGGTGTTGAGACGGCCGAAAGTGTCACGACGGCGGCGGGAGACTTCCCCGCTTACCGGACAGTAGGGGAGTGACGGGCGGCGGTACGTGCGCTACCATGGACGGATTTAACTTTCCGGCCCCATTGGCGTAGAGTTATTTGTTGGTTGTCTGTGCAGCCACGCCCTTTTTAGTGTCGTGGTTCCAAGAGGGCCAAGCAAACAAAAAACGTCCGTTGGATTTTCGGTGCCTACCGGAGGACAGCGGCAAACAACAGTTAGCGGAGGATATGGCCAAGAAGGACGGGGTCATTGAGATCGAGGGCGTTGTGACTGAGGCGCTGCCCAACGCGATGTTTCGTGTTGAGCTCACCAACAAGCACGTCGTTCTCGCACACATCTCTGGGAAGATGCGTCAGCACTACATTCGAATCCTCCCCGAGGACCGCGTAGTGGTGGAGCTAAGCCCATACGACCTCACACGTGGTCGTATCGTCTACCGCTACAAGTAAATTGCTGGGCGGCCGAAGGCAATAGTGCCAAGCCGCTCCAGCAGATCAACTGCAAAACACGCAAAGGAACGCCATGAAGGTCAAGCCGAGCGTCAAGCAGATCTGCGACAAGTGCAAAGTGATCCGCCGTAACGGCCGGGTCATGGTGATCTGCGAGAACCCGCGCCACAAGCAGCGCCAGGGCTAATTCCCCTTCAGGGAATCAGCGCCCGCAAGGGCAAACCTGGGTTGCTAGCCCACGCAAGTAAATAAAGGCAGCACAAGTTGTGCCAGGACTGCATTACAGAGCCTGGTCAACGTACCCCCGGTCGGAGGCTGGGGCCACACGGATCGTGTGGGTGTACTGCCTACGACCTCCGGTTTATTCAAGGAGTACCGCCACTATGGCTCGTCTCGCTGGCGTAGACATTCCCCGCGAAAAGCGGTTGGAAATTGCGCTTACTTACATCTACGGCGTGGGCAAGACCCGTGCACACGAAACCCTGGCTGCCACCGGCATCAGCGCTGACGTTCGCGTCAAGGACCTGACTGACGCCGAGCTGGTCCAGCTGCGTGACTACATTGAAGGCAACTACAAGGTTGAGGGTGACCTTCGCCGCGAGGTAGCCGCTGACATCCGCCGCAAGGTTGAGATCGGCAGCTACGAAGGCCTGCGCCACCGCAAGGGCCTGCCCGTACGCGGACAGCGTACGAAGACCAACGCTCGTACCCGTAAGGGCCCGAAGCGCACCGTCGCCGGCAAGAAGAAGGCCGGACGTTAATCCCTCGGGATTGACCTGGTTTTCCCCCGATAACTTTCTGTAGGAGAAACAATGCCCCCGAAGACTCGTGGAGCGGTTCGTAAGCCGCGTCGCAAGGATAAGAAGAATATTGCGCTTGGCCAGGCGCACATCAAGAGCACCTTTAACAACACCATCGTGTCCATCACGGACCCGAACGGTGCTGTAATCTCCTGGGCTTCCGCCGGTGAGGTTGGCTTCAAGGGCTCCCGTAAGTCCACCCCGTTCGCTGCCCAGATGGCTGCTGAAGCTGCTGCAAAGCGCGCTCAGGAGCACGGTCTGCGCAAGGTTGACGTATTCGTCAAGGGTCCGGGATCCGGACGCGAAACCGCAATCCGTTCGCTTCAGGCTGCTGGCCTTGAGGTTGGCTCCATCCAGGACGTCACCCCCAGCGCCCACAACGGTTGCCGCCCGCCCAAGCGCCGCCGCGTCTAATTAGGTATTCCCTGTCTGACCGGCCGGGCCTGCTGTACATGGTTTAGACCATCTACAAGCATGGCCCGGCTGGTCAGGCTGGAAACCGAAGCCGATTTCCACCACCTGTGTTGCGTCATATAGCGGATGCTCGCCGAAAGGAAACCTAAGTGCTCATTGCACAGCGCCCCACCCTGTCTGAAGAAGTTGTATCCGAGAACCGCTCCCGTTTCATCATTGAACCGCTGGAGCCGGGCTTCGGCTACACCCTCGGAAACTCCCTCCGCCGTACCCTGCTCTCCTCCATCCCCGGTGCCGCTGTAACCAGCATCCGGATCGATGGCGTGCTGCACGAGTTCACCACGGTTCCGGGTGTCAAGGAAGATGTCACCGAGATCATCCTGAACATCAAGAACCTTTCGGTTTCCTCCGAGCACGACGAGCCGGTTGTTGCTTACCTGCGCAAGCAGGGCCCCGGAGTCGTCACCGCCGCGGACATTGCTCCGCCGGCCGGCGTCGAATTCCACAACCCGGATCTGCACATTGCCACTCTGAACTCGAAGGGCAAGTTCGAACTCGAACTGACCATCGAGCGCGGTCGTGGCTACGTTTCGGCAGCTCAGAACAAGTCCGGCGACTCCGAGATCGGCCGTATTCCGGTTGACTCGATCTACTCGCCGGTCATGAAGGTAACTTTCCGCGTGGAAGCTACCCGTGTTGAGCAGCGCACCGACTTCGACAAGCTCATTGTCGACGTCGAGACCAAGCAGGCAATCGCTCCGCGCGATGCCGTTGCTTCTGCAGGCACCACCCTGGTGGAACTGTTCGGTCTGGCTCGTGAGCTGAACACCGCAGCTGAAGGTATCGAGATTGGCCCGTCGCCGACGGACGCTGCCCTGGCAGCGGACATGGCTCTGCCGATCGAGGATCTGGACCTTACCGTCCGTTCCTACAACTGCCTCAAGCGTGAGGGCATCCACACCGTGGGTGAACTCGTTGCCCGCTCCGAGGCTGACCTGATGGACATCCGTAACTTCGGTGCGAAGTCCATTGACGAGGTCAAGGCAAAGCTCGTCGAACTGGGTCTGTCCCTCAAGGACTCCCCTCCCGGTTTCGATCTCGCAGCCCGCGCCGCAGCCATCGAAGAGGACGACGCCGCGTTCAGCGACGACGAGCTCTAAAAAGCAGATCTTGGCCGTCAGGTCCAGCGATGGACCTGACCGGCTTACACAACAGGAGAAATTATTATGCCTACCCCCACTAAGGGTCCGCGCCTCGGAGGCGGCCCGGCTCACGAGCGCCTGATGCTCGCGAACCTGGCAGCTGCACTGTTTGAGCACAAGCGCATCACCACCACGGTTACCAAGGCCAAGCGCCTTAAGCCGTATGCAGAGCGTTTGGTCACCTTCGCCAAGCGTGGCGACCTCTCTTCCCGCCGCCGCGTTCTCGGCCTGATCAGCGACAAGGGCATCGTCCACGAGCTGTTCACCGACATCGCCGGCGCCGTTGCCAACCGCGATGGTGGCTACACCCGTATCACCAAGATCGGCAACCGTAAGGGCGACAACGCTCCCATGGCTGTCATCGAGCTCGTCCTCGAGCCGGTTTCCCCGAAGCAGGCCGTAGTTGCTGAAGCAACCGCTGCTGCTGCCAAGGCTGCCCCGGCTGCTGAGGAAGAGGTTGTTGAGACCGAGGCTGTAGAGACCGAAGCTGCTGAAACCGAAGAGGCTCCGGCCGCTGAGGCCGAGGCTGCTGACGCTGAAGTTGCTGAGACCGAAGAGGCTCCGGCCGCTGAGGACAAGAAGTAATTCACTGAATTCTTCACAGTAGACTTAAGTCTATGAACGAACGAAAACCCGCTGCCCCCGCTTTGGGGGGCGGCGGGTTTTTGCGTGTCCGCATGGATCTTTCCTATGACGGAGGACCCTTCAACGGCTGGGCACTGCAGCCCGGCTTGGTCACCGTGCAGGGAGCACTTGAGGAAGCGCTGGCCCTCCTCGTGCGCCGTCCGGTCCGGGTCACGGTTGCTGGTCGCACTGACGCCGGCGTCCACGCCCGCGGCCAGGTGGTCCATCTGGATCTGACGGAAGCCGAGTGGCTTGGACTTCCGCGCGGGCACGAACTGGACCCCGCCGTGGCGCTTTTGCGTCGCCTTCGCGGGGCCCTCAGCCGCATTCTCGGTGACCTGACCGGTGCCATAGAAGTGCACGACGCCGGTCTGGCGCCGGAAGGTTTCGACGCCCGGTTTTCTGCCTTGTGGCGTCGCTACAGTTACCGCATTGCGGATGGCGCGGAGCGCTGGGATCCGGTGCTGCGCGGAATCACGCTGTGGCATAAGGCGCCGCTGAATGTCGCGCTGTTGAATGAAGGCGCTTCCCAGTTGCTGGGGCTCCAGGATTTCCGTTCCTACTGCAAACCCCGCGAGGGCGCAACGACCATCCGGGAGCTTCAGAAGTTTGACTTCAAACGGGGGAGCGACGGGGTCATTGTCGCTACTGTTCAGGCCGATGCGTTCTGCCACAACATGGTCAGGTCCTTGGTGGGCTCGGCACTGCGCGTGGGGGAAGGCCTGGAGCAACCGGGCTGGCTGCATGAACGTCTTCTGGAGCGGAGGCGTGACGCCAAGTCCGTGTTGGCCGCACCGCACCCGTTGGTCCTGGAGGAAGTTGCTTACCCGTCGGACAGCGAGCTGCTGGCGCGGGCTGAGTTGACGAGGGCCCGGCGCGAGTAGGTCCGAACGTTGGAGGACCCCCTCCCGGCTCTGGGTACCGGAAGGGGGCCGTTGTGGCCGCCCACGGTCTGGGATCCGCGAACGGCCGGTCTAATTCCCGAAGGTCAAGATCAGCTGAATGCTTGCATGATCTTGATGACAGCGGGACCCAGAAGGACTATGAACAGCACCGGGAAGATGGAGAACAGCAACGGGAAAAGCACCTTGACGGGTAGCTTCATTGCCTTCTCTTCGGCGATTTGACGGCGCTTGACTCTCGCTTGCCTTGCTTGGGCGCGGAGGACGTTAGCAATGCCGATGCCGTACTTATCAGCTTGAATCACGGCCAGGACAAAGCTACGGACATCCGCAACGGTGGAACGTTCGGCCAGCGCCCCGTAGGCTTCCGTCCGAGGCCGCCCTACTTGGATATCTTGAAGCGTCCGCATGAGTTCCTGCGCCAATGGCCCGGTTCCATAGGCTGACGCCCGCTCCATGGCTGCCTCAAATCCGAGCCCGGCTTCAACCGAAATCAGCATCTGGTCCAAGGTGTTGGGGAACTCCAGCTGGATTTCTTCTTGGCGCTTCAACCCAGTGTTGTAGACGAGCAGGTCTGGGATGAAGTACAGGAGGGCAGTGAGGAAGATGGCGAATCCGATACTCAATGGGCTTGGTCCTGCAACTATCAGCAGCAGCCCTGCGGTAGCCCCGGATACCGCCAGGACGGGCTTGATGGCAATCAGCTTTGTCAGGGGCATCGACTGCGGACGCCCAGCCAACGCGAGCCATTGATCAAGCTTCGCTTCGTAGCTGCCAGGAGTGAGTTTCCGCGCTAAGCCGAGCATGAACGGGGGGCGTTGAACGCTGACACCCGCACCCTGGGCAAACCCGGAACCCAAGTTGCTCTGGATGGCTACGATCCCCTTACGGTCGATGCTTGCTATGGACCACGCGAAGTAGGCCAGCGGAAGGATAATGGCGGCGATGATCAGCCACGCAATGACGGTCATGGCAACCCTCCTAGAACTTGATCTTCACGGTGCGGCTCATCCAGAATCCACCTATGACGAACAGGACCGCGCTGGCAACCAGCATGGCTATTCCCAAGGGGTGTTGGACGAAGACGGACATGTAATGCGGATTCATGATGGTCAGAAGCAGGGCTACGCCGACGGGGAGAGCCATAAGGATGTAAGCGGACATCTTCCCCTCAGCGCTTAGGGCCTTGACGTGGGCCTTGATCTCGCTGCGTTCCCGAATGGTTCCTGCAACCTGCTCCAGGACTTCTGCCAAGTCACCGCCCACCTCCCGGTTGATCTGAATGGCCTGTCCGATCCACCTGAAGTCGTCGCTGTCCATGCGGTCGGCGCAGTCTTCAACGGCTTGGCGCGGGTCCTTGCCGATCCTGACCTCATTGACGATGCGGGACAGCTCTTCAGACGTTGGTGCTTGCGCTTCCTGAGCGGTCGCTTCGAGTGATCGCATGATACTGTGTCCCACCCGTAGCCCACCGATCAGCATCTGGATTGTGTCGGTGAGCTGGGCGTCAAATTTGGCCCTGCGTTTATCTGTCTTGAAGGCCAGAACAAGTTTGGCGGCAAACGGAGTTGCAATGGCCAACAGGATCCCGATGATCACATTGACCAGGAACGAACCTGCAATTCCAAGGAGCACAGTGCCCATGGCCACCATTACGGTGAAATCAGCGGGAGCCTGCCTGACTCCGGCCCTGTAGAGCACTTCCCGATTAAAAGGGCCGCCAGAGCGGCCAATGGCTGTGTCTACGAATTGCACGGCCGAATGGGAAACACGGCCGACGGCGGAGTCATCGGGTTTGGCGTCCAAACGCCGCCGCTCCAAGGGTATGCTCCCGTTCCGGGGCTTCAGAACAAAGACGACGAGTAATACCAGGGCAGCAACGCACAGCCCTATGGCTACAGGAAACAGAACTGGCGAATCCATGGCTACCGCCTTCCCACGGGGACCGGTGTTACGCCAAAAACTGACGGGGACACCGAAATACCCAGTTCGGAAAAACGGTCGAGGAACCGTGGTCGGATCCCCGTCGGAAGGGCCTTGCCCAGGAACCGGCCCTGGGCATCGATGCCTGCCGAATAATCGAACAAGAATGCATCCTGGAGCGTGACGACGTCTCCCTCCATGCCTTGTACTTCCGTCACATGAGTGACGCGCCGGGTGCCATCACGGAGGCGAGTCACCTGCACAATAAGGTCGACGGCGGAGGATACCTGCTCACGGATGGCCCGGAGCGGCAGGTCCATGCCAGCCATGAGGACCAGAGTCTCCAACCTGGCGATCGCGTCACGCGGTGAGTTCGCGTGCACGGTGGAGAGAGAACCGTCGTGACCGGTATTCATCGCCTGAAGCATGTCCAGTGACTCGCCACCGCGCACTTCGCCAACGATGATCCGGTCGGGACGCATACGCAGCGAGTTTCGAACGAGGTCGCGGATGGTGACTGCACCCTTGCCTTCGATGTTGGGTGGCCGGCTTTCCAACCGCACTACGTGCCGTTGCTGCAGTTGGAGTTCCACGGCATCCTCGATGGTGACAATGCGGTCAGACTCAGGAATGAACGTGGAGAGCACATTGAGCAGCGTTGTCTTTCCGGTGCCAGTACCGCCTGAGACGATAACGTTCAACCTGGCAAGGACGCAGGCGCTCAGCAGCTCCGCCATCTCGTGGCTCATGGAACCCCACTCGATGAGGTTGCGGACCGTAAGCGGAACTTGGCTGAACTTCCTGATGGTGAGTGAAGGGCCGTTAACCGCCAAGGGAGGAATGATCGCATTGACACGGGAACCGTCTTCGAGTCGTGCGTCCACCAATGGTGAGGACTCGTCAATCCGGCGTCCCACCTTGGAAACAATTCTCTCGATGACCTTTCTCAGATGGTCATCGCTGCTGAATTGCAGGTCCGTCAGTGCCAAGTGCCCGTGTCGTTCCACGTAAATCTGGTCGAATCGGTTGACCATGACTTCCGTGACCAAGGGGTCCTCCAGCAAGCGCTGGAGGGGCCCGTATCCCATGACCTCATCTGAGATTTCCCGAATCAGCCGCCGACGTTCCTCCGGGGAAAGAGGCACTTGTTCGTCGTCGATAAACGTTGAAAGTTCGTCAACGGCAAAAGACCGGAGCTCTTCCTCCGAGGTGGAGGTGTCGCTGCTCCTGGTGCCCATGCTTTCGAAAAGGGCCGCCGCGGCCCGTTTCTTGAGACCCGATAGCGCGTCGACAGCCGGGGCCGACAGCGATCCCCCGAGCATCGGCCCAGACGTCGCCGGGACTGACATTGCGGGTACTTCGTTGCCTGCAGGCTGTTCACCGCTGCTAACAGGTGACTCCACTGCCCCGAGTGGGCTGCTTTTCGATAGCCGTTCTGATAGTTTCATGACACCACCACCCTTCTGTGCAGTTTGTTTTGGGGCGTAGTGGCCAAGCGGGGGTCGAACCGTTCCACGAGTTTCTTCAAACCCTTGGTTGCAGAATCGCGGGTGGTCCCCTGGAGCACCGGCACTCCGCGGTTGGTGGAGAAAGGCAGGTTCCGAGAACGGGGAATCACGGTGTCAATGGGGACTCCTATCGTCGACTCCACGTCCTGTACGGAAATCCCGCTCTTCCTATCCGCGAAGTTCAGCACCGTGTGCCGCCCTTGGGGTAGGAGTTGCAGTTCCTTGAGCACGCTGAAACATTTGCGCAGCCCGCGGATGCTTGGCACGTCCATGCCGCACACCCAGACACCGTCGGTGGCCAGCTCCAAGGTGGCAAGACAGTGTTCGCCGAGTCCCGGAGCCGTATCCACCACCACATATTTGAACTCGCTGGCCAGCTGGTTGAGAAGCCTGGAGACGTGGTCCGCCGTGATGTAATCCGACTCCGATGGCTTCCGAGGTGCGCAGAGGGCATAAATGCCGGCTGGGTGAACCGTAAGGAAAGCCTTGAGGACCATCGAATCCTGCGCCGCAGGACCGTGAACCGCCTCCGTGATGGAATGCTCGGGTTCCAGCAACAGGCCGGAGGCCACGTCGCCGAACTGGAGATCCAGGTCCACGATCACAACGTCCATGGGAGCCATGGCGCCGAGCCCGACGGCCAGGTTGGTGGCCACGGTCGTTTTGCCCACACCGCCCTTCGGCGACATGACAGCAATGACTCGTCCTCGGTCCTGGCCGGATTCGGCAGCTGGCTGCATTCCGCGTCGACGACTGGCGGAGGCAAGACAGGCTCTCTCGAGCAGTACCCGAAGTTCATTGATGTCGATTTCAGGAGAAACAACATCACGAATCCCGGAATGCATGGCCCGTAGCACGATGTCTGGTTCGGGCTGGCAGACGAGTAGCAGGCTGATTTCGGGGTATTGAAGATCGAAGACAGTGGCCAACTTCAAAGCATCGTCGGGATTCACACCAGGGCCCAGAATCATGACCTCTGGTGGTGCGCCACTCAGTTGCTTGAAGACGTCATCGGAACCGCCATGAAGCACATCGGGTGACAGCGTCTGCAGGTCGCCGTGGAGTGCTCCAGTAATTGCCTGACGCACGCGGCCTTCGAAATCGCGGACCGCAGTGATGGCTACGAAGCGGCTCATTTCAACTCGCCTCCCAGAGTCGTTACCGGTGGTTGGCTCTTAGCGGTCTTGTCGGTTTGCTTGGACAAGTACAAAGTGCCGAATTCCGCGCCAAAGACCATTTTGGCGGCGTTCGCGTCGCTGAGGGCAACGGTGACATAAGCCGATCCATTGGGCAGCTGTACAGAGCCGTCCGTGTTGGCCGACTTCTTCTCTGCGTCCGGTGCTGCCTGCTGGACGGCCGTCACCAATACATCGTGATACAGCAGCTTGGTGTATTGTTTCCAGCCCTTAACTTCGGCGGGGATATCCGCATCGGAGGGGATATCGCCGTCTGCCTTGAAGGAGGCAAACACGGTCACCGTGTCGCCGGCTTCGATGCGGCCACCCATGATCCTTTCGGGGGCCAGAATGAAAGTCTGTTCCTGCAGGCCTTCCGGTACCGGAACTGTTCCAGGAACCAGTTCATTGGGGTTCACCAACTTCAGGCCCAGCAACTGTTCGCCAGGTTGCAGGTCAACTGACGTGACTTTCCCCTTTTGGTCGTTGAGTGCGCTGATGGTGCCTGGTGCTACCGCAGACTGCGGCAGCGTTTCAGTCTTCACCTTGTTGCCGAGATCCTCGGTCTTGGTGCCGGCCGGAATGCGTTCCTTGACGATAAGAACGTTCACGGGATCGAGCCCTTGCTGCGCACGCTTGTCGGCTCCCTGAATGTAGGTAACCAGCAAGACTGTGCCGATGACTGCTAAAAGCAGTGCCGCAATGCCTCCCAGTAGGCGTGCTTTCACTTTCTAACTCCCTTCTAATTTTGATACTGCCAGTGCTGTGTGAGCGACTATTCGGTGAGCGTCACGATGGATGCTCCGTAATTGGGGGTGCCGCCAGTAACCGTCATTCCTTCCTCGAGCGAAACAAACCGTTTGAAGTAGCCCTGCAGGCCCCGGCAATTCCCGGTGCAGTTCGGCGCGGCAGGATCCAGGACTGCGCCTGAGCCGCTGAACTTGTAACCCGTCACCTGAAAGGCTGCGAAACCAATCAGCGTGTATTTGGCATTGGAGCCATTACCCGTCGCCGTTTTGAAGAGTGGGATGAGTGCCGGCTCGTCCATGATGTGGGCCAACACGGAATTGCAGGCGGCAGCGTTCGGAAAGTGGTTGCCGGTTTGGCCATTGACCGTTGCATTGAGGGAGATGTCGGTGGAACACCCCGAATTGGTGACGAGCCAGCCAAATCCGCCCGGCTGGTATCCGTTTTGTGCTGCGCAACCGGACACCGTGGGGGCGTTCGTGTCATACCGCAACAGAACGTGCGTAGGAACAGGGTCTCCGGTGAAGTTTCCCGTGGAGTTCAGCGACGCCAGCTGTGCTGGGGATAGGTACTTCTTAAAGACACACTCGCTGACAGTCCACGGCAGCGTGGTTGCACTGGACGGCGCTCCCCAAGATGCTTCTGCCGCTGCGTCTACGGGCGTGGTATCGAATCCGAGCACCCGGGCAAAGAACAATGAGAAGCTGTTCTGGCCCGACGTGTCCCTGGCGTTGGTGACCACCCTGACGGTAGTTGCAGCGGGGAAGGTGACGGCAGCTCCGCTGGCGTTGTCGTTGGCGTTGTTATTTGCGAATTGGTTGCCAGTGGAGGCGCTGTTCCCGCAACTTCCATGGGCGCAATCCGTAGCGATCGCCAGGGCCGCGGCGTCCGCACCATTTTGCAACTGCGCTTTTTCGGCGTAGAGCGCGCCGACGTCAACGGCTAGAGCTGCGAAGCCCAGTAGCACGACCATCATTCCRGCAACTATGACTGCGGCCGCACCCTTTTCGTTGGATTCGGCGACATCCAGGTGAGACTGACGCACTTTTCGGAAATTCCTCATCCACCGCATCTCATCACTCCTACTCCGGTCATGTTGAGGGGGAAGATGCCCGCCGTGCCAAAGAAGCCGGCGTCCAGAAATCCGGACATCGAGGGGAGTGAAACGCTGGTTGTGACTGTGACGTTAGAGCCAGGGGCGCAGCTCGACGCGTTATTGCTTACCGTTACCCCAAGACCAGCCAAGGAAGGGGCGGAAGCTAACGCAGTGCCGGTAACATCAAGTGGGCCGTCCTGATAGTGGACCGCTGCATACCTCGCGCCCTCGCGGGCGGCCTGTGTCAGCGAAACCTGGACGTTGAGGGCCCGTCCGAACTCGATTACCCCGATCAAGATCAGCAGTAGGACTGGCAACAGAATCGCCATTTCCACGGCTACTGCCCCGCGTTCGTTCTTCTTTTTAGTCTTCACGACCGTCTCCCAGACCCAGAATCGTGGCAGCTTAAGTGCCCTTAAAGAAGGAGGTTGGCTGTGACGGCGACGGAGGTCGCCGTCACAGCCAACCGCTTGTGTCCGGCTAGAGGCTAGCCGCGACGCCGGTGAAGAGGTTCGCGATTGCCGGGCCCAGAATCAGAAGAGCAGCGATGACGACTACCGCGATCAAGGAGACCATGAGGCCGTACTCCACCATCGTGGCGCCCCTCTCTTCTTTGGTGAAGCGGGTCTTGACGCCGGCGATGAACGAGGTGACGGAGAGAATAAGAGCAGACATTGGAAAATCCTTCCCAGAATGAATTATTGGGTTTTGGTAATTGATTGAAATAGGTCCAGCAAATTATCGGAATTTGCCTTCGATTCCCGAACTACCCCCATGGTGCCTTTAGTGGTTCGGAATTCGATGAGATAAGAATTCACCCTGGACGTACCGCTGAACAATGCGTAGTCGTACTCGAATTCCTGCAACACAAATCCAGTTGTCACCCGTAGAAGGGCAGGGGAGTACTCAGTTTGGAAGTCAGAAAGGGCAAGCGACTACTTGGAATAGACAGCAGCCTTAGATTTTTGAGCCCATGAAGAGCCTCCGAAATGCCAACGGGCGCAGGCCTACTGAAGTAGCAGAGTCACGCCCAGCGCCGCGACAACCATCGCCGGTCCGTGAGCTGTTTCTGCGGGCTTTTCCTTGTGACTTAGCCGCCACAGAAGCACCGTGAGCACCCCGCCCACCACGAATCCCAGTAGTCCGCCGTAGAGTACTTGCTTCCAACCCAAGTACCCCAAGTACAGTCCGACGGGTGCTGCGAGCTTCACATCGCCCATTCCGAGGCTTCTCGGCGAAATAAGTCCCAGAATCAGGTAGCCAACGAAGAGTATGAGGCCTCCAGCAAGTGCTCGGAGCAGCTCAGGCCAGGCGGGATCGAGTGCAGCGGACGCGGCAAGGAGGACAAAACCACCCCCAAGCAGGAACAAAACGAGGGGGTTTGGCAGCAAATGGAGGGTGAAATCAATTCTCGAAAGCTGCACCCCAAGAAGTGCCAATAAAAGGAACGCCGGCAATTCCGCGGTAAAACCAAAGCGCCAACCCAGCAGAGCAAAGAGCAGTGCGGTGACTGCCGCCGTCGTGATCCGGACCTTGAGGGAAGGGGGCTCGCCGAGTCGCGGAAGGCCACGGGCGATCACTAACTCGACGGCCGGGCTCAACAGCAAGCCGGCGACGGCGAGCAGGAGCAGGAAAACGGGACCGTTGGTCATGTACTCTCCCTCAAAGCGCATGCGACCCCGAGGGGCGGATACCCCATTTTGACCCGGACGGCCCGTTGAAGGTATTGTTTATAGTCGTTGTGCGTGTCCTATCTCGATGACACATGCCTTCTCGGGGATCCAGTTGCAGGGTCGCTAACTCAAGAGGTATATCGAGATTCTGGGATGACTGGTCTATAGAGCCCTCACCTCTGCTCCGGTAACGCATACATAGTAGGTACACGCCTCACTGCGTGTCGCCTAAAACATGAACGCCAGAACAAGAACGAGGCAAAACCGTGCGTACGTACACCCCGAAGCCCGGCGATATCAACCGCCAGTGGCACGTCATTGACGCCACCGACGTTGTCCTTGGTCGTCTTGCCAGCCAGACCGCAACACTGCTGCGCGGAAAGCACAAGCCGACCTTTGCGTCCCACATGGACATGGGCGACTTCGTCATCATCATCAACGCTGAAAAGGTTGCCCTCACCGGCGCCAAGCTGGAGCAGAAGCGCGCATACCGCCACTCCGGTTACCCGGGCGGCCTGACCTCCGTCAACTACGCCGAGCTGCTGGAATCCAACCCGGTTCGCGCTGTTGAGAAGGCCATCAAGGGCATGCTCCCCAAGAACTCCCTCGCCGCTCAGCAGCTGGGCAAGCTCAAGGTCTACGCAGGCCCCGAGCACCCGCACGCTGCACAGCAGCCGAAGACTTTCGAAATCACCCAGGTCGCCCAGTAGTCCTGGCCACCAAACAACTTTTTATTACAAGGAGAACCGTGGCTCAGAACGAAGAACTGACCGCCGAAGCCGTCGAGGCTGAGGAAACCCTCACCAGCTACACCTCTGAAAGCACATCTGTTGAAGATGCGCCCAAGAAGGAGCGCCCGGCACTGACCGTTGCCGGTGCAGCTGTTGGCCGCCGCAAGGAAGCCGTTGCACGCGTTCGCGTCATCCCGGGTTCCGGCAAGTGGATCATCAACGGCCGCACGCTGGAGAACTACTTCCCGAACAAGCTGCACCAGCAGGATGTCAACGAGCCCTTCAAGATCCTTGATCTTGAAGGCGCCTACGACGTCATCGCCCGCATCCACGGCGGTGGCATCTCCGGCCAGGCCGGTGCACTGCGCCTCGGTGTGGCCCGCTCGCTGAACGAGATCGACGTCGACAACAACCGCGCCACCCTCAAGAAGGCCGGTTACCTGCGCCGTGACGCCCGCGTCATCGAGCGTAAGAAGGCTGGTCTCAAGAAGGCACGTAAGGCTCAGCAGTACTCCAAGCGTTAATCTGCGCTTGCTCGAAAGCCCGTTCCGCCGTCTCGGCGGGGCGGGCTTTCGCCGTTTAAGAAGTTGCGTTTTAAGCAGTTCAAAGAGGCGTGCTGGGAGCCGGATTTGACCTGCGCACATGACGTTCCGACACGCTGCTGGACGGGTGGTGTCCCGTCGTCGTCTAAACTTGAGCCGATGTCTAGATTATTTGGAACAGATGGCGTGCGCGGTCTCGCGAACGGATTGCTCACCGCCGAGCTGGCTATGCAGCTGGCCCAGGCCGCCGCCGTCGTACTCGGCCATGACCGCACAACAGATGGCAAGCGGCCTCGCGCCGTAGTCGCCCGGGACCCCAGAGCAAGTGGCGAGTTCCTTGCCGCCGCCGTCGAAGCGGGGCTCTCCAGCTCCGGCATCGATGTCTATGACGCCGGGGTGCTGCCCACCCCGGCTGCGGCCTACCTGGTGGCAGACCTCGACGCCGATTTCGGCGTTATGCTCTCGGCCTCCCACAACCCGGCCCCCGACAACGGGATCAAGTTCTTCGCACGCGGCGGCCAGAAGCTGCCCGACGACGTCGAGGACGCCATCGAAGCGCAGCTCGGCAAAGAGCCACAGCGCCCGGTGGGCGGCGACGTCGGACGCATCCAGCGCTTCTCCGACGCTGAGGACCGCTACATTGTCCACTTGCTCGGCACCCTCCCCAAGCGCCTCGAAGGCCTGAAGGTTGTCCTGGACTGCGCACACGGCGCGGCGAGTGGTTGTTCGCCGCAGGTGTTCAAGGACGCCGGCGCAGACGTAGTCGTCATTGGCGCCGAACCGGACGGCCTGAACATCAACGACGGCGTGGGCTCCACCCACCTGGGTCCGTTGAAGGAAGCGGTGGTCAAGCACGGTGCGAACCTCGGCATTGCCCACGATGGCGATGCCGACCGCTGCCTCGCTGTAGACCACGAAGGCAACGAAGTAGATGGCGACCAGATCATGGCGATCCTGGCGCTGGCGCTCAATGAAGCGGGCAAACTCAAGGACAGCATCCTGGTTGCCACGGTCATGAGCAACCTCGGACTCAAGATCGCCCTCCGCAATGCCGGCATCACCATCCGCGAAACCGCTGTTGGCGACCGTTACGTGCTGGAGGAAATGCGCGACGGCGGCTACAACCTGGGTGGCGAACAGTCCGGCCACGTGATCTTCTCCGATTACGCAACCACCGGCGATGGCGTTCTCACCGGCCTGCAGCTTGCTGCGCAGGTGGCCCTGACTGGCCGTAGCTTGAAGGAACTCGCAACGGCCATGACCAAGCTCCCTCAGCTCATGATCAACGTCAAGGGTGTAGACAAGGCCCGTGCGGGCACCGACGAAGGCGTTGCCGCCGCGGTAGCCGCAGCTGAACTGGAACTGGGTGAAACCGGCCGTGTGTTGCTGCGCCCGTCCGGAACCGAGGCACTGGTGCGCGTCATGGTGGAAGCTGCGGACATGGAGACGGCTGAACGTATTTGCAACAGCCTGGCTGCCGTAGTCAAAGAACGCCTGAGCGCTCCCAGCGAACTGGCTGTATAGAACCCAAGCAACCTCGGCCCGCTTTCCTGATCACCGGTTTACTGGTTTGCAGGAGGGCGGGCCGCACTGGTTAAAAGGACGGGCTCTAAAAGGACCGGCGCTACAGGTAGTCCGGTGCTGCTTCCAACCCGAAGTACTCCTCAAGCGTTGCGATGCCTCGGGTGTTCATCTCTGTCGCTGCTTCGACGCCGATGTAGCGCAGGTGCCAGGACTCGTAGAAGTATCCGGTGGTTTCATGGAACATCCACGGATAGCGGACGATGAAACCGAATTTGTGCGCGTTGGCTTTGGCCCAAATAGCCGCGGGTTGGTCGGCGAAGCAGGGTTGGAAACTGCAGGCACCTCCGCCGTCGCCAATGTCAAAGGACCAGCCCGTTTGGTGTTCGGAATGACCGGGGCGTGCCGAAGCCCTGTCGGCTGCAACCTGGCCGCTGCTTGCGACGTAGCCGTTGTAGGTGACCACCTGGGTGGAATAGGAACGGTACCCGGATGCCAATGCCATGACGACGCCCTCGGCCGCCGCTGCGCCAAACATCTTTTCTGCGGCAGTCGCCGTCGTGCTGTTCATTTGTGTGGCTTCACCGCTGACGGCGAGCCGGATGTTCGGCTGAACCAAATCCGCCGGGACGTAGTTCTGCGGGTTCAACGGCCGGTGTTTGTTGACCACCACCCATGGGCTGGCTGGATCGGTCAGCGAGAACTGCTTGGCTGCGGCCTGAGAGGGCGCTGCGGTGGGAGGGCTGCTGGAAGGTTCTGTAGCCGCAGCGGGCGTTACGGCAGTGACTTGAGTTGGTGTGGCGCTGGAGGCAGTGGCGGAAGGTATCGCCGAAGTCCCTGTAGGGGAGGTCGCTGCAGGGGAGGCTGCGGGGCCATCCGGAGTGCAGGCAGTCAGTGCGGCCAGGCCTGCGCCAGCGGTGAGGAGACCCGCGAATGCCCGGCGGCTGGGCATCGGCTGAGGTTGGATGTCCACTTAGACCTTCCGCAAAAGCATGCGGCGTATGGAGTGGTCCGCATCCTTGGTGAGTACCAGCTGCGCGCGGCCACGGGTGGGGAGCACGTTCTCTTCGAGGTTCGGCTCATTGATGCGCTTCCAGATACCGCGGGCTGTTGACTCGGCATCTTCGTCGGACAGGGTGGCGTAGCGGTGGAAGTAGGACTCAGGCTGAGCGAAGGCCGTGGTGCGGAGCTTTCGGAACCGATCCACGTACCACTCCTCGATGTACGAGGTCTTGGCGTCAACGTAGATGGAGAAGTCAAAGAAGTCGCTCAGCGCGAGGCCCTGCTTGCCATCCATGCGGGGTCTTGCAGGGGCCAGAACGTTGAGGCCTTCCACAATCAGGACGTCCGGGCGGCGGACAACAACTTCCTTGCCCGGGACGATGTCGTAGGTGACGTGGGAGTACCACGGTGCCCGGACTTCCTCGGCTCCGCCTTTGATTTCCGACACAAAACGCAATAGCGCACGGCGGTCGTAGGACTCCGGGAAACCCTTGCGTTCCAGCAGATGCCGGCGCTTCAGCTCGGCCAGCGGGTACAGGAAGCCGTCTGTGGTGATGAGTTCTACGTTCGGTGTTCCCGGCCAGCGCCGCAGCATTTCACGAAGAACACGGGCGATGGTGGACTTTCCAACAGCAACGGAACCGGCCACACCGATGACGAATGGGGTGCGCTGCGTTTGCTCACCCAGGAACGTTGTTGTCGCTGCGTGTAGCTCATGCGAAGCCTGCACGTAAAGGTGCAGAAGCCGCGAAAGGGGGAGGTATACCTCCCGCACTTCCTTCATATCCAGGGGATCGCCGAGGCCTCGGAGGCGGAAAATGTCCTCTTCGTTGAGGGGCTGCTCCATCTGTGCTGCAAGCCGGGACCAGGTTTGGCGGTCCAGCTCAACAAAGGGGGAAGCGCCGTCGCCGTTTGCTTCGGTGCGTTGCAAAGTCACGTTCTGATTCTGCCCTTAGCCCGGCGGATCAGGAAATGCGCGACGACGTGAAGGTGAATTGTGGGTGATTAATGCCGCGCAGGCAATAGGAGGAGAAGGGATGTCCCACATCAGTTGTTTGACCTAGCCGTTAGGCTTATACCCATGTGTGGAATCGTAGGCTATGTTGGCAATTCGTCTCGTAAGGCAGCTGGTCACAGCGCCCTTGACGTCGTCGTGGAGGGGCTGCGTCGTCTTGAGTACCGCGGCTATGACTCCGCTGGCGTCGCAGTGGTGGCCGATGGGACCATCTCGTCCCGTAAAAAGTCCGGCAAGTTGAGCAACCTGATCAGTGAACTGGAAGCAAACCCGGTTCCCGAATCCCTGACCGGCATTGGCCACACCCGTTGGGCCACGCATGGTGGGCCCACCGACCGTAACGCACACCCCCACCTTTCCGACGGCGGGCGTCTGGCGTTGATTCACAACGGCATCATCGAAAACTTCGCCGAGCTCAAGCAAGAACTGCTGGGTAAGGGCGTCACCTTCGAGTCGGAGACAGACACCGAAGTTGCTGCTGCACTGGTTGGCGACATCTTCCGCAGCGAACTCAACGGCAACGGCGGCGACCTCACGCACGCGATGCGACTGGCCTGCCAGCGCCTGGAAGGTGCATTCACCCTCCTCGCCGTCCACGCGGACCAGCCCGACGTCGTCGTGGCCGCCCGCCGCAACTCCCCGCTCGTGGTTGGCCTTGGCGAGGGCGAGAACTTCCTCGGCTCGGACGTTTCCGGCTTCATCGACTACACGCGCCGTGCCGTGGAACTCGGTCAGGACCAGATCGTCACCATCACCGCGGACTCCGTGGAGATCACAGACTTCTTCGGCGCTCCCGCTGAAGGCAAGGAATACCACGTTGACTGGGACCCGGCTTCTGCCGAAAAGGGTGGCTTCAGCTCCTTCATGGAGAAGGAAATCCACGACCAGCCCGACGCCGTAGCGCAGACTCTCCTGGGACGTTCGGACCTCAACGGAAAGCTGACGCTGGACGAAGTCCGCATCGATCCGGAACTCCTCAAGCAGGTTGACAAGATCATCGTTCTGGCATGCGGTACCGCAGCCTACGCTGGGCTGGTTGCCAAGTACGCCATCGAAAACTGGTGCCGTATCCCCACGGAAGTAGAGCTCGCACACGAGTTCCGTTACCGCGATCCGATCGTTGACGCCAACACCCTGGTGGTTTCCATCAGCCAGTCCGGCGAGACCATGGATACGCTCATGGCCGTCCGCTACGCCCGCGAACAGGGCGCCAAGACGATCTCCATCTGCAACACCAACGGTTCCACCATCCCGCGTGAATCCGACGCCGTGCTCTACACCCACGCTGGCCCGGAAATCGCAGTTGCATCCACCAAGGCGTTCCTCGCCCAGATCACTGCCGCCTACCTGCTTGGCCTTTACCTGGCCCAGCTGCGTGGCAACATCTTCTCCGGCCAGATCAAGGACGTCCTCGCGGACCTGAACAAGATCCCGGCCAAGATTCAGAAGATCCTGGACAACGCAGGTCCCTTGCGCGAACTCGCCCGCAGCATGAAGGACGAAAAGTCCGTCTTGTTCCTGGGCCGCCACGTTGGCTACCCGGTGGCCCTGGAAGGCGCCTTGAAACTCAAGGAAATTGCCTACATCCACGCTGAGGGCTTCGCCGCTGGTGAACTCAAGCACGGACCGATCGCCCTGATCGACGACGGCCAGCCCGTTTTCGTGGTTGTCCCGTCCCCGCGTGGTCGTGACTCCCTGCACTCCAAGGTTGTCAGCAACATCCAGGAAGTCCGCGCACGCGGTGCCCGTACGCTGGTCATTGCTGAAGAAGGCGACGAGTCGGTCAGGGACTATGCGGAGCACGTGTTCTACGTACCGGAGACGCCCACGCTGCTCATGCCGCTGCTCACCACCGTGCCACTGCAGATCTTTGCTGCTGAACTGGCCGGGGCGAAGGGTTACGACGTCGATCAGCCGCGTAACCTCGCCAAGAGCGTGACCGTAGAATAACCGCATGATTGTTGGCATTGGCGTAGACGTCGTAGACATCGAGCGGTTCGCCCGGCAACTCGAGCGGACCCCCGGACTTCGGGACAGGCTGTTCGTTCCTGCGGAGCGCGAACTCAACACCAGATCACTCGCGGCCCGCTTCGCTGCCAAGGAAGCGGTGGCCAAGGTCCTGGGTGCTCCCGCAGGCATGAATTGGCAGGACTGCTGGATCGGTCTTGACCAGAATGGTCCTACCGTCCAGGTCAAAGGAACGGTCTTGGCCGTGTCTGATGCCAAGGGCGTCAAGCGCTGGCACCTGTCCATGAGCCACGATGGCGGCATCGCTACGGCGTATGTCCTCGCCGAGGGCTAAACGGACCTATACATAACGATGATCAGCGCCTTCACCGGACAACAGATCAGGGACGCGGAACAACCGCTCCTGGACTCCGGTGAGGGCGCTGTTCTCATGCAACGGGCGGCTTACGGCCTGGCGCAGGAAGTGGCTCGCGTGGTCAAGGCCCGGCGCAAGCTGACCGGCGCCAGCGTCACGGTTCTGGCAGGCAAAGGCAATAACGGTGGTGACGGCCTCTTCGCTGCTTCCATGCTTGCCCGCCGTGGCATGCGGACGACGGCGGTCCTCGCCTCAGCCGAAGTCCACCCTGACGCGCTGGTGTCGTTTCAGGCGGCGGGCGGCCGTGTGTTGCAACTGGATCCCGGCAACGCCGAGGAGCTTGCCGTCCTCTGCGCTGGTGACGATGTCATTATCGATGCCCTATTGGGCACCGGCGCGCGGGGCGGATTGCGTGATGCTTCCGCGGAGTTGGTTGCTTCCCTTCAGGAGCTGAAGCCCCGTTGTGTGGTGGCGTGCGATCTCCCCAGCGGACTGGATGCGACCACAGGGGAAGTCCACTGGCCGGTGTTGGACGCCGACGTCACTGTGACTTTCGGTGGCATCAAGGCCGGTTTGATGACAGACCCCGGCGAAGGCTGTGGGGGACGCGTGGTTCTGGTGCAGATTGGGATCGAAGACTCCCTGGCTACCCCTGAGTTGCGCCGGCTTACTGCCACAGATATGCAATCCGTGCTCCCCAAGCCCGGACGCCGCTCCCATAAATACTCCCGTGGAGTGCTGGGCGTAGTCGCCGGCTCGTCTCGTTTTGCCGGGGCAGCCGTGCTGAGCGTCCATGCGGCAGCAGTGACCGGCGCTGGGATGGTCCGCTATGTAGGGCCGGAATCTGCGGCACGCCAAGTTCTGACGCGGACGCCGGAGGCCCTGTGGGAGACGGACGAGCCTGGCCGCGTCCAAGCGTGGTTGCTTGGTCCTGGTGTGGACGGGGAGGACCAACTCGGACGTGCCGGGGACGCCGCGGAGTCAGCGATTGCCGCTGAGCTGCCATGCGTCGTCGATGCCGGAGCACTGAGCATCCTGCCGGAGCGTTGTCCTGCGCATTGGATCCTCACGCCTCACGCTGGGGAGCTGGCCACGTTGCTGGCGTCCCTTCCGTCCACGGGTGAGGTCGCCGTGACCCGCGAGGATGTCGAGTCCCGGCCCCTGCACTTCGTACGGCAAGCAGCCGAACAAACCGGCGCCACCGTCCTGCTGAAGGGTGCCACCACACTGGTGGCCTCGCCGTCGGGCGTTGTTTTCAGTCAGTCCGAGGGCACCGCCTGGATGGCGACTGCCGGCAGCGGTGACGTCCTGGCGGGCATTCTGGGCGCATTGCTGGCGCAATCTGTGGACTCGGTCAAGGACGACGACGGCGCGTACGCGGCCCTGGGTTTGAAACTGGACGACCGCTGGGCTGCTGTGGCCGCGGTTGCCGCCAGTGTTCATGGCCGAGCAGGCGCGATCGCGTCGAAAGATTTTGATGGTGGCCCCCTTACAGCCTCGGCGATCTTGGCAGCGGTACCGAGCGTCATAGGTTCGCTGACTGCGGAATACGACCGCACAGGACCGTAAGGTTACTGTCCGTGTCAGGGGTCATGAGTAGGCTTGCAGCAAGTTATCCGCATCACCAGAGGAGAACGCATGGAAGTCTGGCCTGGATCGGCCTATCCGCTTGGAGCCACCTTTGACGGCACCGGCACCAACTTCGCGCTGTTCAGCGAGAAGGCCGAGAAAGTGGAACTGTGCCTCTTCGACGACGACGGCGGGGAAGTCCGCGTAGATGTCAGCGAGGTGGACGGCTACGTGTGGCACTGCTACCTGCCGCAAGTCCAACCGGGACAGAAATATGGCTATCGGGTGCACGGACCTTACAACCCGGATGCCGGCCAACGGTTCAACCCCAACAAGCTGTTGCTGGACCCATATGCCAAGGCCATCCACCGGCAGATCGACTGGGACCCGGCACTGTTCTCCTACAACATGGGGGACCAGGACTCCCGGAATGACGCCGACTCCGCACCGCACATGATGCTGGGCGTCGTCATTAACCCGTTCTTCGACTGGGACGGCGACAAACTACTGAAGATTCCGTACCACAAGTCCGTCATCTACGAGGCACACGTCAAGGGACTTACCCAGCTGCATCCAGAGGTTCCCGAGGAACAGCGCGGAACCTACGCTGGCGTGGCTCACCCCGCAGTCATCTCCCACCTTCAAAAACTCGGAATCACGGCGATCGAGCTCATGCCGGTGCATCAGTTCGTCAATGACGGGATCCTGCAGGACAAGGGCCTGAACAACTACTGGGGCTACAACACCATCGGCTTCTTCGCCCCGCATAACAGCTACAGTTCCAAGGGTGATACCGGCCAGCAGGTCCAGGATTTCAAGGCCATGGTGCGTTCCCTGCACAACGCCGGGATCGAAGTCATCCTGGACGTCGTTTACAACCACACGGCTGAAGGCAACCACCTCGGACCTACCCTGTCATTCAAGGGCATCGACAATTCCGCGTACTACCGCCTGGTGGAGAACGACCAAAAGTACTACATGGACTACACCGGCACCGGCAACTCATTGAATGTCCGCAGTCCGCATTCACTCCAGCTGCTGATGGATTCGCTCCGCTACTGGGTGACGGAGATGCACGTGGACGGGTTCCGGTTCGACCTCGCGTCCACGCTGGCCCGCGAATTCTACGACGTGGACAAGCTGTCAACCTTCTTCGAACTCATCCAGCAGGACCCCGTTGTGTCCCAGGTGAAGCTCATTGCCGAACCGTGGGATGTGGGTCCGGGTGGGTACCAGGTGGGCAACTTCCCGCCCCAATGGACGGAATGGAACGGCCAGTACCGGGACACCGTTCGTGACTTCTGGCGCGGAGAGCCCTCCACGCTTGGTGAATTTGCCTCGCGGCTGACGGGCTCTGCCGACCTCTACGAACACTCGGGCCGCCGGCCTGTGGCATCCATCAACTTCGTCACTGCCCACGATGGCTTCACATTGGCCGACCTCGTGTCGTACAACGAGAAACACAACGAGGCCAACGGTGAGGGGAAAAATGACGGCGAATCACACAACCGCTCGTGGAACTGCGGCGTTGAAGGCCCCACCGACGATCCCAAGGTTCTAGGGCTCAGGGCCCGTCAGCAGCGGAACTTCATCGCCTCCCTTTTCCTGTCACAGGGCGTTCCCATGCTCCTGCATGGCGATGAACTTGGAAGGACGCAGCAGGGCAATAACAACGGTTACTGTCAGGACTCCGAGCTCACCTGGATCAACTGGGATAGCGTTGACCAGCCCTTGGTGGAGTTCACGGCTGCTGTTAGCGCCTTGCGGGCCAAGCACCCCAGCCTCCGCCGAAGCAGATTCTTTGACGGACGGCCCGTGCTGCGAGGCGAGGGGGAGCGGCTTCCGGACATCGTATGGCTGGATGCCGACGCCAGCACCATGACGCCGTCGGACTGGGACACCGCGCTGGGCCGTTCCGTTGGCGTGTTCTTGAATGGCGACGGTATCCACGGACGTGACACTCAGGGCCGCCGGATCACCGACGTCAATTTCCTGCTGTATTTCAATGCGGACGAGGACGAAGTTGGGTTCCGGGTGCCGTCAGACGAATATGCCCCTGCGTGGGACGTCATGATCGACACCGGGGGTGAAGGCGCTGATTCAGACGTCGTGAAGGCGGATCAGATCCTGATGATCGCAGCGAAGTCACTCGTGGTGCTTCGTGCCCACAGCACACCAGAGTCTGAGCCGGACCACTCTGTGGCCGCTTCCCTTGCCGCCCTAAGTCAGACGAGCACGCCCGAAACGGCGTCGCTCACGGCTCCTGCGGTGGATTCGAAGCGGACAGATTCGTCGACGAACGCTCGGTCTACGAATGGGGCAGAGGCGGTCAGCGCTTCCGACGGGGGAGATCCACCCGTTGCGGAATCAAAACCCGCACGGAGGCGCCGTACTTCGAAGAAGGCGGACTCATGAGGACCCCCGTGTCAACGTACAGGCTGCAAATCCGCCAAAGCTTTACGCTTCAGGACGCCGCGGAACTCACCGGGTACCTGCACAACCTTGGGGTCGATTGGGTCTACGTATCGCCGATCCTCACCGCGGAAGAAGGCTCAGACCACGGTTATGACGTCACGGATCCTTCGTCCGTGGATCCTGCCCGTGGCGGAGCCGAGGGTCTGGCTGCGTTGTCCAAGGCCGCGCGCTCGAAAGGACTTGGCATCCTGGCGGACATCGTTCCCAACCACATGGGTGTCGCCTCGCCAGGACAGAATGCCTGGTGGTGGCAGCTCCTGAAGGAGGGTCGCTCGTCCAAGTACGCGGAAGCGTTCGACGTCGACTGGGACTTCGGCGGCGGAAAGATCCGTATCCCGGTGCTCGGCAGCGATGACGACCTTGGGCAACTCACTGTGGTGGACGGCGAACTGCACTACTACGATCACCGTTTCCCGTTGGCCGAGGGCAGCTTCAGTGCTGGAGACAGTCCGCAGGAGGTTCATTCGCGGCAGCACTATGAACTGGTGGGCTGGCGCCGCGCGGACGCTGAATTGAACTACCGCCGCTTCTTCGCAGTCAATACCCTGGCAGGCGTCCGCGTCGAGGTTGCGTGGGTATTCGATGAGGCGCATGAGGAAATCGTGCGATGGTTCCGCGAAGAGCTGGTGGATGGTCTCAGGATCGATCACCCCGATGGGCTGGCGGATCCTGAAGGGTATCTTGCAAGGCTTCGCAAGGAGACGGGCGGGGCATACCTCCTGGTGGAGAAGATCCTTGAGCCGGGAGAGAAACTGCCGGAAACCTTTGATTGCGAAGGCACCACAGGGTATGACGCGCTGGCGGACGTAGACCGCCTGTTCGTTGACCCAGCAGCCGAGGAATACCTGGACTCCCTCGATGCCCGGCTGCGGGATGCAGCCCAGCCGGCTGACTATGCGGACATGATCCACGGGACCAAACGGCGCATCGCCGATGGCATCCTGAGGTCTGAAATCCTCCGGTTGTCGCGGCTTGTTCCCGAGTCACCGGAATTGCCGCGCGACGAGGTAGCCGATGCCCTGGCCGAGATTATTTGCTGGTTCCCCGTCTACAGGACCTACCTTCCGCACGGCCAGGAGATCCTGGAAGAAGCCATGGAACGGGCAGCACAACATCGGCCGGGGCTCCGGTCTGTGCTGAACGGGCTAAGTCCACTCCTGACTGATACCACTGGGGAACTCGCCCGCCGCTTCCAACAGACCTCCGGCATGGTTATGGCCAAGGGTGTGGAGGACACCGCATTCTTCCGCTACACACGCTTGGGGACGCTCACCGAAGTGGGCGCCGATCCCACTGAGTTTGCGCTTTCCTCTGATGAGTTCCACGAGCGCATGGCACGTCGTCAGGCAGAGATCCCGCTCTCCATGACCACGCTGAGCACCCACGACACCAAGCGCAGCGAGGACGCCCGGGCCAGGATTTCGGTCATTTCCGAATCTGTCCCCGAATGGGAACTCTTCCTTGGCACTGTCCAGGAGCTGGCGCCCATCCCGGACGGTCCGCTGGCCGCCCTTGTTTGGCAGTCCATTGCAGGCGCTTGGCCCGCCGATCGTGGGCGCCTCCAATCGTATGCGCTCAAGGCCGCCCGCGAAGCCGGAAATTCGACCAACTGGACCGACCCCAACCTGGACTTCGAGCGTCACTTGGCTGCCGCCGTCGACGCCGTTTTTGACGTCCCCGAGGTCGCTGCCGCGCTGGAGAATTTCGTCGAGGAACTCGAACCTTATGGAACCTCGAACTCACTCTCGGCCAAGCTCATCCAACTGACCATGCCCGGCGTTCCGGATGTTTATCAGGGCACCGAGTTCCGGGACGGGTCACTGACTGACCCCGACAATCGGCGGCCAGTGGACTTCCAAGCCCGGATCGCGGCGCTCGCAGAACTCGATACCGGTGCGCGGCCTGAGTTCACGGACGAATCTGCCAAACTGCTGGTGGTCTCCAGGGCGCTCAGGTTGCGTCGGGACCGGCCAGAGCTGTTCGGCGGCTACGGGCCTTTGCACGCGAGCGGCGCGGCAGCTGAGCATGTGGTTGCATTCAGCCGCGGTGTGGACGCGCCCGGTGCCATTACCGTTGGCACGCGGCTGCCCAAGCGCCTCGCCCGTGAAGGCGGTTGGCGGGATACGGCCATCGACTTGCCGGTCAACTGCCATGACGAACTGACCGGGACCACGTACGACGCCGGTTCCGTCGCGGTTGCTACGCTGCTGGAGCACTACCCGGTCGCACTGCTGGTGCCCGCTGACTGATCCGCTGAACACGAACACCCAAACCAACACCGCCACTGCAACGCAAGCTAAAACAAGCACAGGGGACACGATGCTGGAGCACGCTGCTGGAAAAAACCGTTATGACGTCTGGGCGCCCAACGCCGGATCTGTGAAGCTGCTCGCCGGAGGTAGCGAGCACGCCATGGAACAAATCCACGACGGCGGCGCTACAGGATGGTGGCGCGCGTCCGCAGAGGTCACTGGCCAGGAAGGTGACGCAGTTGCGTACGGGTACATCGTGGACGGCGAGGGGCCGTTTCCCGATCCGCGCTCGAGGCGGCAGCCGGACGGGGTGCATGGATTGTCCGCTACCTTCGATCCTGCCGCCTACCACTGGGGGGATGGTGAGTGGAAGGGGCGCAGCCTCAAGGGATCCGTCATCTATGAGCTCCACCTGGGCACGTTCACTCCCGAAGGCACACTGGACGCAGCCGCCGGGAAACTCGACTATTTGGTTGACCTGGGCGTCGACTTCATCGAATTGCTTCCGGTCAATGCATTCAACGGAGTTCACAACTGGGGTTATGACGGCGTGCTGTGGTACGCCGTCCACGAGCCCTACGGTGGCCCGGAGGCCTACCAACGGTTCGTCGACGCCGCCCACGCCGCAGGCCTGGGCGTCATCCAGGATGTGGTCTACAACCATCTTGGACCCAGTGGCAATTACCTGCCCAAATTTGGCCCCTACCTGAAATCCGGGGAGGGGAACACGTGGGGCGATTCAGTAAACCTCGATGGTCCGGGCTCCGACGAGGTACGCCGTTACATCCTGGAGAACGCGGCGATGTGGCTCCGCGACTATCACGTGGATGGGCTCAGGCTAGACGCCGTGCACGCCCTGCGCGACGAACGTGCCGTGCACATCCTTGAGGACTTTGGCGCGCTGGGAGATCAGATCGAAGCGGAAACCGGGGTTACCAAAACCCTGATTGCAGAATCGGACTTGAACAATCCGCGGCTCATCTATCCCCGTAAGGACAACGGATATGGCTTGGAAGGCCAATG
Source organism: Paenarthrobacter sp. 10N417 (assembly GCF_056394745.1). Lineage (NCBI taxonomy): Bacteria > Bacillati > Actinomycetota > Actinomycetes > Micrococcales > Micrococcaceae > Paenarthrobacter > Paenarthrobacter sp. 10N417. The sequence continues at coordinate 67,690 of NZ_JBFTIL010000007.1, forward strand.
GAGCGACGACTTCCACCACGCCCTGCACGTGAACCTTAGCGGTGAAACCACCGGGTACTACGCGGACTTCGATTCCCTCGCTGTCCTCGCCAAGGTCCTCGAGCACGGCTTCCTCCACGATGGCAGCTACTCAAGCTTCCGGGGACGCCACCACGGTCGGCCGATCCGGCACGACCTCGCGCATCCTTCCGCGTTGGTAGTTTGCCTGCAAAACCACGACCAAATCGGCAACCGCGCCACCGGTGACCGGCTAACTGCATCCCTATCTTTTGGTCGGCTGGCGATCGGCGCAGTGCTGACCATGACATCCCCTTTCACACCCATGCTTTTCATGGGCGAGGAATTCGGGGCTTCCACGCCGTGGCAGTTCTTCACCTCGCACCCCGAACCGGAATTGGGGGAGGCCACAGCGAAGGGCCGGATCAAGGAATTTGAACGAATGGGCTGGGACCCTGCCGTTGTGCCCGACCCCCAGGACCCGGAAACTTTCAAGCGCTCAAAGCTGGACTGGGACGAGCCCAGCGCCGGGGACCACGCCCGCCTGTTGCAGCTGTATCGGGATTTAGCACAGCTGCGCAGGAATACGCCGGAGCTGGTGAACGGAGGTTTTGGCGCGACCACGGTGGAGTTCGACGACGACGAGCACTGGCTGGAGATGACCCGCGGCGCCATCCGCGTGGTGTGCAACTTTGGTGACGAGCCGCTGGATTCGCCTATGGGTGGGTCCCTGCTTCTCGCAACCGACACGGAAGTAGTCCTCGACGACGGTTCGCTGACCCTGCCCGGTGGGAGCGCCGCCGTCGTGCGTGTCCAGCAAGGCGAGCAGTGACGAGGGTGACGGCGCCCACATTGCGGACAGCCCGAACACGGTGATCTGTGCAGTGGCAGGATGGTACGTATGACTTATTCGGCTGCGGAAAACCGCTACGAAACCATGCCCTACCGCCGCGTTGGACGCAGTGGTCTCAAGCTCCCCGCTATCTCGCTGGGCCTTTGGCACAACTTCGGCGACGACAAGCGGTTCGACGAACAGCGCGCCATCCTGCGCCGTGCCTTCGATCTGGGTGTCAACCACTTCGACCTCGCCAACAACTATGGCCCGCCGGATGGATCGGCAGAAACAAACTTCGGGCGCCACCTGAAGGACGACTTCAAGCCGTACCGTGATGAGCTCGTCATCTCCACGAAGGCCGGCTACTACATGTGGCCGGGCCCGTACGGCGAATGGGGATCCCGCAAGTACCTGATCTCCAGCCTTGACCAGTCCCTGCAGCGCATGGGCCTGGACTACGTGGACATCTTCTACAGCCACCGGCCTGACCCCGAAACTCCATTGGAGGAAACCATGGGGGCGCTGGACTACGCGGTCCGGTCCGGCAAAGCCTTGTACGCGGGTATCTCTTCCTACACCCCCGAGCAGACGCTCGAGGCAGCCCGGATCCTGAAGGAACTAGGCACCCCTCTGCTCATCCACCAACCCAGCTACTCCATGCTGAACCGATGGACCGAGAACGGTTCGCCGAACCTCTACGAGGCACTGGACCAGGTGGGCGCCGGCTCCATCGCCTTCTCTCCTCTTGCCCAGGGGATGCTGACCAACCGCTACCTCAACGGTGTTCCGGCCGACTCACGGGCCGCAAAGGAACGGTTCCTCTCTGAATCCGCATTGACGGAGGACAAGCTGGACCGCGTTCGGGGACTCAACGCCATCGCCGAAGGCCGTGGACAGACCCTCGCACAGATGGCCATTGCATGGATTCTCCGTGACCAGCCGAAGGGCTCTCCCGTAACATCCGCGCTTGTTGGGGCGTCCAGCGTTGCACAGCTTGAAGACACGCTGAGTGCCATCAACAACCTGAAGTTCACTACTGATGAGCTGACTGCGATCGACGAGTTCGCCGTCGAATCCGACATCAATCTGTGGGCGCAGAAGTAAACCGAGGGAAAAGACATAAAACAGAAGGGGCCGGCGGGAACAAAGCCGGCCCCTTCTCTGTTGGCTACAATGCAAGTGTGCGCCAACTGGCGCCGTGCCAATCAGTCGTGCTCTGAGCTCAGTCAGAGTTTGCGCCTGGCACCTGAGGTTTAGTTCTCAAAAGGAGTTCCGTGTCTTCACATCCGATTCGTGTTGCCATTGTCGGCGTAGGAAACTGCGCCGCATCGCTGGTCCAAGGTGTTCAGTACTATCGCGACGCTGACCCCAAGGCCACGATTCCGGGTCTGATGCACGTCGAGTTCGGCCAGTACCACGTCAACGATGTTCAGTTCGTTGCTGCTTTCGATGTTGATAGCAAGAAGGTTGGACTGGACCTGGCCGACGCCATCGGCGCCAGCGAAAACAACACCATCAAGATCGCCGACGTCCCTGCCACCGGGGTAACCGTCCAGCGTGGACATACCCTTGACGGCTTGGGCAAGTACTACCGCGAGACCATCGTCGAAGCTCCCGAGGAGGACGTCGACATCGTTGCTGCCCTCCGCGAAGCCAAGGTAGACGTCATGGTTTGCTACCTGCCCGTTGGTTCGGAGCAGGCTGCCAAGTTCTACGCCCAGTGCGCCATCGACGCCGGCGTGGCCTTCGTCAATGCCCTCCCCGTCTTCATTGCCGGAACCAAGGAGTGGGCTGACAAGTTCACTGCAGCGGGTGTTCCGATCGTGGGCGACGACATCAAGAGCCAGATCGGTGCCACCATCACCCACCGCGTGATGGCCAAGCTGTTCGAGGACCGCGGCGTCACTTTGGACCGCACGTACCAGCTGAACGTTGGCGGCAACATGGACTTCAAGAACATGCTTGAGCGCGATCGCCTCGAGTCCAAGAAGATCTCCAAGACGCAAGCTGTCACCTCCAACGTTGAGGCCGAGCTTCACGCTGACGACGTCCACATCGGGCCGTCTGATTACGTTGCCTGGCTTGACGACCGCAAGTGGGCCTTCGTCCGCCTCGAGGGCCGCAACTTCGGTGATGCTCCCGTTTCCCTCGAATACAAGCTCGAAGTATGGGATTCCCCGAACTCCGCAGGTGTGATCATCGATGCCATCCGCGCCGCCAAGATTGGCCTGGACCGCGGCATCGGCGGCCCGCTGCTCTCCGCGTCTAGCTACTTCATGAAGTCCCCGCCGGAGCAGTTCAACGACGACCTGGCCCGCGACAAGGTGGAAGCCTTCATCCGCGGCGACATCGAGCGCTAAACCCTCGAGCGCAAAAGCCCGCGCCCTTTAAGACCGAGCGCTGACAAAAGACGCCCTCCCACTCCCATGGGAGGGCGTCTTTTGTGCTTCCGATGCTCTCTCACATCCTGACGCTTTTCGCCGGTCCCTCTCTCACGTCCTTACGCTTTTCGCCCGTCCCTCTCTCACGTACCGGCACCCCTTTTGGCGACCGGGTGGAGGTGATAGAAGATCGGTGGTTATGCCGGTGGAGGTGATAGAGGATCGGTGGAAAGCGGCCACGATGTGAGAGAAGGTCAGAAGAGGCCTGTGGGTTTGCCGTCCGCATCGACGTCCATGCGCATGGCTGCCGGTTCCTTGGGCAGTCCGGGCATGGTCATGACGGCACCGGTCAGCGCGACAATGAAGCCCGCGCCGGTCTTGGGGATGAGTTCGCGCACGTGTACCCGGAATCCCTTTGGCGCCCCGAGCTTGGATGCGTCGTCCGTGAACGAGTATTGCGTCTTGGCCATGCAGACGGGGAGCCCGCCCCAGCCATTTTTTTGAATGTCCACAAGTCGCTTCTGTGCCGGGACAGAAAATTCGACGCCGTCTGCGCCGTAGATCTCCTGCACAATGGTCCGGATCTTGTCCTCCACAGAAAGTTCCAGCGGGTACAAGTGGTGGAAATTTGATGGCCCTTGCACTGCCGCTGCCACCTTCGCCGCAAGTTCGTCCCCACCATCGCCTCCGCCGCCGCGGCCCCAGACATCGGCGACGGCGGCCTCCACGCCTTCGGCTGCGCACCACTTCAGTAGCCACTGAAGTTCTTCGTCGGTATCGGTGGCGAACTTGTTGATGGCGACGACCGGCGAGATGCCGAACTTGGCAACATTCCCAACATGGCGTTTGAGGTTTTCCACCCCAGCGGCTACAGCGTCCACGTTGGGCTCGCTGAGTTTGTCTTTTGGAATTCCGCCTTGCATCTTCAGCGCCCGGATCGTTGCCACAACAACGACGGCGGACGGTGCCACGTCAGCGATGCGGGACTTGATGTCCATGTACTTTTCGGCACCCAGGTCCGCGCCGAATCCAGCCTCGGTGACCACGATGTCCGCAAGTTGCTGCGCGGTCCGGGTTGCTATGAGCGAGTTGCACCCGTGGGCAATGTTGGCGAAGGGCCCACCATGGACCAGTGCCGGCGTCCCGGCGATGGTCTGGACAAGGTTTGGTTTGATGGCGTCCTTCAAGAGCAGAGTCAGGGCACCCTCCACCCCAAGGTCCGCAACAGTTACGGGTTGGCGGTCGAAGGTGTAGCCGAAAGTGATGCGGCCCAAGCGTGCACGAAGGTCGTTCAAGTCCGTGGCGAGGCAGAAAACGGCCATGATTTCGGAGGCCACTGTGATGTCAAAGCCATCTTGCCGGGGTACGCCCTGGGCGGGACCGCCGAGCCCGATAATGATTTCCCGTAGGGAGCGGTCGTTCATGTCGATGACCCGCTTGAAGGTCATGCGGCGGGGGTCGATTCCGAGGTGGTTGCCTTGGAAGATGTGATTGTCCACGAGTGCCATGAGGGCGTTGTTGGCCGAGGTGACGGCGTGGAAGTCGCCGGTGAAGTGGAGGTTGATATCGTCCATGGGCAGCACCTGCGAGTAGCCGCCTCCGGTTGCCCCGCCCTTCATGCCAAGGATCGGCCCGAGTGAGGGTTCGCGGAGTGCGATCATCACTTTGTGGCCGGCACGGGCGAGGGAATCGGCGAGCCCTACAGTGGTTGTCGATTTGCCTTCGCCCGCAGGGGTGGGGGACATGGCTGAAACGAGGACTACCTTGCCGGGCGCCTTGCCCTGAGGGAGCACAAGCTTGGCCGGATTGATCTTGGCTTTGTAAGGCCCATACAGTTCCAATGCGTCCACGTTGATGCCCGCCCGTCGTGCAATCTCTTCGATGGGCAGGATGGTGGCGCTATGGGCTATCTCAAGATCGCTCAGGCCCTTGTTTTCAGACATCGTTGTCCTTCGGCTTAGTGCTTACGCTGTGTGGGCAGACGCTCCGCGTCCGCCTGCGCTGTGCGCGACAATCTATCAGTCAACAGCCAGTAACTGCGTGAGGTTCACCGCCGGGGGACCAGCAGGCCGCTGACAGATTCGCGGTAGCTTTCCAAAGTGATCGCAGCAGTGCGCTGCCAGCCGAAGGATTCGGCATGGGTTGCGGCCAAACGGCCCATGTCCTCGCGTGTCTGGACGTCGTCGTACAAATCCTCAAGGGCATCAGCCCAGTCGGAAGGATCGTGACCATCCACGAGGATGCCTGTCCGGCCATCGGAGATGGCGCGAGAGAGCCCACCAACGTTGGTGGCCACCACGGGAGTCCCGCACGCTTGTGCTTCCAAGGCCACAAGTCCGAAGGATTCGCTGAAAGAGGGCATCACTACGACGTCGGCGGAGCGGAACCAGCTGGCAAGCTCGGGCGCTACAACCGGCGGGCGATGCGTGACGATGTCAGCCAGCCCGGCCTCCTCGATGATGTGCTGCAGGTTGAAGTCCTTGGCGCCGCTGAGCGAGCCCAGAATGGTCATTTCCAAATCGATGTCTGGCCTGCGCTTTCGCAGGAGGCCGGCTGCTTTGACGAAGACCTGGGGGCCCTTGAGCCGTTGGATCCGGCCCGCGAACAGAATATGGAAACTGTCCGGCCTGACATCGCGCTGGGCTCGGGATTTACGACGGAATGATGGCGTGAAGATCTGGAGGTCGACCCCCGGAGGCGCGATGTCGATCCTGTCGATATCTGCACCGTAGTGGGAGACCAGCTCGTCTGCCTCGGAAGCTGTATTGGCGATGAGACGGGTAGCTCCATCAACGATCCTCTGCTCGCCCTCCTCCCGACGCCGCGGCTCGGGGCGCTCACCGGACTCGAGAACAAGGTTCTTGACCTTCGCCATGGTGTGCATGGTGTGGATCAGCGGAACACCCCAGAGCTCAGACAATTCCAGACCCGCAACCCCGGACACCCAGTAATGCGAATGGATGGCGTCGTAGCGGCCGTTCGGTTGCTCGTGCCGGATTCGATCGATCTGCTCCACCATCTGATGGAGCAGGGCAGGCAATTCTTCCTTCGGGACTTTCCGCCGCGGTCCGGCCAGGACGTTGTGGACGCATACACCGGGACCGGGATGTTCGACGGCAGCTTGGCCGGCTTTGGTGGAACGGGTAAAAATCTCTACCTCTACGCCGGACTCCGCCAGTGCGAGGGCCAGGGCCCGCACATAGACGTTCATCCCCCCAGCGTCACCTGCCCCTGGCTGCTCCATGGGGGAGGTGTGCAGTGAAAGGAATGCCACCCGCCGGATCAACGGCACACTTTCCTCCTTCGTGAAGCCAACTTGTGAAGCCAAACCACTTTTTGCCCTGCAGAAAACACTACTCCTGAAGCCGAGCACTACATGGCGCCGATCCCGGCTATGTGGACAAGCAATCCCGGCTAAGTGGACAAGGCTGCTAGCGTGTGCGCTGTGAGCCAAGAAACCCTTTTCGACATCCGCCCAGCCACATCCGAAGATTGGCCCGGTATCTGGTCCGTCATGGAGCCCATCATCCGTGAGGGGGAGACCTTCACCTGGGACCGCGACACCACTGAAGAAGCTGCCCGTGACAAGTGGATGAAGGAAGCGCCGGGCCAAACGTTTGTGGCGGTGCGTACTGCGGACGGGCCGCACCCCGGAGGCGAGGTCCTGGGCACCGGCGAGTTCCATGCGAACCAGGCCGGTGGCGGCAGTCATGTGGCGAACGCCGGGTACATGGTGAGCTCCAAACATTCGGGTCAGGGAATTGCACGGGCGCTGTGTGCCTACTCGCTAAAAGAAGCCAAAGCGGCAGGATTCCGCTCCATGCAATTCAATGCTGTGGTGGAGAGCAACGTCCGCGCGGTGTGGTTGTGGCAATCGATGGGTTTCCGCATCCTTGCCACAGTGCCTGAGGCCTTCGACCATCCTGAAATCGGCTACGTCGGCCTGCATGTGATGTACCGGAAGCTCTAGGAGCCCACACAAATCATTTCCAGAGCCCGCGCAGATCCCGGAAGGCTGCCTCGTAGCCGTCAAGGAGTTGCGCGCCCAGCGACGCCGAACCTACCAGCGGGTGGGCGGCAAAGGCTTCCACTGCAGCGTCGCGGTCACCGTCCCGCACTGCCCGGACCGTCAGCCGCTCCACTTCCTTGACGTGTTGCATCAGGGTGAGGAACTGCCCACCCGGCCGTTCCTGCGCAAGCGGCAGGGCGCCGTCGGGCGTTACCTCGCAGGGAACTTCGACGACGGCGTCCCCCGGCAGCCCGGGCACGGCGACTTCCGCCTCACCAGCCGAGGAGGGGGAGACGGGTGAATTGGGGACATTGAGGATCAACTGGGCGCTCCCACCTCCGGATAGAGCCCGCATCACGGACAATGCCACGCGCTCATAGCCGCCCCCGGCGAGGTCTTCCTCGTCGCGGTGCTCCCCGTGAGTACGGGCCTCGGCCAAGTAGCCTTCCTCCCGGGAGCGCCGGGCCGCATCCCACGTGGCGTAGGCGTTGGCGGATTCCACCAGGGAAGGGTAGAGCGTGCTCTGTTGCTGGTGGATGGAGGCCCCACGCGTTTCGCGTTGCTTCAGGATGGCTTCCGTCGCCTGCTCGGTTTCGTAGTAGTAGTAAAGGTATTCATTGGGCAGGCAACCGAGTTTCTCCAGGGTGTGCTGGCCGAACAAACGCCCTTCCTCAATTCGTTCGAGCGCCCCACGATCCGATAACAGGTCCGGTAGGAGGTCCCGGCCACCGGGCGCCAGCCTGTAAAGCCAGCCGAGGTGGTTCAACCCGAAGTAGCCCACGCCGTCGAGCGTTCCTTCATGAAGGGGTGAACCGGCAGCCCGTGCCGCGCGCTGGACCAAGCCGCCGGCGGAATCGCAGATCCCAAGGACCTTTCGTCCCAGCACCGGCACGAGTGCCTCGGTCACCATCCCGGCGGGGTTGGTGAAGTTGATGAGCCACGCATCCGGGCAATACTGCCGCATTCCCTCGGCGAGATCCAGCATGTGCGGAATGGTGCGGAGGGCGTAAGAGATACCGCCCGCGCCCGTGGTCTCCTGGCCCAGCAACCCCAGGTCCAAGGCCACGCGTTCATCGGCGATCCGGCCTTCCGTTCCACCAGGGCGGATCGCCGCGAAGACCACGTTGGTGCCCGTGAGTGCCTGCAACAGGTCCGTGGAAATCACGACGGCGGGCCGGGAGCCTTCCGGGGTGGGCATATCGTGGAGGACCGCTTCGATGGCGGCGAGACGTGCGGGATCGACGTCGTAAAGCACCACCTCGTCCACCAGTCCCGCGAACGGACCCGTACATAAGGCACGGTACACAAGGGGTGCCCGGAATCCGCCGCCACCGGCGATCATGAGCCGCATGATCCGAGTCTATGCAGCCCGGAAGGCGCAGCGTAGTGTGCCGTGCATGGACGCAATGCCCCAGCGACGTTTTGACCCTCTTGCCGCCGTGCGCAAGGAGGGCGATGGTCAATGCGACCTTCTCCTGGCAGGAACGGTTTTCCAGGACATCATTTTCACGGGACTCCCGCACTCTCCCGAGCCCGGAACTGAAGTGTGGAGCGAAGGCATGGGCAGCTGCCCGGGCGGGGTTGCCAACCAAGCGATCGCAGCAGCCCGGCTTGGCCTGAGGACCAACTTGGCCGCAGCCTTTGGGGACGACGGTTACGGGGATTACAACTGGCAGATCCTGGAAGGCCAGGAGCATGTGGACTTGTCCCTGTCGCGCCGCGTCCCCGGCTGGCACTCGCCGGTGACGGTGTCCATGTGCGTGAACCAGGATCGATCCATGGTCACCCACGGGCACCCCGCGCCGATCAAGGCCTCGGAGCTGATCGGACAGCCACCCAAGGCACTCGCCGCCGTCGCGGATCTGGACGAGGAGTTGGAACCGTGGATGTTGGCGGCGAAGACAGGGGGAACGAAGCTTTTCGGCGTGGTGGGCTGGGACCCGAGCGGAGAGTGGTCCCAGCGCAGGCTGGACCAACTGGAACATTTTTACGCTTTCCTGCCCAACGCCCCGGAGGCCATGGCGTTCACGGGCAAGACCGATCCCTGGGCGGCGCTCTATTCCTTGGCCGATCGCGTTCCAGTGGCTGTGGTGACATTAGGTGCGCAGGGCGCCATGGCCGTGGACTCGGAGACGGGCGAAGAGGAATGGGTGCCGTCGTTGCCTGTGTCTGCGTACGATCCGACCGGCGCCGGTGATTGTTTCGGGGCGGCCTTCATTGTGGGCTCTCTGGCAGGGTGGAGATTGGGGGACCGCCTGCGGTTCGCGAACCTCTGTGCCTCGCTGGCCGTACAACAAGTTGGCGGATCCCTCGCTGCACCTGGCTGGGGCGACATCGCGGACTGGTGGCAGCGTGCCAACGCGAGGAAGGAACGCCAATCGAGCCAGTGGCTGCGGCGTTTCGCGTTCCTTGAGCCGATCGTGAAGGACATCCCCGCCGAAGCCCAACGGCGAGCCCGCGCCACGATCGCCCACTTGTCAGACGCCCAGTAGCAGAGCCGGCAGTTAACCCCTCTTCACCCACACCACTAGAATCTCTAGGGTGACTTACGAAGCAGCTGCAGATATCGGGATCGGGTCCAAGGCCTCCATAGCAAAGTCAGCGGTGCTGGAGCGTTCCGCCGTGATCGATCTTGAGGCCGTGCGGCACAACGTTCGCCAGTTTGTTGCTATTGCCTCCCCGGCTTCCGTCATGGCTGTGGTGAAGGCCGACGCTTATGGCCATGGCGTCTTGCAGGTGGCACGTGCCGCCCTCGACGCCGGAGCGGCCTGGCTCGGCGTCGCCCACATTTCCGAGGCGCTCGCCTTACGTGCCGCCGGCATTGAAGCACCCCTGTTGGCGTGGCTGCACACCCGTGAAAGCAACTTCCAAGCCGCAGTCGCCGCTGGAATCGACGTCGGGATTTCCGGGTGGGAACTCGACGCCGTCGTGGCGGCCGCCCGCGAACAGGAGCGCCCCGCACGGGTCCACTTGAAGGTGGATACAGGGCTGGGGCGGAATGGCTGCCCGATCAGCGACTGGGACCAGTTGGTGGGCCAGGCGATGGAATACCAGGACGAAGGCCTGCTTCGCGTCGTTGGCATTTTCTCTCACCTTGCCGTGGCCGACGAGCCGCACCGACCCGAAACGGACGAGCAATTAGCGGTTTTCCGTGACGCGCTCGCCATTGCTGAGGATGCCGGCGTCGATACTGAGGTCAGGCACATCGCCAACACTCCCGCTGCGCTGTCCCGGCCGGATTCGCACTTTGACCTCATCCGCGTCGGGCTCGGCATCTACGGGTTGTCGCCCTTCGAAGGGGTTACCTCCGCCGAACTTGGCCTGCACGCTGCTATGAGCGTCCGCACACTCCTCTCTAACTGCAAAAAGGTGCCGAAAGGGCAAGGCGTTTCCTACGGCCTGAAGTACCACACCAGCCAGGAGACCACCCTCGGCTTGATTCCCCTGGGCTACGCGGATGGCGTCCCGCGCGTCGCCACTGGCGGACCAGTTCGCGTCAACGGCGTCAACTACGCTGTGGTGGGCCAGATCGCGATGGACCAGATGGTGATTGATCTTGGACCGCTCACCTCTGAAGAAGCGGCCGGCCTCAAGGGCGCCGAAGCCGTGATGTTCGGCGACGGTGCCGATGGGGGTCCCACCGCGGATGATTGGGCGGCCGCAGCGGGAACCATCAACTACGAGATCGTCACGCGCATCAGCCCGCGCGTGCCTCGCAGCTACGTCAATGAGGCTCCGGCGCGGCCGGAGGCACAACCGAAGGTACAACGCGGCACCCAGGCCGCATCGGAATCGGCGACGCTGTGAACGAACCACTGACCGAACCAAGCGAACCGCTGTGGGAACGCAGCCTGAAGGTCACGACGGCGGAGCAGACCCACGCGCTCGGTGCAGCACTGGGCGGGGTACTTGAGGCGGGGGATCTCCTTATCCTGACCGGGGAGTTGGGTGCTGGAAAGACGACCTTCACCCAGGGTCTGGGAGAAGGCTTAGGCGTCCGTGCCGGGATCATCTCGCCTACGTTCGTGCTGGTTCGGATTCATCCCAACCTTCCCGATGGACCACGCCCCGGTGGCCCGGACCTGGTCCACGTCGATGCCTACAGGCTGGAATCAGCTGCTGAGATCGATGACATTGATCTGGAGAACACCATGGACTCGTCCGTAACCGTGGTGGAGTGGGGGCGGGACCGGGTGGAGCACCTCTCGGACAGCCGTCTGGAAGTGGATCTTCACCGGTCTGTGGGTGCTGTGCCGGCCAACGTTGCGGACAGCGGCGGCATGGTGCTCGACTTTGACACTGGTGACGACGACGAACCCCGCACCATCGTTTTCCGCGGTTTCGGCCCCCGCTGGGCCGAGGCACCGAAGCTTCTTGAAACCACGATCTCTGAAGGAGGCCACTGATGCTGATCCTGGCCATCGATACCTCTGCAGTGGCCAGTGCTGCGCTGATTTCGGACGTTGCCATGGAAGGCGTGCTGGATTCCTTCGCCACTGAGGACACGCGAAGCCATGCCGAAGTCCTTGCGCCCGGCATCGAGAAACTCCTGGCCGGAGCAGGGGTCACCGGCGCGGACATTGACGTGATCGTCACAGGGGTGGGGCCCGGACCGTTTACCGGGCTGCGCTCGGGCATAGCAACCGCACGCACCCTGGCCTTCGTCTGGAACAAGCCCCTGTATGGGTTGATGAGCCTTGATGCGATAGCCCTTGAAGTGGCGGAGTCCACTGCCGCCGCTCCCGAATTCCTGGTGGCCACTGACGCCCGACGCAAAGAGGTCTACTGGTCGCGGTACGTCCTCGAGGAGGGCCAGCTTCCCCAACTCATCGACGGACCGCATGTGGGTTTCGCCTCGGACTTGCCGGATCTTCCCGTGTTCGGGGCCGGCGCTGGACTGTATGCCGACGTCCTCCGCGCCGACGAAGACTTTGCCGACACCCAACCGGACGCGGCTTCCCTTGGCCAGGTCGCGCTTGCCCGGTTGACGGCAGGGCAGGAACTCTTGGATTCCACACCCTTGTACTTGCGCGAATCGGACGCCCAGGTACCGGGCCCCAGGAAGCGTGCCCTGTGATGAAAGGGGAACGATGAAACTTTCACCCAAACTGGAGCTCTCCGGAGTTTCCCTGCGAGACATGACAGAGGCTGACGTCCCGGCCGTGGAAGCCTTGGAACGGCGATTGTTCCCCGTGGATGCCTGGCCCCTGCAGATGTTCTTCGACGAATTGTCCCAGCCGGAGACCCGCCGTTATGTAGTGGCCGAGGTTGCGGGACAGATCGTGGCGTACGCCGGCTTGATGTGCATTGAGCCGATCGCGGACGTCCAGACGATCGCCGTCGTTCCTGAATTCGAAGGCAAGGGCATCGGCTCTGCCATCCTGACAGAACTGATTGAAGAGGCCCGGCGACGTCGTGCGGCGGACGTCCTCCTGGAAGTGCGTGCGGACAATCCACGCGCACAGCAGTTGTATCTGCGCTTCGGATTTGAGCAGATCCATGTCCGGCCGCGGTATTACCGGGACGGGACGGACGCGTTGATCATGCGCCTACCCCTCAACGAGCCACATTCCACAGAAGGAGCCAACGCGTGAGCGGCCCTTATCCAGAACAGCCGAAGCAGCCGTTGGTGCTGGGCATCGAATCGTCCTGCGACGAAACCGGCGTCGGAATCGTGCGCGGCACAACGCTGCTGACCAACACGGTGTCCTCGTCCATGGACGAGCACGTGCGCTTTGGTGGCGTCATCCCGGAGATCGCTTCGCGCGCCCACCTTGACGCCTTTGTCCCCACCCTCCAGGAAGCGCTGCACGAAGCCGGGGTGACCTTGGAGGACATCGATGCCATTGCTGTCACCTCCGGTCCCGGCCTGGCCGGCGCCCTCATGGTGGGTGTCTGCGCCGCGAAGGCCTTGGCCGTCGCTACGGGCAAGCCGCTGTATGCGATCAACCACCTTGTGGCGCACGTTGGAGTGGGGCTGCTGGAGGCAAGGCCCGACGCCGGTGCTGCCGCCGGCTTGAGTGCCGGCCTGAGTGCGGGCAAGCTGCCAGAGAACCTCGGTGCCCTTCTGGTTTCCGGTGGCCACACAGAGATCCTCCGCATTCGCAGCATCACAGATGACGTGGAACTCCTGGGCTCCACCATCGACGACGCCGCTGGAGAAGCCTACGACAAAGTAGCCCGGATCCTGGGCCTTGGCTACCCGGGTGGCCCGGCCATCGACAAACTCGCGCGTCAGGGCAATCCCAAGTCGATCCGCTTTCCGCGCGGCCTCACCCAGCCCAAATACATGGGCACGGCGGAGGAAAAGGGACCGCATCGCTACGACTGGTCCTTCAGCGGCCTGAAAACGGCCGTGGCCAGATGCGTGGAGCAATTCGAAGCCCGCGGTGAGGAAGTACCTGTAGCCGATATCGCTGCAGCGTTTCAGGAAGCCGTAGTGGACGTCATCAGTTCAAAGGCGGTCCTGGCCTGCAAGGAGAACGGCATTACCCACGTGCTGCTTGGTGGTGGCGTTGCCGCCAACTCAAGGCTGCGTGAATTAACCGGTCAACGGTGCGTGTCGGCGGGCATCAAGCTGCACGTGCCGCCGCTGGATCTCTGCACGGACAACGGTGCCATGGTGGCAGCGCTTGGAGCTCAACTGATCATGGCAGGGATCGGGCCCAGCGGAATCGCCTTCGCGCCGGATTCCTCCATGCCGGTTACTACGGTGTCGGTGGCGGCGTAAGTACCCTGGACCTAAGCGTCCGGGCCTTTGCGCATCTGCTGCACGAGATCCATGACCACTGCCTGCAGGTCCCCGTTGTGTTCAGCGGCCACGCGGCGCTGGCGCTGGTAACTGGCGCCGCGTTCGATGATCTTCAGGACATCGGCCAGTTCCTCAGAGCACCCGAGCTTGGCTGCCACGGGTTCCAAGCGTGCGACGGTTTCTGCCAGGTGCTCGGTGACCAACTGCTCGTTGCCCTTGGCATCGAGGATGATGATGGCTTCCATGCCATAGCGGGCGGCACGCCACTTGTTTTCCTGGACGTGCCATGGCGGCATCGTGGGGATGCTGCCGCCGGCGTCGAGGATGGAGGAAAACTCGTCCACGAGGCACTGCGTCAGTGCTGCGATCGCGCCCACTTCCTCGAGTGTGGCGAGGCCATCACAAATGCGCATCTCGATAGTGCCCAGGTTGGAGACGGGTCGGATGTCCCAACGAATTTCAGAGGTGGCATCGATGACACCTGTGGTGAACATGTCCTGGACATAGGACTCGTACGCTTCCCAGGTTTCGAACTGGAACGGCAAGCCAGCGGTGGGGAGCTGCTGGAACATGAGGGCGCGCTGGGATGCGTAGCCGGTTTCTTCGCCGGCCCAGAAGGGGCTGGAAGCGCTAAGGGCCTGGAAGTGCGGGAAGTAGTTGACCAGGCCGTCCAGGATGGGGAGTACTTTGTCCCGGCGATCGATGCCCACGTGGACGTGGACTCCGTAGATGACCATTTGGCGTCCCCACCATTGGGTCCGCTCGATCAGCTTGGCGTAGCGCTCCTTGTCGGTGACCGGCTGGAGCAGGGGAGGGCTGAAGGGATGGCTGCCTGCGCAGAACACCTCGACTCCCATGGGATCTGTGACTTCGCGGACAGCGGCGAGAGAGCGGCTGAGGTCCTCTTTGGCTTCCTTGACCGTTTCGCAGATTCCGGTAACGAGCTCCACGGTATTCAGGAGCAGTTCGCGCTTGATATGGGGGTGTTCGTCGTCTTCGTTGAGGTCCGGGTGGTTCGCGGCCACGCCCTTGAGGACGTCGTTCGCGACTGAGACCAGTTCCCCGGTGCGTGCATTGACGAGCGCCAACTCCCATTCCACACCCAGTGTCGATTGCCTGGATGGCGCAAACTCAATCTGCACGTAGTCCCCTCGTTGCTTGTTTCTGCTGGAGTTTCAGCTGGACGCAACCCGCTGCGGGGCCGTCAGCGGTCGGCTCAAGTCTAGTGCAGCCGGAGCATGCGTGATTGCTGGCGGGTGCGCAGATCGTCCGGCGGCGTTGGCGCACATTCGTCATTATCAAGAACAATCCGCGCATGAAGGCCCGCCAGGGCTAAGAGAACGGCAGCGTAAAGAGACCGTTGTTTAATGGGTGAATGCCAATCCTGAACAAAGACATGTCCCTGTGCATTTCGCTTGCGGCCCGGCCCAGCAACATCGGGACCCGGTTCCACAATTATTTGTACGATCTGCTCGGACTGAACTTTGTCTATAAGGCTTTCGCCCCAGCGGACATCACTCTTGCAGTGGCTGGCATCCGCGGCCTCCCCATCAGGGGAGCCGCGGTGTCCATGCCCTATAAGGAAGCTGTCATCCCGCTGGTTGATGTAATGGATCCATCGGCAAGGGCCATCGACTCGGTCAACACGATTGTCAATGACGACGGCGTCCTCACGGCCTACAACACCGACTACATAGCCATTGCCCGCCTGCTGAAGGACCACAAAGTACCCAACAGCCACACGGTGCTGCTGCGTGGAGCAGGAGGAATGGCAAAAGCGGTGGCCGCAGCTCTCCGCGATGCAGGCTTTACGTCCGTGACAATCGTGGCCCGCAACGAAACCACCGGACGTGCGCTCGCGGACCTTTATGGTTTCGGCTGGCAGGACGACGTCAACGGATCAACGGCGGACCTCATCATCAATGTCACGCCGTTGGGGATGGCGGGCGCGGACGAACGGGCACAGTCCTTTGACGACGCAACCATTGCCGCTGCGAAGATAGTGTTCGACGTCGTCGCCCTCCCCTCCGAGACACCGCTCATCACGGCGGCCCGTCAAGCAGGCAAGCCGGTGATCACCGGAGCCGAAGTCATCGCCATCCAGGCGGAGGAACAGTTCGTCCTGTACACGGGCGTCCGCCCGAGTGCAGACCAGGTCCGCGAAGCCTCGGAGTTCTCCCGCCGCTGACGTGGCCTAGAACGTCACAGGCTCCACCACCACGGCCACTCTTTCCTCGCCAATCCTGGTGAGGACCAGGGTGGCCGTTTTTGCGGGCTTGGTCTCGCGCTTGGATGGAAGCAGTTGTTTGCGCAGTTCTTCCGGAGTGACTGCCGTGCCGCGCTTCTTGATGTCCAGCACCGTGATGCCGTTCGCTTTGACCCAGGCTTTGAGCGCCTTCACGTTGTAAGGCATCACTTCCAGCACCTTGTACGCGCGGGCAAAAGGCGAGTCATGGAGTTCCGGGGCGCAGATGTAGGCGATATGTTCGTCCACCAGGTGCCCGCCAAGGCGTTCTGCGACGTCGGCCACCAGCCCTGCGCGGATGACCGCACCGTCCGGTTCGTAGAGGAATCCTTCTACAGGCCCGACGGCGGCTACCGGGCCGCCGTCGAAATCCTCGCCGCTGGTGAGCTCGGCAGCGCCCTGGGGGCCGATGACAAGTGCCGCGCGCCGAACCCCGGGGCGGGCCACCGCGTTGAACCACAAGGTGACCTCAGTGACGTCGCCGCCTACCGAGACCCACTGCGCTTCACAGTTCGCCGGAACCGAGTCGTGCGGCATCCCGGGACCCATCTTGACTCCCACTGCCCGGCCGGCCGCGGCCAGGCCTTCAACGAACGACAACGGGGGAGAGAACGCTTCCGGATCCCAGATCCTCTTGGTTCCGGACGTCGAGGTTGTGCGTCGTGCGGGGTCCAGCCACACGCCGTCGATCCCGTCCAGGTTCACTGATGTGGCATCGGAATGCACCACCGTGGCGTGCGGGAAGGGCATGAGGTTGATGGTGGCACAGGCGGCAGTGGTTTCGTCCATTTCCACGGCGGTCACGGCAATGTCCATGGAGGCCAAGGCCATGGAGTCAGCTCCGAGGCCGCAGCCGAGGTCGGCTACGTGGGAAATGCCGGCCTTGGCAAAACGCTCGGCGTGCCGGGCCGCGACGTTGAGGCGGGTTGCCTGTTCGAGTCCGGCCTGGGTGAACAGCATCTGGCGGGCAAACTCGCCGAACTTTGCTTCGGCGCGGGTCCGGAGCCGGGACTGCGTCAGTACCGCGGCCACGAGTTCAGGGGAGTGGCCTGCTTTTCGGAGGTCGGCGTTAACGCTGAACGCTTCGTCTTCGCGGTACGGCCCCAGCGAGGCAAGGAGTTCCCATCCTTCAGTGGTCAGCAAGGGTGCGATCTGTTCCTGCGGTGCGTGAGACATGGGATCAAGCCTAACGGCGCCCGCCATGACGCCGTGAGTTGGGAACCAGCGACGATAGGGTTGTTTTCATGGAAGACAACGCAGTTCCGCAGCCCTCCGACACAAACAACCCGGGCGGGAACCACTCCACTGCCCCGGGAGCTTCAGAGCATTCCTCCGGTCGATCCCTCGTGGCTTTTGCCCGTCCTGCCTTGATCGCGGGGGCCGTGATCGCTGTAGTCTGCATTGGCCTGCTGATCGTCATCTTCGCGTTGGACTCATTCAACGCTGCGGCGTACTCCGTGACGGGCAAGAGCGTGAATGACGCTACTGATGAAGCCCGCGACATCCGGGAGCTCTACAGTGGAGCCCGTATTGGCGGGATTATCGCCTTGGTGATTTCCGGCGTCGTGGCCCTGGCGGCCGCCGTCGTGCTGTATTTGAACCGCGGAACCGCCCCTGCAGATGAGGACGACGACGGCGAAGACTACGATTTGGACGACCTCACCGGTCGGTAACGGGAGTTCACTCAGGACGAAATTCTGGCACTCACCTTGACCGAGTGCTAACGCTTACATAGAGTCGTGTTAGCACTCTCCCCCGGAGGGTGCTAATCACGCCAGGCGTCACCGGCACCGCGACGACGGTTGCACGCCACGGCACCCTAGTTCTTAGTCCATGAATCAGCTCATGAAAAGGAGAGTCCGAGTGTCGGTCTCGATTAAGCCTCTTGAGGATCGTATTGTTGTTCGCCCGCTCGAAGCAGAGCAGACCACGGCTTCCGGCCTGGTAATTCCGGACTCCGCGCAGGAGAAGCCGCAGGAAGGCGAAGTTGTTGCAATCGGCCCCGGCCGCTTCGATGACAACGGCAACCGCGTGCCGGTTGACGTAACTGTTGGCGACGTCGTCATCTACTCCAAGTACGGTGGAACCGAAGTCAAGACCGGCGGCAACGAGTACCTCGTTCTGTCCGCCCGCGACGTCCTTGCGATCGTCGTAAAGTAACTTCCTGGAGCCCCGCACCGCAGCCGCGTTGGAATCATTCCGACCTTCTGCGGTGCGGGTTTTCTGTCTTGAAAGGACACAACCATGGCAAAGCAGCTTGCTTTTAACGATGCTGCCCGCCGGTCTCTTGAGGCCGGTATCGACAAGCTCGCCAACACTGTCAAGGTGACGCTTGGCCCGCGCGGCCGCAACGTCGTGCTGGACAAGAAGTGGGGCGCTCCCACGATCACCAACGATGGCGTGACGATCGCCCGCGAAGTTGAGCTTGACGACCCCTACGAGAACCTTGGTGCACAGCTGGCCAAGGAAGTAGCCACCAAGACCAACGACGTCGCTGGCGACGGCACCACCACCGCTACGGTGCTGGCGCAGGCACTGGTCAAGGAAGGCCTGCGCAACGTTGCTGCTGGTGCCGCTCCTGGCGAGATCAAGCGCGGCATCGAGGTTTCCATTGAAGCCATCGCAGCCCGCCTCCTGGAGAACGCAAGCGAAGTGCAAGGCACCCAGGTTGCCAACGTTGCCGCCATCTCCGCACAGAGCGACGAAATTGGCGAACTGTTGGCCGAGGCGTTCGGCAAGGTGGGCAAAGATGGCGTCATCACCATCGAAGAATCCTCCACCACCCAGACCGAACTCGTCCTCACCGAAGGCATGCAGTTCGACAAGGGCTACCTTTCCCCGTACTTCGTCACTGACGCAGAACGCCAGGAAGCTGTCCTCGAAGACGCCTTGATCCTGATCAACCAGGGCAAGATCTCTTCGCTGCAGGACTTCCTGCCGTTGCTGGAGAAGGCGCTGCAGGCCTCCAAGCCGCTGTTCATCATCGCCGAAGACATCGAAGGCGAAGCCCTTTCCACGCTGATCGTCAACCGCATCCGCGGCACGCTGAACGTTGTGGCCGCCAAGGCTCCGGGCTTCGGTGACCGCCGCAAGGCCATGCTCCAGGACATTGCGACGCTCACGGGCGCCCAGGTTGTTTCCCCGGACCTTGGCCTGTCGCTGGACACTGTTGGCCTCGAGGTACTGGGTACGGCACGCCGCATCACGGTCACCAAGGACAACACCACCATCGTTGATGGCGCCGGAACCGAGCAGGACGTTGCCGACCGCGTGGCCCAGCTGCGTGCCGAACTCACCCGCACGGACTCCGACTGGGACCGCGAGAAGCTGCAGGAGCGCCTGGCCAAGCTGGCTGGCGGTATCGGCGTTATCAAGGTCGGCGCAGCCACCGAGGTTGAGCTGAAGGAAAAGAAGCACCGCATCGAGGACGCCGTTTCCTCCACGCGTGCTGCCCTTGAAGAAGGCATCGTTTCCGGTGGCGGTTCCGCCCTCATCCACGCCCTCAAGGCGCTGGATGAGTCCCCGGCCGTCAAGGCACTGGAAGGTGACGCAGCAGCAGCTGTTGGCATCGTCCGTCGCGCCTTGGTCCAGCCGCTGCGCTGGATCGCCCAGAATGCCGGCTTCGATGGCTTCGTCGTCGTTTCCAAGGTCTCCGAACTCGAAGCCAACCACGGCTTCAACGCCAAGTCCGGCGAGTACGAGGACCTGATCGCCGCTGGCGTGATCGACCCCGTCAAGGTCACCCGCTCCGCACTCCGCAACGCCGCTTCCATCGCTGCCCTGGTTCTCACCACCGAGACCCTGGTTGCCGAGAAGCCGGCTGAGGACGAAAACGCACACGCAGGCCACCAGCACTAACAGCCTGTTCGAAAAAGCCCTGGTCACTCGTGGCCAGGGCTTTTTTCTGCCCTCTTGCGCTTCCCGATGTCGGCTTCCCGGCGTCCGGTTGTGGCGTGGGCGTGTGGCGTCCCGACCTTCTTTGAACCTCAGGCGCCCGCCATGCAACCGAAAAAGGGTGACAAAGTGGCATCTCGGGACCAGAGACGGTCAGGAACCCACACGGCGCGTCAGGGATTCGTGGAGCCATTGTGGGCTTACGACGGCGGCGGTACCCTGACGCTAATACGGCCGCTTGGGTGCGCCAACCGGGTTGCTCGCGGTCGCAGAATGAGTGTGGACTATGCCGGTTACAGCCTTGGATCTGGGACGCTCCGCGTTCTCCGAGCACCGCTGGAGCGATGCACTGGATTGCCTTGCCCGGGCGGACACGGAGGGCGGACTTCTACCCGAGGACATTGAAGTCGCGGCCTCCGTGGCCATGCTGTTGGGCAAGGACTCCGAAGGCGTCGCCTACCTGACACGGGCGCACGATGAATATGTCACCGTAGGAGACATGGCTGCAGCCGCCCGTTGCGCAACGTGGCTGGTGCTGTTCCTCATGGACATCGGGGAGCCAGCCCGCAGCTCGGGCTGGATGTCCCGGGCGAAGCATTTAGTGGAAGAACTGGACGAGCCCACCGAAGCTGAAGGCTACCTCCTGATTCCGTCAGCGCTGGGAGCCTTGTACGGAGGAAATCCTGAAGCCAGCAATGAGCTCTTTGGCCGCGCCTTGGCAGTGGGGCAGCGATTCCACGACAAGGATCTGATGGCACTTGGACGGCTGGGCCTGGGCACGGCCAGCATCACCCTTGGATTCCCGGACAAGGGCTTGGAGATCCTGGATGAAGTCATGGTTTCCGTGACGGCGGGGGAAGTATCGCCCATCCCTTCAGGCATCATCTACTGCTCCGTCATCGGCAGTTGCCGCCTGGCGTTCGACGTCCAGCGTGCCCATGAATGGACCGCCGCGTTGGAACGCTGGTGCGGGGACCGGCCGGACATGGTGATGTTCAGCGGGCAGTGCCAGTCCCACAGGGCAGAACTGTTCATCCTCCATGGCGCCTGGGATGACGCCATAGCAGCCGTCCACATTGCCCAGGACCGCTCGCGCCGCGGCGACCCGGAAGCGGCCTGGGGTGCGTGGTATCTGCAGGGCGAGATTCTGCGTTTGAAGGGCCAATTTGATGAAGCCAGCGCGGCTTATGCCAAGGCTGCAGAGACCGGCTTCGAAGCTCTCCCCGGACTCGCGCTGGTGCTGGCAGGCCAGCAAAAAGTGTCCCAGGCCCAAGCCATGTTGCGCAGGGCCATGGCAGGCTCGGACCCCGCCAACCGACGGCGGTTGCTTCCCGCCGTCGTCGACGTCGAGCTTGCCGCTGGTGACCTTAAAGCGGCAAGGGCCGCGGCTGACGAACTCGCGGCTCCGGTCCTTGAAACGGGCAGGCCCCTGGAACGGGCGCTTGCGGCGCAGGCGGAAGCCCAAGTGCTGCTCGCAGAGGGCAAGGCGGGCGACGCGCTGGTGGCCTCAAGAAAGGCATGGCGGCTCTGGTACAGCCTTGAGGCACCGTATGGCGCCGCCAGCTGCAGGGTGTTGACGGGCCGCGCCTGTTCGGAACTGGGCGATCCCGACTCTGCCGCCATGGAATTCGAAGCAGCCACAGCCGAGTTCGCTGAACTCGAAGCAACGCCTGCTGTAACTGAGGTGCTGGGCCTTACTGCGGGACGAGGCAGTGCGGGAGCCGGCGGGGCGGGAGGTGTTGGGACTGGTTCTGCGCCCACCGCCCATGAACTTACAAACCGTGAACTGGAAGTCCTGCGGCTTGTCGCCGACGGAAAAGCCAACAAGTCCATTGCCCGGGAACTGTATCTCAGCGAAAAAACCGTTGCCCGGCACGTCAGCAATATCCTCAGCAAACTCTCCTTGCCCTCCAGGGTTGCTGCGACCAGATACGCCTTCGAACACCACTTGACCAACTGATCTTCTCTCACATCCCACAGCCTTTCTCCCGATCTTCTCTCACGTCCTGCGGGGTTTCTCCCGTTGTTCTCTCACGTCCCGACATGCGCATAAATACCCATGCCCCATCCAGCAGGATGCGTCATTTGGCCGACGCGGCAGAGGGTGCCGGACTCCTAGTTTGGGCTTATGAACATTCCACTGCTCGCCGGCACCGTATCCACCGTGCTCTTTGCATCCAGCATGCTGCCCATGTTGGTCAAGGCAGTCCGCACCAAGGACCTGGCCTCCTACAGTTTGAGCAACATCACTTTGACCAACATCGCCAACGCCGTGCATTCCTTCTACGTCTTCGACCTTCCGGCGGGACCCGTGTGGCTGTTGCACTCCTTTTACGTGGTGACGTCGGTCTTGATGTTGGTGTGGTGCCTGCGGTACCGGAAGGCTCCGGCTGAAACCCCAGCAACTGCAACCCCAGCAACTGCAACCCCAGCAACCCGGGGTCACTTAAGGCCCATGTCGGCCCCTGCCATGGGCCATAAGTGACCCCGCGTTGGATTAACGAGAAAGGAAATGCCATGAAAAATGCTAGTGATTCGCAGTTCGATACTGTGATCGTGGGCGGTGGCCAGGCCGGCTTGGCGCTCGGCTATTGGCTGGCCAAAGGACACCACAACTTCGTCATCCTTGATGAGAACGCCAGGACCGGGGATTCGTGGCGTCAACGCTGGGATTCGCTTCGTCTCTTCACCCCGGCTAAATACGACGGATTGCCGGGCGCACCTTTCCCAGGGGACCCGTTGGCGTTTCCCAGTAAGGATGAGTTGGCGGACTACCTCGAACAATATGCACGGCGGTTCAGTCTGCCCGTGATCCACGGAGTCCGTGTTGACGGGGTGACGCAACAGGGTGATTGCTTTCTTGTGAGCTCCGGTGACCGGTCTTGGATCGCCAACAACGTAGTGGTTGCTACCGGTGGATATCGCCTGCCTAAGCGGCCGGCATTCGCCACTGAGCTGGATCCCGGCATCGTGCAGCTTCACTCGCAGGAGTACAAAAACCCCGGGCAACTCCAACCTGGGCCAGTGCTCGTGGTGGGGCTCGGCAATTCCGGCGCGGAAATTGCCCTTGAAGCCAGCAGAACGCACACCACGTTGCTGGCTGGCAAAGCCAGTGGCGAACTCCCTGTTCGCCATGGACGCGCCGCGGCCCGGTTTGTCCTGCCTGTGATCCGGTTCGCAGGACTTCACGTCCTGACCCTTAATACCCCGGTTGGCCGGAAGGTGGCGCCGGCATTCAAGATGATGGCGGCACCTTTGATCCGGACACGCACCAAGGATCTGCGTGACGCGAAGGTGGAACTGCTGCCGAGGATAGCCGGGGTAAAGCAAGGTAAACCGGTGCTGGAAGAGGGCCGGACTTTGGATGTGGCGAACGTCATTTGGTGTACCGGATACCGGGAGGATTACTCGTGGCTGAAGCTCCCGTACCAGAACGGCGATGGGATTCCGACCCACAAGAGGGGAGTGGTGGAATCTGTGCCCGGTCTCTACTTCCTTGGCCAGGAGTTTCTGTTCGCGGCAGTTTCGGCAACACTTCCAGGAGTTGGCCGTGACGCCCGCTATCTGGCACGCCAGATCACAGCAGACCGGCAGTTCACAGCTGAGCGTCGGCCGGCTTTGGCATAGTGGCTGACCTTCAAAAAGAAGTGCCCGCAGCACAGGCAACGCACAGTTTCATCTTTGCAAACGCATAGTCCAACCTGAGCTAATAGACACTCGTAAGGCGGTTCCGCAGGCCGGCCCAACTGGGGTCGGCGCCCGGAACAGCGTATGATGGATGCTTTGTGCAATAGCCTTGAGGAACTGCCTAACGTGACTACATCAACGATCCGACCGCCCGCCCGTCCCAACAGGCGGGCTACCGGTCCCGTTGTAAAGTCCACGTTCCGACCCGAAATCCAGGGCCTGCGCTCCCTCGCTGTGCTCATGGTTGTGAGCTACCACATCTGGATTGGGCGGGTGTCAGGCGGGGTTGATGTCTTCCTGCTGATCTCGGCCTTCCTCATGACTCTTCAGTTCACGAGCCGCTTCAAACAGCGGCGCCCGATGGACTTGCTGCGGCACTGGCTGCACTTGTTCAGGCGCCTGCTCCCGGCAGTGGTGGTTGTCCTCTTTGGAACACTGGCTGCTACTTTTGCTTTCCTGCCTCCCACCCGCTGGGTGGAAGTGGTCAATCAGGCTTGGGCCTCTTTGTTCTACTACGAAAATTGGCTGTTGCAGACTCTCGCGGTGAATTACTACGCCACGGACCACAGTCTCGCCAGTCCTGTGCAGCACTTCTGGTCACTTTCCATCCAGGGCCAGGTGTTCATTCTCTGGCCGGTGATCTTCGCCGTGATGGCGGTCATCTGCCGCAAATTCGATCTCCGGTACCGGGCCTCGCTCGCGTACGTTTTTGCGCTCATCTTCGTCGTTTCCCTGACGTACTCCATTATTTTTACGGCCAACAACCAGGCTGTGGCGTACTTCGACACCTTCGCCCGGCTTTGGGAGTTCGCCCTCGGAACACTTGTTGCCCTGATCCTGCCTGCCCTGGACTTTTCCAAACCTGTCCGCGTGGCGATGGGGTGGATCGGCGTTGCCGCCATGCTTACCTGCGGCATCCTGCTGCAGGTCCAAACTGCGTTCCCCGGCTTTGTTGCGCTCTGGCCCACGCTGGCTGCCGTTGCAGTGATTGCAGCGGGACAGACCGGTAGCCGCTTCGGCGTGGATCGGATCCTGAGTTCCAAATTCCTGGTACGTCTTGGCGATAACTCCTATGCCCTGTATCTCTGGCACTGGCCTATCCTGGTGATCGCCCTGGCTTGGAGCGGCAAGGACCACGCCGGGTGGCTGTCCGGCACCGCGATTGTGGCGTTGGCATTGGTCCTGGCCTTCCTGACCACGAAGTTCGTGGAGAAGCCATTCCGGGAGTGGAAGTGGCCGGAGGTGAAACGTCGCCGCGCAGCCATCTCCATCGCCGTCTGCCTGGCCGTGGCGTGTGCGCCGTTGCTCGGCTTCCAGTACAAGCAGTATCTGGACCAGAAGGCCGCTGACACGCAGGCATTCAACGACAACCCTGGAGCCCATGCCCTCCTTCCAGGCTATGTAAACCAAGTCGGCAAGGATGCCAAGACACTTCCCACGGCAGAACAGTTGCCTGAAGACTGGGCACACCTGGGTGGGACGTGCGAGGGAGTTTCCAAGCCGGAAGACAAGACTCTGCAGGAGAACTGCCAGCAAAACGGTGTGGGCGATGACGCCACCAAGAGCATTGTGGTCCTAGGCGACTCCCATGCCCAGCAGTGGCTGGCCGCACTCGGCCCTCTCGCTGAGGCTGAGCATTGGAAGGTCACGGCCCTCCTGTTGGGCGGTTGTCCGTTCATGCCGGAGAACCCTGACGCTGACCAGCACTGCAATGATTTCAACTCGGCGGCTTTCAAATACGTGGCATCCCACACCCCGGATTCCGTGTTCATGGTGGGCACCAAGGCGGCCCCCTCATCACCGGATGAGGAGTTGGTGTACGGCTTTGAGCAGTCCGTCACCAACTTCAACGACCTCGGCATCCAGGTGGTGGCCATTCGTGACAACCCACGGTACGACCACAATGTCACCGAGTGTGCCCTGTCCAAGGGCGTGGACAGCGCTGACTGCAAGTCTGACCAGCATGACGTCCTGGCTGCGGAGAGCCCCTTCGCGGCCGAACAGGGAAAGTTTGGAAATGCCGCATTCCTGGATATGACGGATCTCCTCTGCAATGGTGTCCAGTGCCCCAGCGTCATAGGAAATGTGTTCGTCTACCTGGATGACAACCACCTGTCCAAGACCTACGTCACCAGCATGGGCGAGATGTTCGACGAAAGGTGGTTTGCCGCGACGGGGTGGGCGCAATGAGCGGACAGGTGAAAGCAACAGCACCTTTGGGTGGCAAGCCCACTACAGCGAAGCCCACTACAGCGAAGCCCACGACGGCGGAACGAACCTTCCGCCCGGAGGTCCAGGGACTGCGTGCCTTGGCTGTGTTGATGGTGGCGGCTTACCACATTTGGCTCGGCCGGGTGTCCGGCGGCGTAGACGTCTTTTTACTCATCTCGGCTTTCCTGATGACCCTGTCCTTTACGCGGAAGCTCGAAAACCGTAAGCCCCTGAGGCTCCTGCAGCACTGGCTCCATGTGTTCAACCGGCTGTTGCCCGCGGTCGTCGTGGTCCTGCTGGCAGTCCTGGCCGGAACCTGGGCCTTTATCCCGCAGAGCCGGTGGCCGGATGTGCTCGCCGAGGCTTGGGCCTCCCTGCTGTACCGGCAGAACTGGCAGCTCGCGGATTCTGCCGTTGATTACTATGCGCAGGACCATTCCGGAGCGAGTCCCCTGCAGCACTTTTGGTCCCTGTCCGTGCAAGGCCAGGTCTTTATCCTGTGGCCACTGATTTTCGCAGCGGTGGCCCTGCTGCAGCCGCAACTTGCAAAGCTGTTCCCAGGCCGCAAGGCCACAGAACACCGGCAGCTGCTGTTCATGGCGTTCGGCCTGGTCTTTGTGGCCTCGCTGGTCTATTCCATCGACCAGACTGCCCACAATCAGGCGTATGCGTATTTCGATACCCGGACAAGGCTGTGGGAATTTGCGCTGGGTTCCCTGCTGGCACTGGCTCTCCCGTACCTCAAACCAGTTCAGCGGCTTCGGGTATTCCTGGGTTGGGCGGGGCTGCTCGCCATGCTCTCGTGCGGCCTGATCCTGACGGTGGACCGTTCCTTCCCGGGATTCGTGGCTCTCTGGCCAACCCTCGCAGCCGCGGCGGTTATCGTTGCGGGCCAGAGCAACAGCCGATTTGGTGCTGACCGTGTGCTCAGCTCAAAGCCCTTGGTCCTGGTGGGCAACAATTCCTACGCCCTGTACTTGTGGCATTGGCCGGTCCTGGTGTTCTTCCTGCTCGTCACGGAGACCACCAGCCCGAACCTCCTGCAGGGCTTGGGCATCATGGCAGCGTCGATGGCGTTGGCCGTTGCCACCACCCGGTACGTCGAGGTGCCCATGCGCCGCTGGCAGTGGCCGGACGCCCGGTCCTGGCGGGCCGCCGTCGTCATTGTTTCCTGCGGTGCGCTGCTGGCACTGCCGATGACCGCCTGGCAGGGTGCCATCGCCGCCGAAAGCGTGGCGATTGCGGATCAGCCAAAAGAACTGACGCCCGGTGCTGCAGCGCTGTCGCCTGAGTTCGCGGGCCAACCGACGCCTGAGGCAATGATCATTCCCGCACCCGCCGCCATGAAGGATGAATGGGCGGACATCGATGGCCTGTGTACTGGCGCCAACGTGCCGTCAGATCCGTTGCTGCAGGGGTGCCTCCAGAATGCAGAACCCGAAGTCGTGACCAAGAGGATCGTGGTGCTCGGCGATTCCCATGCCCAGCAGTACATGGCCGCCCTGGGCCCCATCGCCAAGGAGCATGGCTGGGAAGTGGTAACTCTGCTGAAGGGGAATTGCCGGTTCGGTGCCGACTCTCCTGAGCGCACCAGTGACTGCAACGACTTCAACAAGGCGAGTGCGGCTTACGTCATGGAACACAAACCCGATGCGGTGTTCACCGTGGCGTCTCTGACTCATGTGACGGCCCCTTTCGAGACCGAAGTGCCCGGCTATTTGGAAGGCATCAAGCCCTTCACGGATGCAGGAATCGACGTCGTGGGCATCCGTGACAACCCGCGGTTCAGCATCAACATGCCCGAGTGCGTGCAGAAGAAGGGCCCTGACTCGCCCGACTGCAACCCTCCGCTGGAAGATTCCCTGGCTGCGTCCTCGCCTCTGGACGACTACGCGGGCAAGGTGGATCGGTTGTACCTGATGGACATGAGCGACTTCATCTGCGAACGGGGCACGTGTCCGGCAGTGGTGGGGAATGTGTACGTCTACAAGGACGATAACCATCTCACCAAGACCTATGTGCAGAGCATGATCCCGATGTTCGAGGAGCGGCTCCTCGCCGCGACGGGCTGGTCCGACTCGACTGGTCAGTCCGGGCGCTAGCCTCGCCGCCCCGCGGGAGCACGGAACGCACGACGCCGACCTTCCGCCAGTGCTGTTGCTCACACTCAGGCGCCGCGGAATATGGCGATGGCCGCCGAGGTTCTACTATTTATTCAATACCCGAAGCACCTTTGCCTTGCAGTACCTCATGCATAGGCCAATTAATGCACAGGCCAGTCCCGTAATGACGGGCTGGTCATCAGTTGCAACCCCTACCAGTTAAAGCCCCCAGAACCCAGGTAAGAGGCCGCACTCATGACCCAGCCCGAACACGATCCCTTCGGCTTCGTAGGCCTGACCTACGACGACGTCCTGCTCCTCCCCGGACACACCGATGTCATCCCTTCTGACGCGGACACGTCCTCCCGGATTTCCAAGCGCATCACAGTGCAGACGCCGTTGCTTTCCGCTGCCATGGACACCGTCACGGAGTCCCGCATGGCCATCGCCATGGCCCGCCAGGGTGGTCTGGGCGTCGTGCACCGCAACCTGTCCATCGATGATCAGGCTGAGCATGTGGACCGCGTCAAGCGGAGCGAATCCGGCATGATCACCAACCCGCTGACCATCGGCCCGCAGGCCACGTTGCAGGAACTGGACGAGCTGTGTTCCCGCTACCGCGTCTCCGGCCTTCCCGTGGTGGACACCGACGGGCGGCTGCTGGGCATCGTCACCAACCGCGACACCCGGTTCATTCCGGAATCTGAATTCCCGCTGCGCAGCGTCAGCGATGCCATGACCAAGATGCCGCTCATCACCGGCCATGTGGGCATCAGCCGCGAGGAAGCCTCGCACAAGCTGGCCACCAACAAGATTGAGAAGCTCCCGCTCGTTGACGAGCAGGGCCGTCTCAAGGGCCTCATCACCACCAAGGACTTCACCAAGGCAGAGCAGTACCCGCTGGCCACCAAGGACGACGAAGGCCGCCTGCGCGTAGGCGCTGCCATCGGCTTCTTCGGCGACGGTTGGGAACGCGCCATGAAGCTCATCGACGCCGGGGTGGACGCACTCTTCGTGGACACCGCCAACGGCCACTCCCAGGGCGTGCTGGACATGATCCGCCGCCTGAAGTCAGACCCGATTGCTGCCCACGTGGACATCATTGGTGGCCAGGCAGCAACCCGTGAAGGAGCCCAGGCCCTGATTGACGCTGGTGCCGATGGCATCAAGGTCGGTGTGGGCCCAGGCTCCATCTGCACCACCCGTGTTGTAGCCGGCGTTGGCGTTCCCCAGATCACGGCCATCTACGAATCCGCGAAGGCTGCCATCCCGGCAGGCGTGCCGTTGATTGCCGACGGCGGACTCCAGTACTCGGGCGATATTGGCAAGGCACTGGTTGCCGGCGCGGACACCGTGATGCTCGGCTCACTGCTGGCTGGTTGTGAAGAGTCTCCCGGCGAGCTCATCTTCGTCAACGGCAAGCAGTTCAAGAGCTACCGCGGCATGGGCTCCCTTGGCGCCATGCAGTCCCGTGGAAAGAACACGTCCTACTCCAAGGACCGCTATTTCCAGGCTGACGTGTCCGGTGATGACAAGCTCATCCCGGAAGGCATCGAAGGCCGCGTCGCGTTCCGTGGTCCGCTGGCATCGGTGGCCTACCAGCTGGTCGGTGGCCTCCGCCAGACCATGTTCTACACCGGCGCCCCCACGATTGCCGAACTCAAGGCACGCGGCAAGTTCGTCCGGATCACTCCTGCCGGCCTGAAGGAATCGCACCCGCACGATATCCAGATGACGGTGGAGGCACCCAACTACGGTTCCCGCTGACATCAGTTTCTTAAACAGCTGTTCCCCGTGGAAGCCTCCACGGGGAACAGCTGTTTAAGGGCCGCAACGGAAATGTCTGTGGGGAGGAATAGGCTGGGGACATGTCCGAAAAGCCCGCACAACCGCGGCACCCGGAGTCAGTCCGGCTGAATTCAGTCCAACCCGGCAAAGCGCCCCGCAAGCTTGCCCTCCGGCCGTACGCACGCGCCGTCGGGCAGGTCCTGAAGGTGAGTTTCAAGGCATCGCCGATTGCAGTCATCATGAAAGTGGCTGGCTCCCTGATTTCGGCCACGCTGCCGCTGGTAACCACCTACTTCGCCGCGTTGACCACCACGGCGTTGGCCGCCGGTTACGCGGGAGATCCCGACGCCGGTCCGCGGGCGGTACTGTACGTCATCATTACTGCCGCGCTGGGACTGTTTTGGGGCGCCTTCAGCAGCGTCGACCGATACATCCAGCAGTTGATGAGCTTCAAAGTAGGCGCGATCGTCGGCGACATGATGTACGAGCGCTTCCTGGCACTGGAGTTCTGGCGCTATGACGACAAAGAAACGGTGGACCTCTACGATCGCGCCAAGCGGTTCTCCGATTCCTATGCGCGGGTCCTGGACCGGATCGCGGCCATCTTTACGCAGTTGGTTTCGGTCATCCTGGCAGTCGGTGCGCTGTTGTTGGTCAGTTGGTGGATCGCTGTCATTGTCCTTATAGCGATCGTCCCGAGCGTCTACTTGCAGTTCAAACTCTCACGAGAGCAAATAGCGCATTGGAATACCCAGGTGGATTCCCGGCGTCAACGGCGAATGATCGAGACCAACCTCCTGAGGCCCCAGCACATTGCCGAGATGCGGCTCTATGGAATCGTGGGCTATTTGATGGACCTGCGGTCCCGGCTTCGGGACGCTGACGAGCGCCGGCGGCTGGACTTCCAGAAGCGCTACATCCCCAAGCAACTCGCAGCGGACGCCCTGCAGTATGGGGCCGAAGTAGTGTCGTTGATCTGGGTGGTGGGACAAATCATTGCCAGGGCACAGGCGGTAGGGCAGTTCCTCTACATCCAACAGATCGTCAGCCGGGCCCTGTCCACCGCCAGCAACCTGGTCTCGTCGCTGAGTTCCATTGACGAAGACCTTGCCAACCTCAAAGACTACGAGCTGTTCATGGCGCTTCCGGTGCCCAGCGGCCACGAACCTCCCTTGGTGAAGTCGCCGTCCGTTGTGGAAATGCGGGATATCCGCTTCAGCTATACGGGGAGTGACATTGAAGTTATCAAGGGCATTTCCCTGACCATCAGGGCAGGCCAGCACATTGCGATAGTTGGTGAGAATGGCGCAGGAAAGTCCACGCTGATCCGGATCCTGGCCGGTCTCTACCGGCCGGATTCAGGCCGAGTATTGCTCGACGGCGTCGATCTCACCGGAATCGACGTGACCAGTTGGCACCGGCACCTTGCGGTCCTGAGCCAGGAATTCCTGAAGTATGAATTCGCTACGGCTGCGGAGAACATCTATTTGGGCGATGTCGATCAAGCCCGGGACGAGCAACGCATCCGGAGGGCAGCCTCAGATGCCGAGGCCATGGAATTCATCAACAAGCTGCCCAACGGCCTGGAAAACCATGTGAGCAATTGGATGGAGGATCCACGCGGGCGCAAGGGGAGTGGGCTCTCAGGCGGGCAATGGCAGCGATTGGCCATGGCACGGAACTTCTACCGGGATGCCTCCTTCATGGTCATGGACGAACCGACGTCGGCCATCGATGCTTTGGCTGAGCACCGGATCTTCACCCGGCTTTTCGCGGACCGGAACAGCACCATCATTGCCATCAGCCACAGGCTGGCCACCATCGAAAGGGCAGATGTTGTGTACATGCTCGAAGATGGCCGGATTGCCGAACAAGGAACGCACAAGGAGCTGGTGGCATTGAGGGGCCGCTACTTCCGGATGTTCGAATCCCAGCTCACTGTGGAAGAGACCAGCCAGAACACCCCCTAAGAGCAGCTCGGAACAAAACGGTGGCTTGGTTTTGGTGGGATAAACTCGAGCAGTGACTTATGAGATTGAGATTGGCCGTGGCAAGCGTGGGCGTCGTGCCTACTCCCTGGATGACATCGCGATCGTTCCGAATCGTCGGACGCGTGACCCGAAGGACGTCTCTGTCTCCTGGCAGATCGACGCCTATAAGTTCGACATGCCGGTGATTGCCGCCCCCATGGACTCTGTGATGTCCCCGGGCACGGCCATCACTTTGGGCCGTTTGGGTGGTCTTGGCGTCCTGGACCTTGAAGGCCTCTGGACCCGGTACGAAAACCCACAGAAGGTGCTCGACGAGATCGCAGGCCTGGCCAACGAAACCAGCAGCCCGGCCGTCACCCGCCGAATGCAGGATCTTTACCAGGCACCCATTCAGCCAGAGCTCATCAGCTCCCGCCTGGCAGAGATCCGCGCCGCCGGCGTCACCGTGGCCGGCTCCCTGACCCCACAGCGCACCCAGGAACACTACAAGACCGTGGTGGCTGCCGGCGTCGATATCTTCGTCATCCGTGGCACCACGGTCTCCGCCGAGCACGTCTCCAAAAACCATGAGCCACTGAACCTTAAACAGTTCATCTACGAACTCGATGTCCCCGTGATCGTTGGTGGAGCAGCTGGTTACACACCGGCCCTGCACCTCATGCGCACGGGTGCTGCAGGCGTCCTGGTTGGCTTCGGTGGAGGTGCTACCACCACCACGCGCCGTGCGCTGGGCATTCATTCGCCCATGGCGTCGGCCATTTCAGACGTCACTGCGGCCCGTCGCGACTACATGGATGAGTCCGGTGGGCGCTATGTCCACGTCATCGCCGACGGCGGCATGGGCCGCTCGGGCGACATCGTCAAGGCCATCGCGATGGGAGCGGACGCAGTCATGCTGGGCAGTGCCCTCGCGCGCGCCGAAGAAGCTCCGGGCCGCGGCTGGCACTGGGGTCCGGAAGCGCATCATCTCGAATCACCCCGTGGCGACCGCGTCAACGTTGGCACGGTCGGATCCCTGGAGGAAGTCCTCTTCGGGCCCGGGCACCACACCGACGGTACGTCCAACCTCATTGGCGCTCTGCGTCGGTCCATGGCGACCACAGGGTACTCGGACCTCAAGGAATTCCAGCGCGTGGACGTCGTAGTATCCCCATACTCGGGCAACTAGGACTTCTGCCAATCGGACCGGCCAACAAGTAGGGTAGGGGACTACCAGCAGTTGCGTTTGAGGAGGGGTCCGATGAGCAATGTCGCAGGCGGTCCGCAGGTGAATTCTCCGGGAGCATTAAGCCCGGAATCCCGTGCCGCATCCATTGAAGTCCTGAAAGCCACTGCCGAACCCGGCAAGCAGTTGGACATCCTGATTGTCGGCGGAGGAGTGGTGGGGGCTGGAGCAGCCCTCGACGCCGTGACCCGCGGCCTCACGGTGGGCATAGTTGAGGCAAGGGACTGGGCTTCAGGGACGTCATCGCGATCATCCAAGCTCATCCATGGTGGCCTCCGCTACCTTGAAATGCTTGATTTCGGGCTGGTCCAGGAGGCCCTGCAGGAACGTGGTTTGCTGATCCAGCAGATCGCACCCCACCTGGTCCGCCCTGTGCCTTTCCTCTACCCCCTGACGCGCAGGTTCTGGGAGCGCCCCTATGTGGGCGCGGGCATCATGCTTTACGACACCTTGGGTCTCACTTCCGGACACAGCCGCGGTGTTCCCATGCACAAACACCTCTTCAGGCGCGGCACCCTCAGGGCGGCTCCCAGCCTCAAGGACGATGCCTTCGTTGGTTCCATCCGCTACTACGATGCCCAAGTGGACGACGCCCGTTTGGTGGTCAACGTGGTGCGCACCGCAGCCCACTATGGCGCCCATGCTGTGAACAGGGTGCGTGTGGTGGACTTCCTCCGGGAAGGCGAACGCGTGGTGGGGGCCAAGCTGGAAAACCAGGAAGACGGCAGCGTCTTCGAAGTGCGTGCCAAGCAGGTAGTCAATGCCACGGGCGTGTGGACTGACGAAACCCAGGCAATGGTTACGGATCGGGGCCAGCTCAAGGTCAGGGCATCCAAGGGCATTCACCTGGTGGTACCGCGGGACAGGTTCCAATCCACAGTTGGGCTGATCCTGCGCACGGAGAAGTCAGTGCTCTTCGTGATCCCCTGGGGCCGACACTGGATCATCGGGACAACGGACACCGACTGGAAGCTGGACAAGGCGCACCCCGCCGCGTCCAGCAAGGACATTGACTACGTTTTGGAGCACGTCAACAAGGTCCTTAAGCGGCCCCTCACCCGCGAGGATGTAGAAGGCGTC
This sequence comes from Paenarthrobacter sp. 10N417, assembly GCF_056394745.1. Classification (NCBI taxonomy): domain Bacteria; kingdom Bacillati; phylum Actinomycetota; class Actinomycetes; order Micrococcales; family Micrococcaceae; genus Paenarthrobacter; species Paenarthrobacter sp. 10N417. The sequence goes on from NZ_JBFTIL010000007.1 coordinate 101,886, forward strand.
TATGCAGGACTCCGCCCCCTTCTTGCAGGGGAAAACGACTCCACCGCCAAACTCTCCCGCGAACACGTGGTGGCTCATCCGGTGCCAGGGCTGGTGGTGGTGGCTGGCGGGAAGTTCACTACCTACCGCGTCATGGCAAAAGATGCGGTGGATGAAGCCACCCGGGCGATGGATGAACGGGTTCCCTCCAGCTGCACCGAAACAATCCCGTTGCTCGGTGCAGAGGGGTTCAAGGCCGCCTGGAACCGCCGCGGCCGCTCAGCGGAAGAAGCCGGCGTCCATGTTGCCCGCGTGGAGCACCTGCTCAACCGCTACGGGTCCATGGCCTCGGAAGTGCTGGATCTCATCGCGGCGCAACCCGAACTCGGGGAGCCGCTTCCCGGTGCGGACGATTACCTTGCCGCAGAGGTGGTCTACGCCACCACCCATGAGGGCGCCCGTCATGTTCACGACGTTTTGACGCGCCGCACCCGAATCTCGATCGAAGCCTGGGACCGGGGTGTGTCAGCGGTGCCAGTAGTGGCTAAGCTGATGGGAGAAATCCTTGGCTGGAGCGAAGCACAGCGGGAAAGCGAAATAAAGCACTATCTGGCCCGGGTGGAAGCTGAGCGGCTTAGCCAGCAACAACCCGATGACGAATCAGCTGACGCCGCGCGCATGGGAGTCGATGACATCGTTCCCCTTCGCTGAGCAAACACAGGACCTGCGGCCGGAAGGCCACATTGGAGGGAACACGACTTGGCTGAACCACTTGACCGGTATGACGCGGAACTGACGACGCCAGACACCGTCATCCTGGAGCTCGTTGCCGAGGACAAAATCGACGCTGCGGCACAACTTGCGGAACGGCTTCACGCGGCTGGCCGGATCTCGAACCTCCAGGGCTTCCTGGAGCAGGTCCATTCCCGGGAACACCAGCTGGCTACCGGACTTCCCGGTGGCATTGGACTGCCGCATGCGCGCAGTGAATTCGTAGACCGGATTTCCATTGCAGTGGGCGTCACGAAGTTCGGCCATGCCCTGGATTTTGGTGCCACTGATGGCCCAGCCACGCTGATCCTGCTCATTGCCACCCCTGCCAGCTCCTTCTCGGATCATTTGGAAGTCCTTGCTACGTTGGCGCGTTCGCTCTCCAAGGAGTCATTCCGGGAGTCCCTGCGCCGGGCGCACGATACCGAGGTCATTTCCGAACTCATCAACTCCAGCCTGGTGTTCTTCGACCACTGAGATTCGACTATTGAGATGGCCGCCACGGACCCGTTCCAGGGCTAAGGTTCCTACCGTTCGTTTCGTTGTTCTACAGCCGGACGAAGTACGGTTAAGGGGTGTTGAAAACCGCGCTGAAACCCCGCTGGATCGCAGGACTCGTCTTTGCGCTTCTCTTGTCCGCGGTTTTTGTGCTGCTCAGCCAGTGGCAGCTCAGCCGGTCCACCCAGCACGAAGCTCCCGTATCGCCCGGCATTGAAGAGGTCAAGCCGCTGGTGGACGTCCTGCAGCCCGGGCAGTTCTTCCCTGGTTCTGTCTCAGACCAGATGGTCACGGCCACCGGCTCCTACGATCCCGCCAAGCAGGTCCTCGTGGAGGGCCGCCTGTACAACGGCCAGAAGGGATTCTGGATTGTCTCGGCGTTCGCTGTGGACAATGCTCCGAAGCTGAGCGGTGTCGCGGCCTCGCCCAAGACCTGGATTCCAGTAGCCCGGGGCTGGGTGGCCGACGCCGCCCAAGCCGTTCCGCCGCCGTCGGGCACCATCACGCTGACCGGCCGCCTGCTGCCCTCTGAAGCGCCGGTGCCAAACGTCGACGCCGGTCCAGGCCGGGCGTCTGCGGTGGCCGTTGCCGAACTCATCAACGTCTGGGACGTCTCCAGCTACCAAGGCTTCGTTGCCGCAACATCAGAACTAGCCGGAGGTGTTCCCGTCGTCGTCAATGACGCGGTAAAGCCCCTCAACATCCCTGCGCAGCCGCCGGAACAACAGATCAACTGGCTGAACCTCTTCTATTCCGTTGAGTGGGTGGTCTTCGCAGGATTCGCCCTGTACATCTGGTGGCGGATGGTGGCTGACGACTACCGTCGCGAGCTCGAAGACGACGAGTTCGACGAAGATAATCACCACCCCAACGAACCAACAAGCCCTGAACCCCAGCAACCTGGGCCAGAACAAAAGGTGCAGTAATGATTGAGCCCAAGCCGGCCATCCAGCCCGAGCAGTCCGGACCCAAGCCGAAGAAGCGCAAGTTTGGTGGAACGGAAGCCCAGATCCGTTCGGCGCTGAAGTTCTACAAAGTCATGGCCTACCTGACCGGTGCCATGCTCCTGCTGCTCTGCGCGGAGCTGATTGCCCGTTATGGCTTCGGCGTATCGCTCTTTGCCGGTGGCACGGACGCCGTGACCGGTAAGCCGTTTGGCTTCGGATTCGCTGAGTCTGAGCCCAAGGGCGTGATCGGTGGCTTCAACATCTCCACCACTGTATTGATCGTCCATGGCTGGATGTACGTGGTGTATCTGGTGTCCAACTTCCGGTTGTGGTCGCTCATGCGCTGGCCCTTCTCCAAGCTGGTCTTGCTGGCCTTGGGTGGTGTCGTACCCCTGATGTCGTTCATCGTCGAGAAGAAGTTCCACGCTCAGGTTGAGGCCGAACTGGCAGCCAACCCGCAGGCCTCAAAGCGCTACTAGCGGCGTCGGGGCCAGCCCAAGAGGCGTTAGGGTGTGAGATACCTAACCACCACCCCGTAATTGACCTCTTCGGGCCGCTGCCAACGTGCACCGGGGCGGCCCGGCAAAGTAGTCTTGGTTGGTGACTACTCCCACCGCACCCCAGACTTCCCAGAAGCCGGTGCTGGTTGTTGACTACGGTGCCCAGTACGCGCAGCTGATTGCCCGCCGCGTCCGCGAAGCGAATGTGTATTCGGAAATTGTTCCGCATACCTTCACCACCGAGCAGCTTCTGGCCAAAAACCCGGCAGCCATCATCCTTTCCGGCGGACCTTCCAGCGTCTACGCAGAAGGTGCTCCGCGCGTTGGAGCGGACCTTTTTGAAGCCGGGGTGCCCGTTTTTGGTATCTGCTACGGCTTCCAGGCCATGGCCAACGCACTGGGCGGCAAGGTGGCCGAGACGGGCCTCCGGGAGTACGGCGCCACCGAAGCACTGGTGGTTGGCGATGCCCGCTCGATTCTTGATGGCGTGCCCTCCTCACAGAACACCTGGATGAGCCACGGCGATTCCGTCCAGGAAGCTCCCGAGGGTTTCGAAGTGCTGGCCACCACGGCCGGCGCACCGGTAGCCGCCTTCGCCAACGAGGAAAAGCGCCTCTACGGTGTGCAGTGGCATCCGGAGGTCAAGCACTCCGTGCACGGCCAGCACGTCCTGGAGAACTTCCTGTTCAAGGGCGCGGGCCTGAGCCCTAACTGGACCACGGGGAATATCCTCGAAGAGCAGGTGGATCGCATCCGCCAGCAGATTGGCGACTCCAAGGTCATCTGCGGTCTTTCCGGCGGTGTGGATTCGGCCGTTGCCGCAGCCCTGGTCCAGAGGGCCGTTGGAGACCAGTTGACCTGTGTCTTCGTGGATCACGGCCTCCTTCGCGAAGGCGAAGCAGAACAGGTTGAACGCGACTTCGTGGCAGCTACAGGCGTAAATCTGTATGTTGCCAACGAGCAAGAGCGCTTCCAGTCTGCGTTAGCCGGAGTCAGCGATCCCGAGACCAAGCGCAAGATTATTGGCCGTGAATTCATTCGCGCCTTCGAGGAAGCGGAGCGGGCCATCATCGCCCAGGCGGCTGCCGAGGGTGAGAAGATCAAGTTCCTGGTCCAGGGCACGCTGTACCCGGACGTCGTCGAGTCCGGCGGCGGCGAGGGGGCTGCGAACATCAAGAGCCACCACAACGTGGGTGGGCTTCCTGAGGACCTGCAGTTCGAGCTCGTCGAGCCTCTGCGCGCCCTGTTCAAGGACGAAGTCCGCGCGGTCGGTGCCCAGCTTGGCCTGCCTCAGGAAATCGTAGGCCGCCAGCCGTTCCCCGGCCCCGGCCTCGGTATCCGGATCGTTGGTGAAGTCACCAAGGAGCGTCTCGACCTGCTCCGTAAGGCTGACGCCATTGCCCGTGCCGAGCTGACTGCTGCCGGTTTGGACAACGATGTATGGCAGATGCCGGTGGTTCTGTTGGCTGATGTCCGCAGTGTCGGCGTCCAGGGCGATGGCCGTACCTACGGCCACCCGATCGTTCTCCGTCCGGTATCGTCCGAGGACGCAATGACGGCCGACTGGTCGCGTTTGCCGTATGACCTCCTGGCGCGCATCTCCAACCGCATTACCAACGAAGTGGATGGAGTTAACCGCGTGGTGCTGGACGTCACGAGCAAGCCGCCGGGAACCATCGAGTGGGAATAGCATTTTGAGTGGCCGGCCTCCCCTGGGAGGCCGGCCACTGTTCTTTCAGCTGTGAAATGACGGCGAATTTCGCATTGCCACAGTGTTGCGGAGCGGGCTGAAGGAGTATTCCCGCTACCCTCGAAAGTATGCCGGTATGGTCCAAGGCGTCTAAAGCTAGTACAGAAAAGAAGGCAGCAGTTGTGTCATTAGGTCAAGGCCAGGAAGAGGGCTCCGAAGAGCTCCGCAAATGGCTGTCCGGACTTAAGCCCGTTACAGGGGCGGACACGATGCTGCGTTTCGTGAAGACGCCCGAAGGCGCCATCGATCTCAGCAACGCACATCCGTCGGGCCTCGCGCAGCTGTTGGCTGGGCGTAGAACGAGGTTGTCCACGCTTATCCGCGACCGGCAGCAATATCTGGTGGCGGCACGGGCCGCACGCAACATTCGCTCCAAAATATTTGAGCTCAGCAATGATCGCGGTATCGAGGCCGGGTACCTCTCCGCCGGCACGGTGGTGTGGACTTCAGCCGTAGGCGGCAAACCCCAGCGGGTTTCCGCCCCTGTCATGCTGACCTCCATTATCCTGACCGTTCGCCCGGGCGAGGACGATTTCGAGTTGCAGCTCACCGCGCAAGCACGCATGAACCCGGCTTTGGTACGTCACTTGAAGACCGTCCACGGCATCGTCTTCGACGTCAATGCAGTAGCCCGCATGGCCTACAACACGGCCCGGCTTGACCCCCAACCGGTCCTGGATCGCCTGGCTACCCTGGTTCAGCCCATTCACGGCGCCGAGGTTGAATTCAACTTGCTCGTGACCACTTTGGCTGATCTTTCGGGAAACCTGGATGATCCGTGGATCAACATGAACAACCCCACCGTGGCTGCGCTGGCAACTGCTGCCAATGGTGGCGAGATTGAGCCCGAACCCATCAAAGCAGGGCGGTTCCCCAGCCTTGATGAACGCGACCCGGCAGACGAACTCCTCTTGCTCGACGCTGACACGGACCAGCAGTATGTTGTGGACGCTGTTCGCGCCGGAGATTCGCTTGTTGTCAGCACCCCACCGGGCAGCGGCCAGACCCAGACGGCAATCAATGCGATTGGCGCCTTGGTCAGCGAAGGCAAATCCGTCCTTGTGGTGGGAGACCGGCAGTCCAGCCTGGCGGGACTTTCTGCGCACCTGGAATCGCTGGGCCTGGATTCGATGTTGTTCCGTCCGGGCAACGGCACCACACCGCAGCAGCTAAAGGGCCAGTTGGTCCGTGCCATCATGCGCAGTGAAAAGGCGCTGGAACCCCAACTCGGGAACCTCCATCAGACGCTGATCGGACACCGGCATGCCCTGAGGGACCATGTTGCCTCGCTCCACAATGTCCGCGAACGTTGGGGATGCTCGCCGTACCAGGCTATGCAATCGTTGGCCGAGCTGACGTCCATCCACCCGGCGCCGTCCACCACGGTGCGCCTGAAGCGCAGTGTGCTGGACAACATCAAGGACCGTGAAGAACTGGCTGGGCGCCTGCGTCGTGCTGCCGAGCTGGGCAGCTTCAGCCGGGCTTCCACCTCCAGCCCCTGGTACGGTGCCCGACTCGTAACCCGCAAGGAGACAGAAGAGGCCCAACAGCTTGCCCGCATCGCCGAGGAGAAACTTCCCGTCCTGCGCGAGCGCATGAAGCAGGTTTCGGATCACGCCGAGATCCGTTTGGCGGACACCTTCACCGAGTGGGGCGCACAGCTTGAATTGCTGATTGCCGTGCGCGAAAGCCTGGACAAGTTCACTCCGGATATTTTTGATCGCCCGGTTCACGATCTCATCTCTGCAACTGCAAGCTCGGCGTGGAGGCGGGAGCGGAACCTGGAGATGCCGTCCATGCAGCGTTCGAGGCTGCGGCGGGTTGCGAAGGAGTATGTGCGGCCTGGCGTTCACATCGCGGACCTGCACAGCTCCCTGGTCCTGGTCCAGGAGCAGCGTGCCCTGTGGGCGGGCTATGCAACCACCCAACGTCACCCGGCCGTGCCGTCGGGGCTCGCCGACCTCGGGTCCTTGTACCGCGAACTCGATGGCGAGCTTCGCCGTCTGGGTGAGGCACTCAAGCACACTTCGGCCGGTGGTTCGCTGCACCAGACTCCGTATCTGGAACTGATGGAGCGGCTCGAACGGCTGGTAGCGGATACAGCCACGCTTGAAACACTTCCGGAGCGCACACTCCTGATTGAGGAGATGCGCGAGCACGGACTCGGCGAGCTGCTCGCTGACCTTGCCGCCCGTGAAGTTCCGGCCGCTTCGGTGGCAGCCGAGCTGGACCTTGCCTGGTGGCAGTCTGCCTTGGAAGCAATGATCAGTGGTGATGACTACCTCGCCATGTCCGACGGCGACTCTCTCCGCCGTCTTGAAGCTGAGTACCGTCTCGCGGACCAAGCCCACATTGCCAGTGGTGCTGCCCGTTTGCGGTGGCAGTTGGCCCGGAAGTGGGGCCAAGGGATAGTGGAGCACCCCCGGCAAGCCGAGTTGCTGCGTGCCCTGCTGAAGGATGGTCGGGTGACGCTCCCTGCTTTGAGTGCGCAGGCCCCTGACCTCGTGCCCCTGCTTGTTCCGGTGTGGTCGGTGAGCCCGTACCTGTTGACGGGAGTTCTTCCGGCGGAGCAGAAGTTTGACGCCGTCATCATCATCGACGCCGAATCGACCTCACTTCAGGCCGTCCTCCCGGCGATTGCACGGGCCCGGCAAGTCATAGCCTTCGGGGATGCGAAGGTCGCGAACGCCCGCACCTTCAGCGTTGCCGTCGAACCCCCCGTGGCGGGAGTGGCCAGCCACGAGAGCGTGGACAGTGCGTTCAAAGCCTTGGCACGCGTCCTGCCCACCTGGCAGCTGAACTGGGTTTACCGGGCGGTCGATGAGGATCTGATCCTGCAGCTGAGCAAGAACTACTACGACGGCGGCCTCCGGCGTTTGCCTGATGGCAATTCGGTGACTGGCCTGGATCGTTCGATCCTGGTGGAGTACATCCCCGATGGAACCGGCCTCCCCGGCGCGGACCATGAGGGCGTTGAGTCCGTTACGGCGGAGGTCAACCGCGTGGTGGATCTTGTCTTCGAGCATGCCAGACTCCGGCCCCGCACGTCCTTGGCGGTGGTCACGGCCAGCCTGCGCCACGCTGCGCGGATCGGCGAGGCTATCCGGCTTCAGTTACCCAACCACCCCTTGTTGTCCGCCTTCTTCGGCGCCGGCCCTGAGTCCTTCCGCGTCGTGGACCTCGAGCGAGCCCAAGGCCTGGTGCGCGATCATGTCATTTTCTCCTTGGGCTACGGCCGGACACCTCATGGCCGCGCCCTGCACTCGTTCGGACCCCTGTCCATTGAGGGCGGACGAAACCGCTTCGCCTTGGCGATGACCCGCGCCCGCCGTTCCATGCACGTCCTGAGCTGCTTCCGTCCGGAAGATTTGGATCTGGATCGCCTGGCCCACGGCGCTGTGGACTTTTACGAACTGCTGGACCGGGAACTGTCCGGGAACAGCAACCTTGGAACTCCTGCCTCGCGCGCCGTTGCAAGCGAACAGGCTTTGGGGGAGGACCCCCTGGTTGCCGATCTCGGCGAGAGGTTGCGGGCAAGGGGTGCCCGCGTGTGGCACCTGTATGACGGTGTCCTGGACATTGCCGCCGCTGCCGATCCCGTCCACACCATTGGACGGGAAGGCGCCGAGATTCCCACGCCAGTGGCAATCGAGTCCGATGGCACGGAGCGTTACCGACGCATGAGTGTCCGTGAACGCAGCCGTCTGAGGCCCCAGCTGCTGGAACGCATGGGCTGGCGTTACATGTCCCTGTGGACCATCGAAGTGTTCACGGATCCGTCGTCCTGCGCAGATCGAATCGGGTCCTATTTGGGACTTGAGAACCATGTTCCCCAGGCCGCCCCGCCAGCGGAGCATGGCTTCCTGGACATGGATGTTGAACAATTGAATCTGGATAATGCTGGCTCCTCGTATGCAGGTTCCTCGTATTCCAGCTCCTCATATGGGATGTCCACGTACAGCAGCTCCTCGTACAGCAGTTCCTCCGCAACCCGGGCTTCGCATCGGCAAAGCCCGGGAAGTCCCCAGGCATCGCTGGAATCCCAGCAGCCCGGACAGACAGATGTGAACAGGCGCAGGGGGGCGGATGGCGAACCAAGCAACGCAGAAGCCAGCAATCCAACCCCCAGTGATCCAGAGGATGGGACTGAAGTACCAGTGAATGAACAGGGAACCGACAACGAAAGCGGCTCTGACGAACAGACCGCAGCTGTAGGCGCCGAAAACGCTGAAGAGCAGGCAGAGTCAAAGACGCCAGCGACGAAGCAAGCTTCCGGTGGAATCTTGCCTACCAAGGCCGCTGAAGACGATCCCCGGCGTTGGGGCGACGAAGGCAACTATGACCATGAGCAGTGGTTGAAGGAGCAGAAGCCACCGCATTGGGGCTGATGAGATCACCGAATCCAAGCCCTGCATCAGGGATGGGCGAAACCTGGGCATTGACCAAAACCCCCAGCGATTGACCAAAACCTAGGGATTGACCAAAACGAAGAAAAGCTTGCCAAGCGTGGATGCGCCGGCAAGCTTTTCTGCTTGCCGGGGATCTGCAGCTACCACCATCAAGCCGTCGGTGTCGCTGGTGCCAAGCCATTGGCCAGGTTTACCCCCTTGGGCAGACGTCCAAAGAACAGGGACGGAGGCGGCCAGGACTTCGGTTTGCCGGGACTCGTCGTATGATCCTGCAGCAGTGAGTACTACATTCACCAGCTGTCCCGGGGACAGAAGCTGGATGGATGAAGGGTCAGCCATGCGAAGAGGGACCGCAGCTGAACCTACAGGTGCACCAGTGAGAAGACCCGGCCCCAGAAGATTGGATTCAGTGGGAATCTGCCCTTTAGTCAAGGGCGAGGCAAGCTGGCGGCCCACCAGTGAAACGTGATCCTCCAGGGCTCCGGAGATCGCGAGGTCGGGCGGCACATCAACAGTGGTGAAGTCGGCCACTGTGAGGCTGGTGCCTGCGGCAAGATCACGGGCAGCGACGAGAATGCTGACGTGCTGCTCAGAGGCAGGGGTTAGCTGTTGGACTGTAATGCCCGTGGCCAGGCAGAGCAGCAGTGCAACTGTCAGCCGACGATTCCGGGAGACCCAGAAGTTCAGGCTCTGCCTGGGGCCCAGCCTCACTTGGCGATGTGGCCCCTGCTTCCGCGGGAGGAAAGAGCCAGCCGTGCTGGTTGGCGGGTTTCGGGAGCGACCACGGCCCCGGGCAGGGGCAGTTGAATGTTCGCGGCGGGGGAGTGGGGAAGTGGTGGACTTTAGTGGCATGACGCCACGTTAGCCACCGGGCTCGGCCGCCCAACAGCGGCCGGGTGCCCTATGTGGAAAAGTAACTGGTGTGGAAAAGTGCTGCTAGCTTGCTGCGGCTGCAGCCGCTGGTGCAGGCGTGGCAGCCGGGGTCGGAGTCGCCGGGGAGGAGGGCGCAGCGGAGACGGTGCTGCCCTTGGCATCGCGCGAATCCGTGCGGTAGAAGCCCGAGCCCTTGAAGACAACGCCGACGCTGTTGAACTTCTTGCGGAGCGCGCCCTGGCATTCAGGGCACTCCGTCAGGGAGCTGTCAGAGAAGGACTGGACGATGTCAAAGGCATGGTCACAGTCTTTGCAGGCGTATGCGTATGTGGGCACTGAGTTCCTCCTTCAGGACAAGGTTCAGGTCCTGTGGAGCCGTGGCGGAGAATCTCCGCATTAGCAGTCGCAGGGCCTGAGTGCCAATTCTATCATCAGCATCCCGCTCATTCGCTATCTGCCAACTCCACGTAGGTGGGCGGCTTCACGTAGCGTCAACCAGGTCACTCTCCGCCGCCAAGCGCGATGATTCCCGAGGGTGTCAAGGCATCCGGCACCGGGCGGTCAAAAGGCTCGGCGGGGATAGCTCCGGAAGGCAACACATCGTCGTCGTACACCACCGCAATGGTGGGTGGCCGCCCACCGGAACTGTCCAGGCGTTGGAGGAGGCGGTCGTAGTAGCCGCCGCCCTGTCCGATGCGGTTGCCATCCCGGTCCACAGCGGTGGCCGGCATGAAGATGCCCGCAACAGCGCTCACAACAGCACTGTCCAAACGCTCGCCTTCGGGTTCGTCGATGGGTGCGTAGTCGGACCGGACGAAGACCGTCTCCGGCGTCCAGTAGACCCAGCTCAACTGGCGTCCGGCTTCGCAGACGGGAAGCAGGACCTGGTGGCCGGCGTTGTGGAGGCCTGCGATCAGGGGCATGGTTGGGGGTTCGTGGGACACGCCGACGTAGATCGCGAAGGTCCGGGGGGATCCGGCCGAAATCTTCCGGGCCCACGCCAAGCCGTGCGGTGCAATCGCCTCGCCCGCTTCGGCTACTTGCTCCTTGGTGAGGCCGCGCCTGTACAGGCGTCGGCTGCTGCGGATGTCTTCCTTCGATGCCATTTTTCTCCGATCATGAGATTCGCGCGGGCTACCGTGGTCTACGTAAAGCAGCAAATCCGCTCCAGTTCAAGGGCTGTTTCTGCGTCTTGCCACGGCGAGGGTTTACCCGTTGATGTATTCCTTCCGTTACATTAGTCCGGTGACTCTCGATAACAATGCTGTCCGTAAGGCCGTCATCCCCGCAGCGGGTCTTGGTACCAGGTTCCTCCCCGCCACGAAGGCGATGCCGAAGGAAATGCTGCCCGTGGTTGACAAGCCAGCCATCCAGTACGTCGTCGAAGAAGCGGTGAAGGTTGGCCTGCACGACGTCCTGATGATCACCGGGCGCAGCAAGCGCGCCCTGGAAGATCACTTTGACCGGGTGCCGGCGTTGGAAGCAACGCTGGCAGCGAAGGGCGATACTGCCAAGCTGGAGGCCATCCAGTCCGCCACCAACCTGGGCGACATCCACTACGTCCGTCAGGGCGACCCCAACGGCCTTGGCCACGCGGTCCTGCGTGCAAAGCAGCACGTCGGGTACGAGCCCTTCGCCGTTCTGCTGGGCGATGACCTGATCGATCCCCGCGAGGACCTGCTCAGCGAAATGATCGCTGTCCAGCAGAAGACCGGCGGTTCTGTCGTTGCCCTCATTGAAGTTGAGCCTTCGAAGATCAGCGCCTACGGTTGCGCCGACGTCGAGGAAAACGGTGAAGACGGCTACGTCCGCATCAAGCAGCTGGTGGAAAAGCCGTCCCCCGAAGAAGCTCCATCCAACCTCGCGGTGATCGGTCGCTACGTTCTGCACCCGGCAGTGTTCGACGTCCTGGAGAACACTGCTCCCGGACGCGGCGGAGAAATCCAGCTGACGGATGCCCTTGAGGTTCTGGCTGCCGGGAAAGGTGAAGGCTACGGCGTTTATGGCGTTGTCTTCCGTGGGCGCCGCTATGACACCGGTGACAAGTTGAGCTACTTGAAGGCCTGCATCGAGTTGGCATGCGAACGCGATGACCTGGGCCCCGAGCTCCGCGAGTGGCTTCCAACGTTCACTGCCGGCCTTCCCAAATAACACCGGTGTACGGCTCTGCGATCTGGCCGGTAACGCTGGAAAGCGGAGCCTTGGTGCTCCGGCCCATCCGTTACCGCGACAAGCGGGAGTGGTCTGAAGTCCGTTCGCGGAACAGTGAATGGCTTGCACCTTGGGAGGCATCCAATCCTGCGCCGGGTGGGCGCCTGCCGAGTTACCGTCAAATGGTGGCATCCCTGAATGCGCAAGCCCGGCAGTCCACGGCTTTGCCCTTCCTCATCACGGAGCGGACCGAGGGGTTCCGTGAGCCGCAGATTGTGGGGCAATTGACGGTCTCATCCATCGTGTGGGGTTCGGCGATGATGGCTACCTTGGGTTACTGGGTTGACAAGGAACGCGCCGGGCACGGCATTGCTCCCACGGCAGTTGCCATGGCTACGGACCACTGCTTCCGGACCCTGGGCCTGCACAGGATGGAAATCAATATCCGGCCTGAGAACGCACCAAGTCTCCGGGTGGTGGAAAAGCTCGGATTCCGGGACGAAGGCTACCGCCTGAGGTACTTGCACATCAATGGCGAGTGGGCGGATCATCGCTCATTCGCACTGACCTCGGAGGAGGTTCCGCAGGGACTCCTTGGCGCCTGGCTTAGAGGAAGAACAGGCAGGTCATAGCCCCTTTTGAGCCGTATCTCCATTCATTTGTGGACTCGCCGACGACACACCGACCGCAATGCCGCCGCCCCTGATGATTTGCTTCTACGGTTTTGAATGTGGACTTCCCTCTCAGCAGCTCAGTGATCCTTGTGGTCACTGTCGCGCTTTGGATGGTATGGGTCGCTCCTTACGTTCTTCGGAACAGACGGCAGCAGGTCCAGGCGGCCACTCTTTCAGCAGAGGCATTTGACGACGAACCAGACGAAACGCAGGCAGGGGTGGTACTGACTTTGGCACCCCGGCAGGAGAAACCGATGGAGACCATGCACAGCAAAGCACCGGCGTCGCCCCAGGAATCCAGCGTGGCTGAGTCGTCTGCCAGGAAGCCGCCCACAACTCCCTTTACGATCCGTTATGCCCGGCTCACCTTGGCTCTTGCCGGCCTTGCTTTATTGCTGACTGCCATTGTTTCGGGCGTGCTGCGGCTGTTCGGCACCGGTAATGTCTGGCTGCCGTTGGTGTCGTTCGTTGGTTCGGTACTTGCCGTGGTGACTTTGCGGCGACTCGCCCTCCGGGATCTCCGTGAACGCCGTGCGCGGCGGGCTGCGCCAGTGGTGCCCATCCAAACCCCGGCACGGTACTTGCCAAAGGAAGCGCCTGTCGAAGCCAAGGAAACTCCGGTTTTCGATGCTGAGGCCGGAAAGCTGGAAGCCGCACGCCTTTCGGCCGTGGAACTACGCCAGGCTGCCTTGGCTGTTGCCTTAGCGGCCGGAGACAAGTCTGCTGGTGACAAGTCCGCCGGTGACAGGTCCACTGAAGCGGCCGCTGGTTCCGAGGATGCCAGCTGGGAACCGGTTGAGGTTCCCAAGCCCACCTACGTTGGTGCCGCGAAGGCGCCGCGCCCCGCTCCGGAGCCTTTGGATCTTCCTGACGCTCCCAAGCCTGTGGGCAAGCCGGTGCTGAAGCAAAGTGTTGAGCAGGCGGAGGCCGCAGCAGCTGCGCAGGTGCGCACTGCATCCAAGGGGCAGAGTGCCTTGAGCAACCTGGACGATGTCCTGCAGCGTCGCCGCGCCTAGCCCGGCATGACCACGCTCTGTGTTGCGGGTGGCACCGGACAGGTAGGCCGTGAAGTTGTTCGCCAAGCGCTCGACGCCGGGCACACAGTATCCGTCCTGAGTCGCCGTGTGCCGCCTCCCGGTTCGGAGAAGCATCACGACGGCGCCAGCTACTTTGCAGGCGACGTCACCACAGGCGATGGTCTGGCAGCTGCGCTTGCGGGTGCCGACGTCGTCATTGATTGCCTTGAGGGCCAGTTCGGGAGAGCCCAAAAGCAATTTGCCGACGGCGGCGAGCGTCTTCTTGGCATGGCTCACCAGGCAGGTGTTCGCAGGGCTGTGGCGTTGTCGATTATCAACTGCGACAAGAGCGCCCATTCCTACTATGTCTCCAAAGCGGCAAAGGAGCGGGTCTACGCGAGGGCCGAACTGGAAACGGTGGTTATCAGAGCCACGCAATTCCACAGCCTGGTCGAAATGATCTTTAGTGCGGGTGCAAAGATACGGTTGATTCCGGTGTTCAAGGGAGTGCGGTTCCAGACGATCTCACCCAGGGAAGCCGCAGCTGCATTGCTCGAAGCTGCGCTGGAACCGCCTTCTCCCGAGCAGCACCGGGTCAGAACCGTTGGCGGCCCCGAGGTCCTGGCCATGAAGGACATGGCGGCGTCGTGGAAAGCCATTACTGGCGCACGAGGCAAGGTTCTGGAAGTCCCACTGCCGGGTRCCATGGGCGCCTACCTGCGCGCAGGACTCAACCTCATGCCCGAGCAAAGGTATGGCACTGAAACGTTCGTGTCGTGGTTGGAAAAGCGCCGGGAAACTTTGTAGCCTAGGGACACTGGCCTGGCCGTAGACGCCGTGCCCAGGGGCTATAGCTCAGTTGGTAGAGCGCTTCGTTCGCATCGAAGAGGTCAGGAGTTCGAATCTCCTTAGCTCCACAGATTTCGCCGACAACAAGACCGGCCAGGCACAACGTGCCTGGCCGGTTTCTTGTGGGAGTTTAGAGGGGTTGGATGTTCTCCGCCTGAGGTCCCTTGGGGCCTTGGGTGATGTCGAACTGGACCTTCTGGTTCTCGTCCAAGGAACGGTATCCGCTGGAGGTAATTGCGGAATAGTGGGCGAATACATCCGGGCCACCGTCGTCCGGGGCAATAAATCCGAAGCCCTTTTCAGCGTTGAACCATTTTACTGTGCCTGTAGCCATGCTTGTTTTTCCTTCACGGGTCGCTGGTCGGTACCGCTTGTCGGATCACCGTCCCCGCCACTCACATTATTGAGCCTATGTGTCGATCCGACATGGGGCAACAGATTCGGCGGCGCGCCTTCGTAATATGGTTGTGACCGAGGCACGCGATCGGGCTGTGGTTGAAGAGCCGGGCGGCAGTGGATGGCGCCTTAGAATTACTCTGTGAACGACTCCCTGCCTCCGTGCCCCGAATGCTCCAGTGAATACACCTACCAGATGGGCGTGCTGCTCGTTTGCCCTGAGTGCGCCCACGAATGGTCACCCACCGCCGAGAGTGATGTGCAGGCGCACGTCATCAAAGACGCGGTGGGCAATATTCTGAGCGACGGCGACACCGTCACGGTGGTCAAGGACCTCAAAGTCAAGGGCAGCGCCACGGCCATCAAGGTGGGCACCAAAGTGCGGAATATCCGCCTCGTCGACGGGGTGGGGGATCACGATATTGACTGCAAAGTGGACGGATTCGGCCCCATGCAGCTCAAGTCCAGCGTCGTAAAGAAAGTCTGACAGGAGGACTTCACCATGACCGGGATCCCAGCACCCAAAGGCCTCGCCGGCCCCATCCTGGTAGGTGTCATGCCCGGGCAGCGGCCCGTCGTCGTCGAGCGCGCCGCTGAGGTGGCGCTGAGCGCCGGGCTCCCACTGGTGTGCGCGTTCGTCGACGTGACGGCCTATCCCGTGGACGGCACCACGGGCGGTCCGTCGGCCCCGATTGATCCCGACGGCGTGGATGACGATGCCGAGAGCGCCCCGGAATCCGTGCGGACAGCAATTGCCACCCAGTTGGCCGAAGCTGATCTGAACTGGTCCATCGTTTCCCTGGCAGGGGAGCCGGCACGGGCGTTGGCGCGTGAGGCAGAAGACATCGGGGCGTCCATGATTGTGGTGGGCTCCAGGGACCGCAAGCTCGGTTCAGCCATCAAAGAACTGACGGCGGGCTCCATTGCCCGGCAGCTCTTCCACCGCCAAGACCGTCCTGTGCTCGTTGTACCCGTTGAGCCACGGGTACCGGTGGATGATGACGACTGAGATCAGGCGTCCGGTCCATCTTCACTGGGGGTTCATTGGAATGGTGGCCGTAGGCGGCGTCCTGGGGGCGCTCGCCCGCTATGGCCTCGGACTCTTGATTCCGGCGCCAGGATCCTGGCCGTTGCCCATCCTCCTCATCAACCTTTCCGGCGCCTTGGCGCTCGGCGCTTTGCTGGAGGGGCTGGCGAGGAGGGGGCCCGACGTCGGACGTCGCCGGATGCTGCGCCTCGCCTTGGGTACGGGCTTTCTGGGTGCCTACACCACCTACAGCACGCTCGCATTGGATGCGGTTCACCTGTTTACCGCAGGAGACACGACTGGTGCTGCAAGTTATCTGGGTGTGAGCCTGCTGGGTGGGGCGGTGGCAACCACAACCGGAATCTGGCTCGCCGCATGGCATCACAGGCGTGCGAAATGACTGTAGTTCTGTTGGCCCTCGCCGGGGGACTGGGCGCGGCTGCCAGATTCATTCTGGACGGGCTCATCCGGGCACGTCTTCGTACGGCCCTGCCATGGGCCACCATCTTCATCAATGTTTCCGGCTCCTTGCTCCTCGGGTTCCTGGCTGGCCTGGTGATGCAAGGGCAGGCCCCCGAATCCCTTCAACTCATCCTCGGCACTGGTTTCCTGGGTGGCTACACCACCTTCAGCACGGCAAGCCTGGAGACCATCCGGCTGGTGCAGAGCGGGCGGATGGGGCTGGCGCTTGTCAACGGCTTGGGTTCCATGGCTGTCAGCGTCGGGGCTGCCGCTGCCGGTGTTTGGTTCGCTGTGCTGCTGGCTTAACAGGTCGCTCCTGGCTGTCTTAGCCCGGCTGTAGGATCGGTGCCATGGCTAAGAAGACATTCAATGAGCTGTTGTCCGTTCAGGTCGCCAATGAGTTTGCGGCCTCCCAGCAATACATTGCAGTAGCCGTGTATTTTGACGGTCAGGACTTGCCGCAACTTGCCCGGCATTTTTACCGCCAGTCCCTCGAGGAGCGGAACCACGCCATGATGATGGTCCAGTACATGCTGGACCGTAACGTACCCGTCGAGATTCCCGGCATCGCCCCGGTTCGCAACAACTTCGCCAACGCCAAGGAACCCATCGCTTTGGCCCTTGAGCAGGAAAGGGAAGTCACGCGCAACATTGAGGAGATGTTCCGCGCCGCCCGCGCAGAGGGCGACGCCCTGGGCGAACAGTTCATGCTGTGGTTCCTGAAGGAACAGGTTGAGGAAGTTGCCTCCATGACCACGCTTCTAAACATCACAGAGCGGGCGGAAAACCTCTTCGACATCGAGAATTACGTTGCCCGTGAGAGCGTTGGCGATGCTGGGCGTGATTCAAGTGCGCCGTCTGCTGCCGGTGGCGTGATCTAGCGGCAAGAAACCCAAAGGGCCAACACCGTCCCGAGGTCGAAATTCCCAGGCCGAAAACAGGTCCCGGGGCCGCCCGAAGCTCAGCTTCCGGCGGCCTCTTCGATTGCCCGGGCATCGTCGTGGTCGGACCTGCCCAACAGGGACAGACGGCTGGCTATCCGGGCCAGATCCACGGGCAGGACACTGCCGGCGGGTTCTGCATCCCACTCCAGGGGTCCCCTGCCGATCAGGAACAAGGTGATGTCCTGATCGTGAAGCACGTCCATGGCATTGCTGAACCGCTGCCATGCGGGCGCGGAAGCAGGGTCGCCCACGGCAGGGGAGGGAACGTCGTCGATGACCCACGTCTTGAAACTGTGCGCCAAGGCCAGGTAGTCCGCTGTGGATGTCAGCCCCGCGCACAATTCCGGAAACCCCACCCAGAGCAGGTCCGGGTCTGCGTTCTTGACCACGATCGGTTGCGTTGTTGGGGTCAGGACACGGCTTTGGGACGCGTCTGGACGGAAGAGCCCCAACCGTCCCAGTTGTTTGGGCGTGCCCGGCGTGATGATCCGGCCAGAGCTGAAGGCCTTGGGCGCGTCGCCGGGAGTGGTGCCTGCTGCAGGAAAACGCCGGAAATCGGCGGGGCCGTTGATCTCCACAATCTCCATCATCTCTTTGATGGCTTCGATGGTGGGCACAAAATGGTCGTGCCACAGGGGATTAGGCAGCAAGTCGTCCGGGGCGTAGTTGGATGTGACCACCAAGGGAATCCGGCGCTGTGCCGCGGTTCGCAGTAGTCGCGCGATTAACATTCCATCCCCAACGTCATGGACATGGAATTCATCAAAGAACAGGACATCGATGTCCGCCAGGAGCACATCCACTGAGTGCTGTATGGCTGTTCCATCCGCGGAAACGGGACGGTGCGTTCCGGCGTGGAGCTTGCGGAAGAAATCGTGAAAGTGGACGCGACGTTTCCGGGCCCGGAGCCTGTCATGGAAACTGTCCATGAGCCACGTTTTGCCGCGACCCACAGGTCCGTGAAGATAGATGCTTCGCGGCGTCCTCTGCTGTTGCGTACGACGACGGCCCGTTACCGCTGCACCGAAGGCTGCCAACCGCTGCGCTGCTTCATGCTGGCTGGACTCAAGCTGGAAACCTGACCGTCCGGCGTCGTGCGAGATGCCCTCCAAGAGCGCCAGGACGGTTTCCCCGTTGCCTTGCCCTCGTTGGGTACGGTTTCCTGGTTGCGGGAATAGCGGCGTCACAGCCAGCCTTTCCGCTTGAAAATGAGGTACATCAGCATTGCTGCTCCAACCATGAGCCCGATAGCCATTGGATAACCGAAGTCCCAGTGCAGCTCTGGCATGTGGTCGAAGTTCATGCCATAAACGCCCGCCACAAAGGAGGGAGCGAACAGAATGGCGGCCCACGAGGAAATCTTCTTGACCTGTTCGTTCTGCGCAGCGCTCGCCTCGTTCTGGCGGTTCGCTGTCAGCGTGCCGTCAAGGGTCAGGGCGTTCTGCAGGAGATCCCTGAAGGAGTTCACCCTGGAGATGACGCGCTGGACGTGGTCCTCTACGTCGCGGAGGGATCGCTGGAGCTCGATGTCCACGCCGTACTTCTCGAAGCCCTTCTCCAGTAGCACCATGATGTCCGGAAGAGGCTGGATGGCCCTTTGGAATTGGATGACTTCGCGCGCAAGTTCATAGATCCGTCGAGAAACCGCTGTATCGCCGCTGAAGAGCTGGTCTTCGATTTCGTCGATGTCGTTCTCGAGTCCGGCCACAACAGGCGCGTAATCGTCCACCACCTGGTCCAGGAGGGCATACAGCACCGCTTCCGGTCCATGCCGCAAGAGATCCGGGCGTTGCTCCAAACGATGGCGGACACGCGCAACTCCGCCGGTCTCAGCATGCCGGATGGTCACCACGAAATTGGGACCGGTGAAGATGTGCAGCTCGCCGAACTCCACCGTCTCGGTAGCATCCAGATACCGGGCGGGGCGCAGGACCGTGAAGAGGTTGTTGTCGTAGCGCTCCAGCTTTGGCCGCTGGTGCGCTGAAACGGCGTCCTCCACTGCGAGTTCGTGGAGGCCGAATTCGTGGGCGACGGCGGCCATCTCGTACCGGGTGGGCCGGTAAAGCCCGATCCACGCCATGCCACCTTGCTCCGAGAGTGTCTCGAAAGTTTGCTCCAGGTTGTGTGGGGTGGCTGTGCGCACGCCCTCTACATAGACGGCGTTATCAATGATGGTCACGAGTGAACGCTACTGCATGGCACCGATGATGGCCCCGGCAATGGTCATGGCGAGGATGTCGTGCCCCGCATCAATAACGGTCACCTCAGAGGGGCGCCCGGCGAAACCATTGTGGATGACATGTCCTCCGGCGCGGAAAACCAAGGCCAGGATCAGGGCGAAGAGGCCGCCGGCAAGGAAAGTGTTGAGCTCCAGGGCGCTGATCAGGATGGCCAGGAGAATGCTGGTGAGCGCCGCGGCAAGCATCATGGGGATCCAGATGCCCGCACCGCCGTCGATGTTTTTGAGGTCCTCTTCGGTTTTGCCGATCGCTTGCATCCACCGGCGCCCCAGGACGGCTGGCATGTACCAAACGAACCCGATCACCAGGCTTGATACGAAAGCCAGGAGGATAGCGAGCCAGTTGATGTGCGTTATGTGTGAGAGCCAATCCATGCTCAAAAGCCTAGTGGCGGCGGAGCGCTGGAACCGGTGTTCAAGCGTTCATGCTGACCGCGTGTTGGTGGTTCCGGCCAACCGTTCCATCAATGGCTCGGTGCGGTAGGGGATATGTGTGTGGAGGGCCAGGACAGTTTCCGTTCGGATGACGCCCTTGGTCCGCAGGACGGACCTCAGCGCGGATTGCAGGTTATGGGTGTCCGTTGCCACCACACGGCACCACAGATCTCCGCGGCCTGAGATTTCGTGGACTTCCAGCACCTGTGGAATCAGCCGCAAGGCGCCGATGACGCCGTCGAGTTCGCGGTGCGTTACTTCAATGGTGATGAAAGCGACGACGTCGTACCCCACCTTTTCGAGGTCCACTTCGCGGCCTGCTGCCTGGAGCACCCCGGACCGGAGCAGCCGTTTAAGGCGGCTCTGCGCGGTATTGCGGGCAATGCCGAGGGAATCGCTGAGCTCGGCGATCTGGATGCGGGGGTCCTTGATGAGTTCCAGCAGGATCTTCAAGTCCATGGGGTCCAAGGTATTCAAATGGTCACTCCGGCTTACTTTGACGAGACTACTTTGAGTATTTTGCTCAATTTTCGCACGTTCCTGCTTCGTTGAGCGCAATACTGCGGCAATCTGTTGCTACCGAAACCTGGCTGCGCCCTCCATCCCACAAGGAACCCCCGCGGCCCCGAATCAAAGGCACGGAAATGACTGTCTTGAGCGAACTCCGCATGCGTCCGGCCAAAGCCGGCGTCTGGAGTTGGGATGCCACCACCACTGCAAGGCTGGTCCTGGCCGGCATAGTGATGTTCACGCTGCTTGTGGGCGCAAACCTTGCCACGCCTCTCTATCCTTTGCTGCAGGCCCGCCTGGGTATGTCCTCCTTGGACGTCACGATGGCCTTTGCCAGCTACGTGCTGGCGCTTGTTGTGGCTCTCATCGTGGCGGGGCACTGGTCCGATCACATTGGGAGGCGGGCGGCACTGGTGCTTGCCGTCGTCATGGGTTTGGTGGGCGGCATCATCTTCGCGAATGCGGACAGTCTTGGCATGTTGTCCCTCGGCAGGGCCTTCCAAGGCGTGGCAGTAGGGCTGGCCACCGGGGCCAGTTCCGCAGCCCTGCGTGAACTGTTGCCCCAGCGGCCTGACTGGGCTTCGCGCTTCACGTTGCTCTCCTCGGCTGGTGGCGTGGCTGCCGGACCCGCCATCGGTGGTCTCCTGTCGCTGCTTCCGGACCCTACGCGGACGCCCTATTACATCCATTCCGGGGTGCTGCTTGCCACGCTTATTCCACTGTGGCTACTCAAGGCAAGGCCCGCGATTGCGCCCGCTGCAGGAAAGCCGGCGTTCAAGGTTCTCGCTCCACGAAAACCCGCCATTTCCAGTCACGCCCGCAGTGCCTTTTGGATGGCATCGGCAGTGGGCTTCCTGAGCTTCGCAGTCTTTGGGTTCTGCCTGTCGCTGGCTCCCGGATATTTCGCAACGGTGGTGCATGCTGATTCCAGACCCCTTATCGGGCTGCTAGCTGGGGTGACCCTGGGTGCTTCGGCACTCAGCCAGTTGGTAGGAGTACGCGGACGCTACCTGGTCCCCGTTGCCCTGGCGGTGCTGGGCATCTCGATAGTCCTGGTGGGAGCTGCCGCCTCTTGGTCGAGTCCATGGTTGCTGGTTGCCGCCAGCATCACTGCGGGGGCAGGGCAGGGCATCGCGTTCCGTCAGGTGTTCAACGACGTTGCCGGGAAAGTAGAGGCAGCCCGGCATGCACAGGTCATCAGCACGGTATACGTCATCACCTATTTGGGGAGCGCAGTTCCGGTGATTGGTTTGGGAATGGCGGTCTCGGTATTTGGCTTGCAGACCGCCGTCGTTGGTTTTACCGTGCTGTGTGGGGTTGCAGCGCTGGCACTTGCCGCGGCGTCACTCCGGGGTGCCAGGCGCGCCTGAGCTACTCGGGGAGCGGACCGCGGTTGCCCGGGATGTGCTGGAAGACCATGGTGGTTTCCGTGTGGCCAACCACCGGATCAGTCGCGAGGTTATCCAGCAGCCAGTTGCGGAGGTCGTCGGTGTTGGCGACTGCAATATGCAGAAGATAGTCAACGGAACCCGTGGTGTGGAACGTGGAGATCACTGCGGGCAGCTTAGGGACGCGTGCGGTGAAGCGGTCGATCTGGTCCCGATCGTGGGCGCGGAGACGGACGGCAATGAGCGCCTGCACCGAGCGGCCGATGGCCGGCAGGCTGAGGATCGCCTCAAAGCCTTCGATGATCCCGCGTTCGGACAGGGCCCTTGTCCGCATCAGCGCAGTGGACGGAGCGATTCCCACTAGTTCTGCCAACTGTTTGTTGGAGATGCGGGCGTCCTCCACCAGGGCGGCAAGGATCCGTTCATCTATGGCGTCCAGCGGCTCGGCGCTGCCTGACGTTGGCCGAACATTCTTCGCGGGGTTGCTCACGGATCCTCCTGAAATTGCCTTTCATTCATCATAATCACTGAAATCCTGGCTAACCATTCGTTCCAGATGGCACTTCCCGAATATTTGTCCGTAATGGCGCGGGTACTACGTGGATTATTTTGGGGTTGGGTCCAAGGGCTGTCGCTCGCTGTTCTTGAGGCTCCGACGCCGGGCGAGCCGTTGCAGTGGCTCACTGAGCACCATGAGGAGCAATGGCAGGTTTCCCAAGTCTGGAACTATGAGAGCCAGGATCAGCGCGGCGAGAAAGAGCGCCGCCACGATGGTCCCGGCCTGGATCCCGGACCTCGTGGCCGCCTCGTCCAGGTCATGCAAGTGTGGGTGCGAGCGAAGATAGACGCGGGCCAGCAGCAGGAAACTCGTAGCGAAAAGCGTGCCTATGTAGACAAGCGGCTGCGCCCAATCTGCATGCATTTGCGTTGACAGTGCAGTTGCCACCGGCATCCACACGATGGTGAACATCCAGGCAATAGTCAGCCACAAGAGTACTGAGTCCACAAGACGGACGTTGCGGAAGAGCCGGTGATGGTGAACCCAGAAAACAGAGATGAGGACGAAGCTCAGGACGAATCCCAGGAGGGGATACCGCTCCTCGGCGAACCACTGGGCTGTCGTGCCGTGATGATCAGCCAGTTCACCAACGCTCTCCATGAGGGGGAGGATCAGCAGCGTCAAAGCGATCGCTACCACGGCATCGGTAAACGCCTGCAGCCGTTCCGGCGAGGATAGCTCCCGGGAACTTGTGATCTCTGTCATGCCTGACGATTATAGGGGTTCCGGTGCCGAAAGCGGCTTGCTTTGCGCTGACGGTGAGCGATGTACGACGGCGGTGATTACCGCCGTCGTGATGGCAAGGCCCATGACGCTCCACGCCAAAGCCGGCCACCCGAACGCCTGGAAAGCCAGGCCCCCCGCCCAGCCGATGACACTGGACCCCAAATAGTAGGAGAGGTTATAGAGTGATGCCGCTTGGGCGCGGCCTGTTGTGGCGATGGCACCGGTCCAACCGGAACCCACGCTGTGGGCTGCGAAAAAGCCTCCAGTAAACACTACGAGGCCGATCAACGTGGCCACGAGGTTCTCTGCCAACGTGAGGGCGAGTCCCGCGATCATCATGGCAATCCCAAAGAGCAGGACAGTGCGCCGCCCAAAGCGCGTGGTGAGTCCGGCCGCCCACCGGGAGCTCACGGTTCCGGACAGATAGGCCAGGAAAATGAGGCTCACCAGAGTGGTGGGAAGTCCGAATGGTTCACCGTGGAGCCGGAATCCGAGGTAGTTGTAGACCGCGACGAATCCGCCCATGAGCAGGAATGCCTGAAGGTAAAGGGAGAACAGCTTGGGATTCGTGGAATGGCCTCGCAGTGTGCGCAAGGCTCCGCGGAATCCCTTCGGCGGTACGGGCATGAAGCGTCGCTGTTTGGGTACCAGCACCAGGAACAGGACCGCGGAGACGGTGGCCAGCAGGGACACTGCCAGCGCAGCTGCCCGCCACCCCCACAGTTCTCCCACTGGACCCGCGACCAAGCGTCCGGCAAGTCCGCCGAGCGTGGTTCCAGCAACGTAGCTTCCGGCCGCCAGTGCGGTGTGGATCTTGGTGACTTCTTCGTTGAGGTACGCGATCGCTATGGCTGGGATTCCGCCCAGGGCCATGCCTTCAAGAGCGCGCAGTCCGAGGACCAGTGGAACGGTCGGTGCCAGTGGAACAACCAGCCCCAGCACTGTTGCTGCTCCGATGCCCATGGCCATTGCACGAACCCGGCCGATCCTGTCTGCCACAAATGACCACGGCAGGACGCTGACGGCAAGTCCCACGGTGGCCAGGGAGATACTCAGTGCGGCTTCTGCTGCCGAGATGCGGAGGTCGGCTGCCATGAGTGGCAGGACCGCCTGGGTTGAGTACAGCTGGGCGAACGTAGCCACGCCGGCCAAGGCCAATGCGGCAAGCACGCGTCGGTAGCCACGGGAACCCTTGGCATGCCCGTCCCATGGTGTAACGCTCATAGCTGTTTTAGTCACTGGCCCAGACTAGGCTTCCTGGACTGTGCGTTCCAATGCATGATTCGCTTATGATTCATGCAGGAATGCATGACTTTCGTACTGATGCTGGAGCGGAACGGCAGGCGCATGGAACCGGATCACCAACAGCTTGTGCAACTCCTGCCGCTCCTACCCGTCCTGGCAGAATTGGGCCGGACGGAGCATATGACGGAAACGGCTGAGCTCCTCGGCGTTCCCCAGTCCACGGTGAGCCGTGCAGTGGCCAGGGCAAGYGCGATTGTGGGGATGGATCTTCTTGTTCGTGATGGGCGTGGCATCCGCCTGACTCCAGCGGCAAGAACATTGCTGCCCTATATCGAAGCGGCGCTGGAAGACTTCCAAGCCGGATTGGATAGGGTTCGCCACGAGTCGGACGTGGTCAGGGGACGGATCGGGGTCTCGTTCCAGCACACGTTTGGGGAAGCGACGCTGCCCCTGCTCATCAGCGCCTACCGCGGTCGCCATCCGCATACGGTCTTCGAGCTCCGGCAGGGTCCGCGCGATGACTGCCTGGAAGAACTGGCCAAGGGCGATACAGATTTCGCCCTCACTGCACCGATCGCCCCGGACGGCAGGGGCATCCACTCCCTGCCTCTCTACAGGGAGCCGCTGCGCGTAGTGCTGCATTATCGGCACCCACTCGCGAGCCGCTCAAGCGTGCACCTCTCCGAGCTGCGGCACGAGCCCTATGTGACGCTGCCCGCCGGCGTCGGCCTCCGGGCTCTGGGTGAAGCGTTGTTGCGCGAAGCAGGTTTCCGTCCGCGGACCGCCTTTGAAGTCCAGGAATCCCACACTGTCCGTGGGCTGGTCGCGGCCGGACTTGGCTTCAGCATCCTGCCTCCCGCCGGGCCGGGCTCCGGAACTGGCCAATTCCTGCCGGGGGCCGAGTTGGGACTTGTTGAAGTTGCCATCGAATCCGAGCTTGCCTTCCGGCAGATCGGCATGGCTTGGCGGGAGCGCACCTTCGAACCCGACGCCGTCAGGCTCTTCCGTGAGCTGGTGGTCAGGGAGGGCGAAGCGTTGCTGGCCGAGCTTGTCAGAGCACGTTCAGGAAACTCCTGACGACATCCTCCGCAGATCCTTCCTTTGCGGATCGCCAACCGGTGCCCGCCCACAGATTGAGGCGCTCAGGATCACCGGCCGCCGATGCTGCTGCCCGGATCGGCGCCGTCAGATGATGGATTGCCGGATAGCCCTCCGGCGCATCCTCGTGATCACGGACGAACTCGTTGACCAGCGAGCGGGCGAAGCGCCCCGTAAAGGCCCGGGTCCTGGCTGTCTCCGAATAGCGCGGATCGCCGAGGGCATCTTTATGCGCTTGCCGGGCTCCGCTTTCCTCCGTGCGTATCAGCGCCGTACCAACTTGCGCGGCTGCCGCACCAGCGGCCAGGACTCCGCGAAGCGCTGAACCGTCGCTGATCGCGCCGGCTGCAATCAAGGGAAGGTCGACGGCGGTACGCACCTGGGCGATGAGACCCGCCGTCGTGGTGCTTTCTCCTGGGCCGGCGGCGAGGAACGCCGCCGTGTGTGCTCCTGCGGAACTATGCTGCACCGCAAGGGCATCCGGGCCCTCCTCCGCGGCGGCAAGGGCCTCGGCAACACTCGTCACACTGGCGATGACAGCAGTTCCGACCTTCTGCAGGGCCTTGACCACCGAGCGTCCCGGCAGCCCAAAGGCGAAGCTGACGAACTCCACAGGACCCGCGATCAACGCGTCGATTTTGTCCTGCCAGGCGTCGTCGTCATCAAATCGGAGGGCCGGGACTGCCACGCCGTAGCGGGCCGCCTCTGCTTCAAGTTCCGTCCGGTACGCCTCCATCCTCGCGCGAGCCGCCGGGGACGGGGAGAGTTGCGCCATATCCGGTACAAAAACGTTCATTCCGAATCGGATGCCCATTGCACGCGCAGCTGCGATCTCGGCCGTCATGGCCTCGGGGCTTTTATAGCCGGCGGCGAGAAAACCCAAACCGCCGCCGGCTTGAACTGCCTGTACCAGGGCGGCAGTGGACGTTCCGCCAGCCATGGGCGCTGCAATGAAAGGCGTATCAAACAGGGAATGCGACATTGCGGTTTCTCCTCGGGGCGCTCCAAGCTAGTCTTTCACGGTGAACAATCTTGACTCTGCCATGCATTCCCACACGTCCCCGGAGGCACTCACCGGTACCGTGATCGGGTTGGATATCGGCGGAACGAAAACGCGGGGCGTGAGGTTCGAAGACGGCGTTCCCGTCCTGGACGAAAGCGCCGGAAGCTCCAATGTGCAGAACGTAAGCCGCGAAGAGGCCATGGCAAATCTCGCTGAGCTTTTCGGAAAGATCGGCGGCGGTGATATTGACGAGGTCTACGCCGGTGCCGGAGGAATTGATACCGATGAGGACGCGCAAGCGCTCGCCGACCTCATTTCTCCGCATGTCCCCGGGGCACGCATTACGGTGGTTCACGATTCCCGGCTGCTCCTGGCCGCAGGGGGAGCAAGCACGGGCGTGGCCGTGATTGCCGGAACTGGTTCTGCCGCGTGGGGTAGGAACGCGGCCGGTGAGGAGGCCCGGGCCGGAGGCTGGGGTTATCTTCTGGGCGACGAGGGGAGCGGTTACTGGTTGGGCCGCGAAGCCGTGCGCCACAGCCTGCGGCGGATGAACCAGGGACTTGAGCCGGATACCCTGAGCCGTGCCTTGCTGAATTCCTGTGGAGTGGAAGAGCCTGGCAAACTGATCGCCTTGTTCCACTCCCCGGAAACGGGTCGCCGTTATTGGGCACAAAAAGCGCGGCTCGTCGTCGAAGCTGCGGACGCCGATGATGAAACCAGTTCACGTCTGGTGGACCAAGCGGGCAGGGACTTGGCTGACTTGGCCAAACAGGCCGTTCGACAACTCGGCTTGGATGGTCCCGTAATCCTGGGCAGCGGACTGGGCATGAACGTCCACCGCCTGCAGGAATCATTCAAGGCGCGGCTGGCCGAGCAGGGCATCGTCGATGTCCGGATTCTCCAGCAGGACCCAGTGTTCGGCGTCCCTATGCTTGTGGCCGAGCAGCGGGCATAGCGGCTTAAACTCAGCCTCGGGTCCGGGACTTCAGCCCCGTGTCCGAGGACGTCAGCCTCGGGTACGGGGACGCAGCTTAACGCCCGGAAGCGGCGGCGCAGGGATTCGTCCGGCTTCCGGCCCTGCGTCTGGACCATGGCCCTGGACCAAGCCGAAGCGTGAAGTGGCGGCAGCGTCGTCGTCGAGCAGGCCTTCGGCTTCCCATTCCAAACGCGCTTTTTCCACTTCCTCATGCGTTCGTCCCACGAAGTTCCACCACATCAAGAGGTCTTCCCCGAACGGTTCGCCACCCAAAAGCATGAAACGGGTATCCGGTTGGGCCTCTACGATCAGGTTCTGCCTGCCGGCGCCGAGGTAGGCCAGGGGGCCTGGTTCGATGTCTTCGCCGTCGATGTTCAAGTGGCCGTCCAGCACCAACACGGCATGCTCAAACTCCGGAAGCAGCGGAAGCTGGAGTGTACCTGCGCCGGTGATGTCAGCGCCGACGATGGGGCTGAACATTGTGGCCGGGGAACGTTGACCGGCAAATTCGCCCACCATCACGGTTGCTGTGTAGCCCTCGCCAACAGCCACTGGAAGCTTGGTGTGTTGCTCGAAGGAGGGTTCGCGGTGCCGGTGTTCGTCAGGGAGTGCAACCCACAACTGGAGTCCCCGCGACATGGGAATCTCGTCATCAGCCCCGGCCAGCGTAGCTGCAGGCAGGACCGAGAATTCGGAATGGGAGATTCCATGGCCGGCGGTCATGATGTTCAGTTCACCCGGTTTGACCACCACATCGCTTCCCACGCTGTCGCGGTGCCGCACGGCCCCTTCCAGCGGCCATGTCACGGTTTGGAGGCCGCTGTGAGGGTGGGGGAGAACGCTCATTGCCACACGGTCCGGACCAAAACTGTCCAGGAAGCACCAGGCGCCAACGGTGGGCAAGCCGCGCTGGGGCAGCGTGCGGAACACGTTCATGGCCCGGACGCCGCCCAGGGGAACTTCACGCTCAGGCCATAACTGCACGCACGGGCCTTGTCCTTCAGGGGCAGCGGGGCAGACTTGCTCCGCCGGGGAAGTATCAAGATTGGTCATGTGTTCATCACCTGTGCATAAATGTTGGAAGTTGAGCTAATCTGTTCCGTGTGAACAACGCCGTTTTGAGCTACCACGACGCCGTCCTCTACCGTTCGGGTGAACCGTATCGCATCCTTGCCGGAGCCATCCACTACTTCCGCGTTCACCCTGATTTGTGGCAGGACCGGCTGCGTCGACTCAAGGCCATGGGCGCCAATACTGTGGACACCTACGTTGCCTGGAACTTCCACCAGCCTAAGCGCGAAGAGGCACCGGACTTTACAGGCTGGCGGGATATCGGCCGTTTCATCGACCTCGCCGCTGAGGAAGGTTTGGACGTGATTGTCCGGCCAGGCCCCTACATTTGCGCGGAATGGGACAACGGCGGCTTCCCGGCCTGGCTCACCGGAATCCCTGGCATTGGCCTGCGCTGCATGGATCCACAGTTTACGGCCGCGATCGAGGAGTGGTTCGATCACCTTCTCCCGCATATCGCATCCCGGCAGGCATCGGCGAGTGGTCCCGTGGTCGCCGTTCAGATTGAGAACGAATATGGCAGCTACGGCGACGACCACGATTACATTCGCTGGAACCGCCGTGCCCTGGAAGAGCGAGGGATCACTGAGATGCTCTTCACAGCCGACGGCGGAACCGACTATTTCCTCGACGGCGGCTCCGTGGATGGAACGTGGGCGGCGGCCACTTTGGGAAGCCGGGGCGATGAGGCAATTGAAACCTGGAAGAGGCGACGGCCCGACGAGCCCTTCTTCAACGTCGAATTCTGGGGTGGCTGGTTTGACCACTGGGGCGAACACCACCATCGCCGCGATGCCAGTGACGCCGCTGCAGAAGCACGGAAGATGCTCGATGCTGGTGGATCGGTGTGCCTCTACATGGCACATGGCGGTACGAACTTCGGCCTGGGATCGGGCAGCAACCACGATGGCACCATGCTCCAGCCAACAGTCACCAGCTACGACTCCGATGCCCCCATTGCCGAGAACGGAGCATTAACGCCGAAATTCCATGCCTTCCGCAAGGAGTTCTACCGCGCCCAGGGCATCGAGGACCTTCCTGAACTGCCGGCTGGGTTGTTCGCGGATGCTCCGGTCCTTCCAGCGCAGTCCCTCGCCCTGACAGAGGGCCGGGACCTGTTGGAGCTCGTTCGCGATTCGGGCAAGCCAGTAAACAGCGTCAAACCGCTCACTTTTGAACAGCTGGGGCTCGACGGCGGCATGGTCCTCTATGCAGCCAAAGCGACGCTCCCGGGACGCCCCGGGGCTCCCGTGGAGAGCCGCCTCAAAATCACAGGGTTGAATGACCGCGCCTACATCTGGGTCGACGGACAGTATGCCGGCGTCCTTGACGATATCAACGCGGCCGAAGGGTTGGTTGTCACCGGAACCGGCGTCCCGGCCAAGCTGGAGATTCTGGTGGAGAACCTAGGCCGCATCAACTATGGCCCCCTGACCGGACATGGCAAAGGCATCCTTGGCGGCGTCCTGATCAACCAGCGCTACACCTTCCAGTGGACGCAGACGCCCGTGGCTTTGGCTGAATGGGCGGCCGAAGACCTTGAAGGACTGGCGGGAGCCGAGTTCGAGGTTGCGGAACCGGCGGATACGTATATTGCACTCCCTGATTCTGGAAAGGGCTTCGTCTGGCTCAATGGATTCCTGTTGGGACGGTACTGGGACAAGGGGCCGCAGGTCACCCTGTACGCCCCGGCACCTCTGGTGAAGATTGGCCGGAACAGCATCAAGGTGCTGGAGCTCGCCAAGCCGGGGACCGTCGTCGAGCTCCGCGACGGGCCGGACCTTGGCCCGGAAGAGGCGGGGCCGATAGCGGCGGCCGAATTGCCGTAGCGCCTTTGCCGACCGACTGACAACTGAGCTGCCAACTAAGCTGGCACCATGACCCTGGAGTTCGACACCCGCCCTGCCGCCTACGCCGTCATCATTCATGAGGACCGGATTCTTCTGGCCTACTGGAAGCAGGACGGCAAGGAAGGCTGGACGCTGCCGGGCGGGGGGCTGGACCTTGCGGAGCATCCCGTGGACGGATGCCGCCGCGAGGTCTTTGAGGAAACCGGCTACGAGGCCCGCATTGATCGCATGCTGGGCATCGACGTCGGGCACTGGCCCGCGGAAGCCCTGGCGGACGGTACGCTGCGGGACTTCCAGGCACTCCGACTGGTCTACGAAGCTACGATCGTCGGTGGCGAGTTGACGCACGAGGTGGACGGCAGCACCACCCATGCGGCATGGATTCCCCTGGAGGACATCGGGAAACTCAACCGGGTGTCCCTGGTGGACGTGGCGTTGCGACTGCACAATGAGCGGCCTGCTGGCGGGAAGCTCAACTAGTCGCGACTTCAAAGACCTAGCCAAAGCCCACTGGCTTGGCTACGCTGTAGAACGTTGCCGGCCCACCAGCTGCCGGCCTGGATGCCGAGGAGGTGGAAATGATGATTGCCATAATCCTGCGCGCCCCGCACTCAAGCGCGGCGCACCATCATCACACCACCATTCCTGTCCCGGCATCAGCCTGCCAAAACTAGGCGGCCGGGCCTCAGCAGAGGTTCCAACGTGAAAACTTACGCTTCTTCAAGCGACCCAAAAATCAGTTTCAGCAGCGCCGGCGACGGCAACCACCTGAAAGGCCCAACAGGCTACGGCTATACCGAAAGCACCGCTGAACTCTTCCGCACCAACCCGGCTACGGACGGCGACACAAGCGACAACACCCCGGGACGGGTAGTTCGTCTCGATAGGAATCGGGTGCTCGTGGCGTCCAACAGCGGCCTGCTCCATCTGCCCTATCCAGGGCATGGCTTGGTTCCCGCCACCGGGGACTGGGTGTGGCTGGGGCACAACGGCGCAGGTGAGCCATCCGTCGTCGAGGTTCTTCCACGGCATTCGGCATTGAGCCGCAAGCGCGCCTTCGAGGCATCCTCCGAGGAACAAATCCTTGGCAGCAACATCGACATCGTGGCGGTAGTAGTGCCCGTGGACCGGCCTCTTACCCATAACCGGTTGGAGCGGACGCTCGTGGCCGCTTGGGATTCCGGGGCAACCCCGCTGGTCGTCATTACCAAAGCCGACCTCGCTGACCTGGCAGACGACGTCGTAGGCGAAGTCATTCTTCAAGCTGCCGGAGTAGAGGTGGTCACCACGTCCGCCGAGCAGGGCGACGGACTCGAGGAGCTCAGGCAGCACATCCCGAAAGGGGCCACGCTGGTGCTGCTCGGTCCTTCGGGTGCCGGCAAATCAACGCTCATCAATGCCCTCGCCKGACGAGATCTCCAGGAAACGGCTGAGGTGCGTGCCGGTGACGGTAAGGGGCGGCACACCACCACGTCCCGGGAACTGGTGCCGCTGGGAGGCGGTGCCGTGCTCATGGACACTCCGGGTGTTCGCGGGTTTGGACTGTTCGACGCTGAGGAGGGGATGGAAGAGATGTTCGGCGACCTTGAAGCGTTGTTCGCACAATGCCGATTCGCCGACTGCTCCCACCAAGCCGAGCCGGGGTGTGCCGTGCAGGAGGCGCTCGCCCATGGAAGCCTGGACCCGGGCCGCTGGGGAAGCTACCTCAAACTGCAACGCGAACTGGCGGCCCTGAACCGGAAACACGATGCCGCAGCCAGGCGTGCCTATCAGCGCGAATGGCATCAAAAGGTACTGTCCGCGGACAGGGGACAGCGCGCCGCGGAACGACACCGGCACGATCAGGCCGAGGAACGCGCAGCAAAGGGCGGCAAACGACGCAAACGCTGAACATTGCCGATTCATTACGGAATACGTGGCGTCGCTGACATCGTCGGTGGTGCTGACTACGCTGGGTGAAGATCGTCCGCCGAAGATAGGCCCGGGTATGGCTGAAGCCATGATTGAGTTCCAGAGCGTGACCAAGCGATACCAAGGCGGCCAGCCGGCCGTCGACAACCTGACCATGTCCATCGACAAGGGAGCCATCACCGTCCTCGTCGGTCCCTCGGGCTGTGGCAAGACGACTTCCCTGCGCATGATTAACCGCATGGTGGAGCCGAGTTCGGGCACCATCACGGTGGCAGGCAAGGATGTCTCCACAGTGCCGGCAGCGCAGCTTCGCCGCTCCATGGGCTATGTCATGCAGTCCTCCGGGCTGCTCCCGCACCGGTCCGTCCTGGATAACATCGCCACGGTTCCGCGGCTGAACGGCATCTCCAAAGCTGATGCTCGCAAACGTGCCGCAGAACTCCTCGACGTCGTTGGGCTGGCTTCGGTGCTCGGCAAGCGGTATCCCTCGCAACTGTCCGGCGGTCAACAGCAGCGCGTCGGCGTGGCGCGGGCGCTCGCAGCCGATCCACCGGTGCTTCTGATGGACGAGCCCTTCAGCGCCGTGGACCCAGTGGTTCGCGATGAACTCCAACAGGAACTGCTGCGCCTGCAGCGCGAGCTGGCGAAAACCATCGTGTTTGTTACCCATGACATTGACGAGGCCACGGTGCTTGGCGACAAGGTGGCGGTCTTTGCTGTTGGCGGCAAGCTGGCCCAGTATGCCGCCCCGGAAGAGATCCTTCGGGCACCGGCCAACGATTTCGTTGCCTCCTTCGTGGGCAGGGACCGTGGTTTCCGCCACTTAGCCTTCGACGTCGCAGATTCAGTCCGGCTCCACCCTGTAACCATGGTGGGACCAACCGAGGGGCAAAACGCCGGACGCCGGACGGGGGAGTGGGCGTTGGTGGTCGACGACGAATCACGCCCCCTCGGATGGTCCTCACCCCGGGACGGTGCCGGGCTGATCCCCGGCGGTTCGTTGTTCCACAAGGGAGACACTTTGCGCCGGGCGCTGGATTCGGCGTTGTCCTCGCCGTCGGGATTGGGCGTTGCCGTGGACGACGACGGCAGGGTGGCCGGAGTCTTGAAAGCGCCGGAAGTCCTTGCCCTGATTGAGGAAGTGCGCCGCCATAGGGAGGACGCCACCTGATGGAGTGGTTCCTGGCGAACATTGGCATGGTGTTCGGCTTGGCCGGCCAGCACCTTGTGCTCGCGCTCGTTCCGATGCTTCTTGGGCTGCTGATCTCAATTCCTTTGGCGCAGCTTGCCCGGCGCAACAGCACCTCGAGGTCTGTAGTGGCTACGGCTACGTCCTTGCTGTACACCATCCCGTCCCTGGCGCTCTTCATCATCCTGCCCACCATCTTGGGCACACGCATCCTCGATCCCCTCAACGTCGTAGTCGCATTGACGATCTATGCGGTGGCCCTGCTGGTTCGTGCTGCCATGGATGCGTTTGACTCGGTTGACGACGATCTCCGAAATGCTGCCGTAGCCATGGGATTCAAGCCCTCGGCCCGGTTCTTCCAGGTGGACCTCCCGCTGTCCCTGCCGGTTCTTTTTGCCGGGCTCCGCGTGGTCTCGGTCAGTAACATCTCGCTGGTCAGCGTTGCGGCCCTGCTGGGAGTCGGCAATCTTGGAATCCTGTTTACCGATGGCTTGCAGAGGACCTTCGTTACCGAAGTTGTGGTTGGCATCATCGCCATACTTGTCCTTGCCTTGATCATGGATGCAGTCCTGGTGGTGCTGGAGCGCCTCCTGACTCCGTGGACACGTGCGGCAGCTGGCGGACGGACCGACCGCAAGAACGGCACGGCTTTGCTCACTGAGCCGAAGGCCGGACCGTCCTTGCCCCATGCCCCAGTGCGGCCGGACCCGGGTGCATCGGCATGAGCAACGTTTTTACCGACACCATCGGCTGGCTGACGAACCCCATTCACTGGACGGGGAGCGGCGGCATTCCCACCCGGCTGGCCGAGCACCTGCAGTACAGCGGGCTGGTGCTCCTCATTGCTGCGGCTATTGCAGTGCCTGTGGGACTCTACATTGGCCACACAGGACGAGGCAGGGTGATTGCGGTGGCCCTCGCCGGTGCCCTGCGGGCCCTGCCTACCCTGGGTCTATTGGTCCTCTTTGCCTTGTTGGCGGGCAGCGGTTTGATGCCGCCGGTGTGGGCGCTGGTCATCCTCACGGTTCCACCGTTGCTTGCCGGGACGTACGCGGGTATCTCCAGCGTGGATGCCGCAGTGGTGGACGGCGCCCGGGCAATGGGCATGACTGAGCTTCAGATCCTGTTTCGCGTTGAGCTGCCCAACGGCCTCCAAGTGATGTTCGGTGGCATTCGGACGGCTGTTCTGCAAGTGATTGCCACAGTTTCGGTAGTCGCCTACTTGCCGCTGGGTGGCCTGGGACGGTATTTATTCGATGGGCTTGTCCTGCAGGACTTTCCGCGGATGCTTGGTGGATCGCTCCTGATCGCTGCCCTTGCCATTGCGGTGGACCTCGTTCTGGCCGCCTTACAGAGGCTGGTTCTCTCGCCCGGCCTCACCCTCGACTCAAGCGGACGCCATACGGCGGCCGACGATCTCACAGCCCCAGCTCCCGCCGCGGCTGCCGTTCAAGGAGGTACACCATGAAAAATCCCGTTCCCATGACCCTTACGCGCCGTGGACTCGGCGGCCTCGCGGCCGGCGTCGGTATGGCCCTCGCCTTGAGCGCGTGCGGCGGCAGCCCTTTGGCCACTCCATCCACTTCTGCTGCCGGCGGATCCAGCGGATCCAGCGGTCCGCTTGTTGTTGGATCGGCCGACTTTCCAGAGAGCCAGGTGATTGGCGAGATCTACGCGGGCGCGTTGAATGCGGCCGGCCTTACGGCCACTACCAAGCCGAACATCGGCTCGCGCGAGATCTACTTCAAGGCTGTCCAGGATGGGTCCGTGGACCTGGTCCCGGACTACTCCGGCAACCTGCTCTCCTTCGTGGATCCAGAGGCCACGGAGGTCTCGGCTGAGGACGTCTTCAAGGCGCTCCCTGGCAAGCTTCCGGACGGTTTGGCGGTACTGGACGCTTCCAAGGCAGAGGACAAGGACGCCATGGTGGTAACCAAGGCCACAGCCGAGAAGTATCAGTTGAAGTCCATCGAGGACCTGGCCAAGGTGTGCAAGGACTTCACCATGGCTGCCCCGGCCACTTTCGAGACCCGCTCGTACGGATTCCCGGGGTTGAAGAAGAATTACAACTGCGAGCTCAAGGGCCTGCAGCCATTCAGCGACGGCGGCGGTAACCTGACGCTCCAGGCGTTGCTGGAGGATAAGGTCCAGGTGGCTGACATCTACACCACCACACCCTCGATCGCCGACAACGACCTCGTGGTCCTGGAAGATCCCAAAAACAACTTCAAGGCCCAGCAAGTATTGCCGCTCTACAACAAGGCCAAAATGACGGACAAGGCCAAGGACGCACTCAACAACGTGTCCAAGATCCTGACCACCGATGATCTCGTGGACCTGAACCGCGCAGTCAGCGGCGACCAAAAGCAGAGCCCCAAGGATGCCGCAGCCGCGTGGCTGAAAGACAAGGGCATCGTCAAGTAGCCCTTGACGTAAACCGCGTACGACGGCGGTGACGGACCCGTGCGGGGCTGTCACCGCCGTCGTCGTATCTGTGAGTTAAGTCTCAACTGAAGTCCATCCCCGGTGTGGCATATTTGAGGAATGGCGAATTTCAAGCAGTCCACCAAGCTTCATAATGTCCTTTACGACATCCGTGGACCGATTCTTCAGGCCGCCCAGCAGATGGAGGCGGAGGGTCACCGGATCCTCAAACTGAACATCGGAAACCCGGCTCCCTTTGGCTTTGAAGCGCCCGACGCCATTTTGGTGGACATGATCCGCCACCTGCCCAATGCCCAGGGCTACAGCGATTCCCGCGGCATTTTCTCCGCCCGGACCGCTGTATCCCAGTATTACCAAACCCGCGGAATCCAGAACATCCACGTTGATGACATCTACCTCGGCAACGGGGTCAGCGAGCTCATCACCATGTCCCTCATGGCCCTCCTTGAAGATGGCGACGAGGTCCTGATTCCCACGCCGGACTACCCCCTGTGGACGGCTTCCGTTGCCCTGGCTGGGGGTCGCCCCGTGCACTACCTCTGTGATGAGGAGTCGGGGTGGCAACCTGATCTCGAGGACCTCGAATCCAAGATCACGCCGCGAACCAAGGGCATCGTGGTCATCAATCCGAACAACCCCACGGGCGCCGTCTACCCCGAGGACACGCTCAAACAGATCGTTGCTTTGGCCGAAAAGCACGGCCTGGTCCTCTTTGCCGATGAAATCTACGAGAAAATCCTTTACGAAGACGCTGTCCACGTAAACCTTGCCGGTCTGACTGGGGACGACGTCCTGTGCCTGACGTTCAGTGGACTGTCCAAGGCCTACCGTGTTTGCGGCTACCGCGCTGGCTGGATGGCCATTTCCGGTCCGAAGAAGGATGCTGCCGATTACCTTGAAGGCATCAACCTGCTGGCCAATATGCRCTTATGCGCCAACGTCCCGGCACAGCACGCCATACAAACAGCGCTTGGGGGCTACCAGAGCATCAACGATCTCATCCTGCCCGGTGGCAGGCTCCTGGAGCAGCGCAACAAAGCGTACGATCTCCTGAACGCTATCCCCGGTGTCAGCACGCAGCAAGCCAGGGGCGCCCTCTATCTTTTCCCCAAACTGGATCCAGAGGTTTACCACATCCGGGATGATGAGAAATTCGTCCTGGACCTGCTGAAGGAACAGAAGATCCTGGTCTCCCACGGGCGTGCCTTCAACTGGGTGCGGCCGGACCACTTCCGGATGGTGACGCTGCCCAACGTCAAGGATATTGAAGAGGCAATTGGCCGCATGGCGGACTTCCTGTCGAGGTACCCGGGGAACTAGCCTGAGGTCCATGGCCGCGTCATGCGGTCGCGTCCATGCAGAAAGGCAAGCCATGTCCGTCGCAGTTGAGTTCGCCAAGAGTCCAGCCGATGAACTGAGGGTTGGGCCCGGTTTTTCCTTGGCCAGCGTGGATCCCAAGGCCACGCCGGGCTTTGTCGGCGCAAAGGCCGACGGCAAGTCCTTGCTGGCTGCTCAGGACGCCAGGCTCGCTGAACTGCAGGAGAAGCTTTTTGCGGAGGGTAAGTTCGGCAGCAATAAGCGGCTGCTGCTGATTCTTCAGGCCATGGACACGGCCGGCAAGGGCGGGATCGTCAGCCACGTCGTGGGCGCGTTGGATCCACAGGGCGTGCAGTTGACGGCATTCAAGGCACCCACTGACGAGGAAAAGTCACACGACTTTCTATGGCGCATCGAGAAAGAGGCGCCAGCCGCTGGAATGGTGGGAGTCTTCGACCGCTCCCACTACGAGGACGTCCTGATCCACCGAGTCCATGCATGGGCGGACGCCAGGGAATTGGAACGGCGCTATGCCGCTATCAATGATTTCGAATCCAGGCTGGTCCAGCAGGGAACCACCATCGTCAAGGTCATGCTCAACATCAGCCAGGATGAGCAAAAGAAGCGTCTTCTCGCGCGGCTTGATGATCCCAGCAAGCACTGGAAGTACAACCGGGGTGATCTCGCGGAGCGGGCGTTCTGGGATGACTACATGGATGCTTACAACACGGCCTTTGAAAAGACGTCCACGGACATTGCCCCCTGGCACGTTGTTCCGGCAAACAAGAAGTGGTACGCGCGGATCGCAGTCCAACAGCTGCTTTTGGACGCCCTGGAGGGCTTGTCCCTGGAATGGCCGAAGGCGGATTTCGACGTCGCTACTGAACGTGCGCTTGTGGAGGAATCCTGAACGGCGAGCTGTCGTTTTCGTCGGGTGAGCTGGTCGCCCGGAGCGGCTGGTCTGTGCCGGTTCGTCCCGGGGCGGCTTGTCTGTGTCGTCTAGTTTGGGCTGTCTAGTCTGTGCTGGCGACAGCACCGCCGTCGTTGGTTGCGTCCCTGGCTGTTGCCAGCCGTTTACGGGCGCCCTCAAGCCAGTCCTCGCAACGTTTTGCCAACGCCTCGCCCCGCTCCCACAGCGCCAGCGATTCCTCAAGGCTGGCTCCGCCTGCTTCCAACCGGCTGACCACCGCAACAAGTTGTTCTCGGGCTTCCTCGTAACTGAGGGAATCCAAGGAATCCGGTGAAGGTGCTGCGGGATTGTTCTCTGTCATGGTGGTCCTTCGCGTTCGATGGTGAGTGTTTGTACCGTGCAGTTTTTGTGCCGTGCAGCTGCCGTGAAATCAGCGCTCGACGTGTTGTGCTTGTCCGGTGGACACAGCCCTGAAGCGGCCTTCGGCGACACGGATGGCCAGCGGCGTGCCGTCCGGAGTCTGCACCGGGCTACTGACCACTGTGTGTCCAGCTTGGTCTTCACCCACGATCTGGACAACGGCGTAGCCCCGGTCCAAGGTCTTTTGTGGAGACAACGCGCGCACCTGGGCACGCAGGTGATGGACCTGGTCAAGCGCGCGGACCACGGCTGTGCTGACGGCAGCATGCGACCTTCGCTGAAGACGGGTGATGTCCTCCGATCTGGCTGCAACGATGGTGTCCGGCGTTGCCAGGACCGGCCGCGACCTTAAGGCGTGGAGTCTGTCCGTCTCCCTGTCCACCATCCTGCCAATGCTCCGACGAAGATGGTCCCGGGCCTGACGGACCATGGCCAGTTCCTCAGTGACATCAGGAACGATGCGTTTAGCGGCGTCGGTGGGTGTGGAAGCCCTCAGGTCAGCTACGTCGTCCAGGATGGGACGGTCAGCTTCGTGGCCAATGGCGCTGACCACCGGCGTTGTTGCCGCGGCCACAGCCCTGATCAGGTCCTCATTGCTGAACGGCAGAAGATCTTCCAAAGCGCCGCCACCCCTGGCCAGGACTATCACGTCCACGTGTGGATCGGCATCCAACGAACGGAGCGCGGCAATGATCTGTGCAACGGCCGTATTGCCTTGGACAGCTACCTCGCGAACGTCGAACTCAACGGCCGGCCAGCGGAATGCCGCATTACGGAGGACGTCCTTTTTGGCATCCGAATCCCGCCCTGTGATGAGCCCAATCCGGTGGGGGAGCAAGGGCAACTTCCGTTTGCGGGAGTCGGCGAACAGGCCTTCCGCGGCAAGGGCCTGACGCAGCCGCTCGATCCTGGCCAGGAGATCACCCAGGCCCACGGGCCGGATGTCTTTGACGGACATATTCAGGCGTCCGGTCTTGACCCAGAAGTCGGCCTTGACCAGGGCGACCACCCGGGAACCACGCTCCAGGGGTATCTTCTGGCGATCGAGGACCGTGGACCACACGGATGCCGGCAGGGAAATCTCAGCATCGACGTCCCGGAGTGTCAGGAAGGCGTTCCCGCCACGGCGGTTGAGTTCGATGACCTGACCTTCGATCCACGCTGCGGGAGCGCGCTCGATGTGGGCCTTTAGCTTCCTGGACAGCAACTGCAGGGGCCAAGGGTTATCCGGGCTGGTCTCCGCAGCGGTACCTGGCAGTGTCGATTCCGGGGTCGCGTCAGCTGCCATGGCTTATCCGTGCGTTTACCTGCATGTGTCTATGTCCTCGCTAGCTGTGCGGCCGTGGTCGCGGCCAATCGGTCCCTGGGCCGGCCTTCCAACTCTATCCATAGCTTTAGCAGTGAAGCCCGACATTTTTTCTATCCTGTGGACAGACCTAGGATGGTGGCACTGGCCCCTTACCCCGAGGATGACTTTTGCGCAGTTTCATTTCCGCGGTGGCAGTGGTCCTCGCCTTGATGCTCACGGCCGTCGCAGTTCCGGCCGCTTGGGCGGACGTCAACGTGGTCAAGGAGGACGGCTTCGTCCACCTGGCCGGCGCGTTGGGCAAGGATCCCGAGTTCCAGAGCCGACTTGCTACAGCCGCAGTGGGGAACTTCGAGTCCTCCGTAAATCTTCCGGAACCACTCAAATCAGTGGCGGCGGATGCCCTCAGGGAAGCCGCTTCCGGAATGCAGTCATGGCCTGAATATCCCAAAGCCTGGGAAGAAACGGCCAGGAACAGTCATCGGTTGAACTTCGAAGGCGGGAAGCAGGCGGAGGAGACGGTATCCCATACAGACCTGCTCCTGGACATTGGCCCACTCATCAGGCTTATCCGCGACCGATTGTCCTCCGCCAGCGGACTACAGATCCAGGTCCCGGCGGAAAGTTTGGTGACCATGGGCGAACCATCACAGAAGCAACTCGTTGAGCGCGTGGCGGCCTTCGCACCGCTCTGGTGGCTCGCCGCGCTAGGTGCAGTGGTGTCGGTCCTGTTGGCCCTCGCTGCAGCGCGTCGCCGCTCCATAGTGATGGTCTCCCTCGGACTCGGCGGCTTGGTGCTTGTTGGGCTGTGGTCCGCGATGGTGGATCTGGCGGGCGGACTCATGGGAAGCCTCTCCAGTGGCAACGGTGTTGCAGAACTGTTCAAGCAGGAGTTCTTTTCGGCGGTCCGGACAGGCTTCGGTGAATGGATAGTCATCGCTGCTGTGGTGTCCGGCGCAGTCTTGGCTTTGGGTGTTATCGGCTGGATCCTGTCCGCGAGACGGCGGTCACCTTCTGCCAGCGGGCCGGGGCCGGGCCGGTAGCATGGAGGGATGACCAGCACAGCAGTTTCCATTCCGATGCCCACGGTGCCCCGCAGACGGCGATCACCGGAAGAGGTTCAGGCGGCGGCGCCGGTTACTGGACCCAAGAAGGTTCTGCTGGCGGCTCCCCGGGGCTATTGTGCCGGCGTGGACAGGGCTGTCATTGCTGTTGAGAAAGCCCTGGAACACTATGGACCTCCCGTTTATGTCCGCAAGCAGATCGTCCACAACGTGCACGTCGTCAGCTCCCTCGAAGAGCAAGGCGCCATTTTCGTCGAAGAAACGGATGAGGTTCCTGAAGGCGCCTTGGTGATCTTCTCGGCGCATGGCGTGTCTCCTGCTGTGGTCCAGTCGGCAGAAGACCGCGGTCTTCGCACGATTGACGCCACCTGCCCCCTTGTCACCAAGGTCCACCGTGAAGCGGTGCGCTTCGCCAAGGAGGACTACGACATCCTGCTCATCGGCCACGAGGGCCACGAGGAAGTCGAAGGAACGGCCGGCGAGGCCCCGGAGCACATCCAGATCATCAACGGCCCTCACGAGGTAGACAAAGTCACCGTGCGGAATCCCGAGAAGACCATCTGGCTCTCGCAGACCACCCTGAGCGTGGACGAGACCATGGAGACCGTGCGCCTGCTCAAGGACCGGTTCCCCACGTTGCAGGACCCGCCCAGCGACGATATCTGCTATGCCACCACCAACCGCCAAGTGGCCATCAAGAAGATCGCTCCCCAGGCTGACCTGGTCATTGTGGTGGGTTCGGCCAACTCGTCCAACTCGGTGCGCCTCGTTGAAGTGGCACTTGAGTACGGCGCACGGTCCTCATACCGCGTGGATTTCGCGAACGAGGTGGATGAAAGCTGGTTCGAGGGCGTCGCCACGGTGGGCGTGACCTCCGGAGCTTCCGTCCCCGAAGTGCTCGTGCAGGACGTCCTCCGGCTTTTGGCGGACTACGGCTATGGCGAAGTCCAGGAAGTAGTCACGGCCGAGGAAGACCTTCTCTTCTCTTTGCCGAAGGAGCTTCGGGCCACGCTGAAGGAGGCTGGCGACGTGAGTCGGGCCCTTGGTGGCCGCGGGAACCGTCCTTCGTCCTAGGTGTACCTATCCTGAGTGTTATTTAACAGGCCCGCTGCGGCAGCCACCCGTTTGGGAAGCTGCGCAGCGGGCCTGTCTTCTTAAGCTGCAGACTCCTCTTGGGCTGCTGAATCCTGTGAGTCCAGGGCGAGCAGTTCGGGGGCAGCCAAGGCCCGGGGGACTGCTTCCACGGACATGGGTGTGGCGAGTCCGGCGTCGTCCATGGTGTTGAGTTTGCGCGCCGTGGGGAGAACACGTGCTTCCAGTGTGCCGACCATCGCGTTATACCGATCTACAGACGTCTTCAGGGAACTTCCGAGCTTCCCGACGTTCTCGCCCAGTGTGCCCATCCGTTCGTAGAGCTGCTTGGCCAGTTCGAAGAGTTCGTGGGCGCTGTCCGTCAGGACATCCTGCCGCCACGTGAAGGCGACGGACTTGAGGACCGCCAGCAGTGTTCCCGGAGAGGCCAGGACGAC
Source organism: Paenarthrobacter sp. 10N417 (assembly GCF_056394745.1). Taxonomy (NCBI): domain Bacteria; kingdom Bacillati; phylum Actinomycetota; class Actinomycetes; order Micrococcales; family Micrococcaceae; genus Paenarthrobacter; species Paenarthrobacter sp. 10N417. The sequence goes on from NZ_JBFTIL010000007.1 coordinate 144,323, forward strand.
GTTCCGGGAAAGGGCGTACTCCAACAAAGCGGGATCGGCTTCAAGGGCTGAAGCCAAAATCGACTCCGCGGGGAGGAAGCAGATGACGAGCTCCGGGGAATTGCCCGGAATGTCCCAGTACTTCTTGGCTGCGAGGGCATCGATGTGGGCTTTGAGTGCCTTGGCGTGCTGTGCCAGGAGCGTCTTGGAATCCTGGTTGGCCGATGGCCCAACCGATTCACCCATTGAGCCTTCACCGTGTACCTGTTCCTGCGCCGCCAGATAGGACGCCAACGGGACCTTGGCATCCACCACAAGTTGCTTGCCGCCCGGCAATTGCACCACAAGGTCCGGACGCAGTGTGTTCTCGCTCCGGCCGGAGTGCACTTGCTCGTGGAAGTCCACGTGGCGGAGCATCCCGGAGGCTTCGACAACCCTGCGTAACTGAACCTCGCCCCACTGACCGCGGGCACTATTGGATCGGAGTGCAGAAGCGAGGGCATGTGTGGAGCGTAGAAGCTGTTCGTCGGACAACCTGGCGTCCTGAAGTTGCTGTGCCAGCTGACCATATTGCTCCACCCGGTCGCGTTCCAGGAGCGAGACCTGCTGCTGTACGGCTGTGAGCTTCTCGGCCACGGGCCCCAAGGCCCGCAGCACGCTGCCGTCTGAGGTCCTTGAATCACTCAGCTCCCGGTTCTGTGCGAACAGAAGCCGGCGTTCGGCGTCGGCTGCTGCGAGCTGGGCAGTTACCTCGGAAAGGCGCGACGAAACGGCGTCGAAGTCCTCCTCCAACCCGGCCGTCCGGCGTCGAAAGACCACATATGCACTGCTGAGTCCCACCGCCGCTCCGATCAGCAGCATGAGCAATGCCAAAACAAATCCAAATCCATCCATGTGGCAACCCTGTCACAGGGGTCCGACAGTTTTAGCGCAGGGCAGTCGACGGCGTTGGCTTCAGGAGCGAGCAGGCATGGTCATCGCGGCAACGGGTAGAATAAATGCTCGTGGCTCTTACTATTGGCATCGTCGGACTGCCCAACGTCGGCAAATCAACTCTTTTCAACGCACTGACCCGCAACCAGGTGCTTGCTGCGAACTATCCCTTCGCAACGATCGAACCGAACGTCGGTGTCGTTAGCCTGCCGGATCCCCGTCTGGCCAAGCTGGCGGAGATCTTCGGTTCCCAGAAGTTGCTTCCCGCTCCTGTGTCCTTTGTGGACATCGCCGGCATCGTCAAGGGTGCCTCCGAGGGCGAAGGCCTGGGCAACAAGTTCCTGGCCAACATCCGCGAGGCAGAGGCGATCGCTCAGGTTGTTCGGGTCTTTGACGATCCTGATGTCATCCACGTCGACGGCAAGGTTGATCCGCGCTCCGACATGGAGACCATCAACACCGAGCTGATCCTGGCAGACCTCCAGACCATCGAAAACGCGATCCCGCGTATCGAAAAAGAAGTCAAGATCAAGAAGCGCGATGCTGCGGAACTCGCTGCCATTAAGGCTGCCCAGGCTGTGCTGGAACGCGGCGACACCATCTTCTCTTCGATTAAGAGCGACAAGTTGGAGATGGGGCACCTCAAGGAACTCGGACTTCTCACTGCAAAGCCCTTTATCTACGTCTTCAACGCCGATGAAGGCATTCTTGGTGACCAGGAAAAACAGGACGAGTTGCGTGCCCTGGTTGCTCCCGCAGATGCCGTATTCCTCGACGCCAAGCTCGAATCCGACCTCGTTGAACTGGACGAGGAAGAAGCCCGCGAAATGCTGGAAATGAACGGCCAGAGCGAATCCGGCCTGGACCAGCTGGCACGCGTTGGTTTCCACACCCTCGGCCTGCAGACCTACCTCACGGCCGGTCCCAAGGAAACCCGTGCATGGACCATTCGCCAGGGCGACACCGCACCCCAGGCCGCCGGCGTGATCCACTCCGACTTCCAGCGCGGCTTCATCAAGGCTGAGGTTGTCTCCTTCGAGGACCTCATCGACGCCGGTTCCATGGCTGAGGCAAAGTCCCGCGGCAAGGTCCGCATCGAAGGCAAAGAGTACGTCATGGCCGACGGCGACGTGGTGGAGTTCCGCTTCAACGTTTAGGGCAGCCAAGCGGGCTACCCATTGTGCCCGATCCACTTCAACGCGGCGATAACATGACCGTTTCATGAGTTGTCCACATAACGCCACGCGCCTGATCGTTGCAGGCGTCGCCCTGGCGATACTTGGAGAATGGGAATCAGATACTACGCATATGCCTTTGACGGCGCCATCACTGACCAGGTGCTGTCCGATCCCTACTATGTTGTATCGGCTGATCCGTTAGCTGATGCTTGGGGTCTTGAATCCGGGGCTGGGGTCAGTAGTACCACCTTCGAGCAATCGGTGCCTGAGCGCGACATGCTCTACCTGGACAAGGCGTGGCGGCAACTGCAGGCCTTCACCGCCTCTTTGGGGTCTGGAGTGGAGGCGAGACCTGCGTTTCGTATGTTTGAAGGAAGAGTGACTATGCACGACGACGGTTGGGAGCCGTGGGTGCAGGCACTGACTCCGTCCGATGTGGTGGCTATTGCTCAGGACTTGAACATTATCTCTGAGGCTGAGTTAAGGCTGCGGCTGCCGGTTTCGCCGCACATCGATAGGGCCTCTGATGTCCAGTATGCCCTTGGCTATCTGCGACGGGCGCAGGTTTTCGTCACAAATCTCGCGGACGAGGGCCGCGGCATGGTCTACCTGATCGGGTAGGGAACAATGCTGGCTCTACCGCTGGTTGCGGAAAGTGTTTGGACCCGGTCAGCCGGATCGAATTCTAAATGCGGTGACCCGTGGAGTTCCTCCTCGTTCGCAATGCCTGGCCCGCGTACTGCAGCCTGAACAGTCGGCGGGTTTGTACTAGACGCTCGACTCGCCCAAGAACCCCGGTTCGGCTGAGCCTTCAGCCTCAACCGGGGTTCTTTTTTGCCCAAAAACAGGCTTGTCCTGCTGTCAGACAGCGAATATTACCACCCAGTAGCTTTTGACTTGAAATTCCCGCCAGTTTAGGCATCTGGAGGTTGCGGAACGGTTACAGTTTGGCCAGCGAGTCCCAACATCCGGACACAATGTGGGTAGGCTTACACACACATGTAGGCAACGTCACAGTAGGAAAACTGCGTCTGCGCCTGGGGGTCATCACAAATTTCCCCTGATCAACTCCACGACTCATAGGAGGCGGAATGCGTTTCTCGCGCACTTCCAAAGCTCTAGGCGTAGCGGCGATAATCGCCCTCGCAGTGACCGGTTGCGGCGGCGGCTCCGGCAGCAACACGAACAGCTCTGCTGCAGCCGATCCCAACAAGGTCATCACCGCATACAGCAATGAACCGCAGAATCCGCTGCTGCCGGCCAACACCAACGAGGTGTATGGCGGTCGCGTCGTCGAGCTGCTGTTTGAAGGCCTTCGTGCCTACGACCCCAGCGGCAAGCCTGTCAATGCTCTGGCAGAGTCGATCGATACCTCCGATTCCCAGAACTGGACTATCAAGGTTAAGTCGGGAGCCAAGTTCACCAACGGCGAGGCCATCACAGCCAAGACGTTCGTTGATTCCTGGAACTTCGCGGCGCTGAGCACCAACCTCCAGAACAACGGCTTCTTCTTCGAGTCCATCGAGGGTTACGCCGATGTCAGCGCCGTCAATCAGACCACAGGCGCTGATGGCAAGAAGACTTCCACTCCGGCCCCCACCGCGCAGACAATGTCCGGGTTGGCAGCCAAGGACGATCAAACCATTACGGTGAAGCTGGCCCAGCCTGAGGCTGACTGGTCACTGCGCCTGGGCTACTCCGCCTTCTACCCGCTTCCTTCAGATGCCCTGAAGGACCCGAAGAAGTTTGGCGAAAACCCGATTGGCAACGGCCCGTACAAGTTCGCCAAGGAAGGTGCATGGGTCCATGACCAGTCCATCTCCCTCGTCAAGAACCCTGACTACAACGGCCCCCGTGCGGCGAAGAACGGTGGAGTGACCTTCAAGTTCTACACCGATCCCGGCCCCGCATACACGGATCTCCAGGCTGACAACCTCGACGTCACCGACGTCCTGCCGTCCAATGCCCTGAAGACCTACACGACGGACTTCCAAGACCGTAACTCCACCAAGCCGGTCGCCAACAACTCCACGCTGAACATCCCGGGTTACAACCCGAACTTCCAGGGTGAAGCTGGCAAGTTGCGCCGCCAGGCCTTGTCCCACGCCATCAACCGTGAAGAGATCACCAAGGTGATCTTCAACGGCACGCGTACTCCGGCTACCGAATTCACGGCTCCCGTTCTGGATGRCTACAACGACCACATCCCGGGCAGTGACGTCCTGAAGTTCGACGTTGCCAAGGCCAAGGATCTTTGGGCTCAAGCTGAGAAGATCAAGCCGTATGACGGTTCAAAGCCGCTGCAGATCGCTTCCAACACCGATGGTGGCAACAAGGAATGGATCGACGCCGTTGCGAACGGCTTCAAGAACAACCTCGGTATCAATGCTGAAATCCAGCCATTCGCCAAGTTTGCTGAAGTCCTGGACCTCCGCAAGTCGCAGTCCCTTCCGGGCCTGACGCGTGCTGGCTGGCAGGGTGACTACCCGTCGCTCTACAACTTCCTTGGACCGGTATGGGCAACCAACGCGTCGTCGAACTACGAGAAGTACTCGAACCCCGAGTTCGACAAGCTGCTCAAGGAAGGCCTTGCCGCCAAGACGCCTGAGGACGCCAACACCAAGTTCAACAAGGCACAGGAGATCCTGTTCCAGGACCTCCCCGGCCTTCCGCTGTGGTACTTGAACCGCCCGATTGTGTGGAGCAACAACGTTGTCTCAGCTGAAACTGGCTGGAATGGCGGAATCCTCTACTACAACATCCAGGCCAAGTAATCCCCAGGATCTGACCTTGCCGTGAGGCATGGGGGCCCGGCCTTAAAGCCGGGCCCCCATTGCCTTGTTTCGGCAGGAAGGCAAACATGACACACCAACGCCCATCAAGCGGAAAGGGGTGACCCGTGGTTCGCTATATCTTGCGTAGGCTCCTTCAGGTAATTCCCGTTTTCCTTGGAACCACCCTCCTTGTCTACTACATGGTGTTCGCCCTTCCGGGGGACCCCATCGCCGCCCTGTTCGGTGAGCGCCAGCCGCCGCAGAGCGTTATTGACGCGCTTCGCGCCCAATACAACCTGGACCAGCCGTTCTGGGTCCAGTACGGGATCTTCCTGAAGAACCTGTTCACCTTCAACCTCGGTGTCGACTTCACCCAGCAGCCCATCTCAGCCGCTCTGGCAAGGGCATTCCCGGTTACCGCGATGCTCGCCGTTGAAGCGCTCATCATCCAGGCCGTCTTTGGCATTGCTTTTGGCGTCTTCGCCGGCCTTCGCAAAGGCAAACTCTTCGACTCCACCGTGCTCATTATGTCGCTGGTTGTGATTGCCGTTCCCACTTTCGTCCTCGGCTTCGTTTTCCAGCTCATCTTTGGCGTCCAGCTCGGCTGGGCCAAGCCGACAGTTGGCGCCAATGCGGACTGGGGAAATCTCATACTCCCGGCAGTGGTTTTGGGGCTGGTCTCCTTCGCGTATGTCCTTCGCCTCACCAGGGCGTCTGTCAGCGAGAACATGAACGCGGACTACGTGCGTACTGCCACGGCCAAAGGCCTTTCGCGTCCGCGTGTGATCATGGCCCATATTCTGAGGAACTCGCTGATCCCTGTTGTGACCTATCTGGGCGCAAACCTGGGTGGCCTGATGGGAGGGGCCATCGTCACCGAAGGCATCTTCAACGTCCCCGGAGTTGGGAACAAACTCTTCCAAGCCATTCAGCGCAGCGAGGGTCCCACCATTGTTGCGATCGTGAGTGTCCTGGTCTTGGTTTTCGTCGTGACCAACCTCCTGGTTGACCTCCTGTACGCCTGGCTTGACCCGAGGATCCGCTATGACCAGTAATACCGAACACTTCGTTGCCCCTGTCGATGAAACCCCGCTGCTGGCCACTGACGCCGTCAAGACGGATCAGGCACCCCTGAGCCTATGGGCCGATGCGTGGCGAAAGCTGCGCCGCCGTCCCATGTTCATCGTCTCCTCGCTGCTGATCCTGTTGTTGCTGACGGTTGCCCTCTTCCCAGGGCTGTTTACCAGCGTGGCGCCCAACAACGACTGCCAGTTGGCCAACTCCGAGGCGGGCCCAACTTCAGGACACCCGCTAGGTTTCACGCTGCAAGGCTGTGACGTCTATTCCCGGGTTGTCCATGGCACGCAAGCTTCGTTGTCTGTCGGCATCCTGTCCGTCCTCGCAGTGATCATCATCGGCGTGACTCTCGGCGCCCTGGCTGGCTACTACGGTGGCTGGTTGGATGCGGTCTTGGCCCGACTCGGCGACATTTTCTTCGCCTTGCCGATCATCCTCGGCGCCCTGGTCATCACTCAGTTGCCGCTGTTCCGCGAGAACAGGAGCGTTTGGACGGTCGTCCTGACGATATCCTTGCTGGCCTGGCCGCAAATGGCCCGTATTACCAGAGGCGCAGTGATTGAGGTGCGCAACGCGGACTTCGTTACAGCGGCCCGGTCTCTTGGTGTTTCCAAGTTTGGGGCGTTGGTCAAGCACGCCTTGCCAAATGCCCTGGCTCCGGTAATTGTTCTGGCCACGCTGGAACTTGGCGTGTTCATCGTCCTGGAAGCGACATTGTCCTTCCTTGGCGTGGGCCTGCCTACCAGCGTGATGTCGTGGGGTAACGATATTTCAGCGGCCAATGCCTCTATTCGAACCAACCCCGGAATCCTGCTCTATCCGGCAGCCGCCCTGTCCATCACCGTCCTGAGCTTCATCATGCTTGGCGACGCCGTTCGCGATGCTCTTGATCCCAAGAGCCGTCAGCGCTAAGGAGGCGAACATGGCTTCTGCCAACGTACGAATCAACGAAGTCACCTCACAGGTACGGCCAATCCTGGAAATCAAGGATCTGGCCATCACCTTCAAGACCGGCTCGGGTGAAGTGAAGGCCGTCAAAAACGCCCACTTGACCATCATGCCCGGCGAAACCGTCGCGATCGTGGGGGAGTCCGGTTCAGGAAAGTCGACGACGGCCCTGGCTGCCATCGGCTTGTTGCCGAACAATGGACGCGTCTCAGGTGGGCAGATTCTGCTGGACGGCGAGGACATCTCGCATGCGCCGGAACGACGCATGATTGAACTCCGCGGCAGCCATATCGGTATGGTTCCCCAGGACCCGATGTCCAACCTCAATCCCGTGTGGAAGATCGGCTACCAGGTTCGCGAGACCCTCAAGGCCAATGGTCGTCCGGACGGGCCCGAAGACGTTGCCCGGGTTTTGGCGGAGGCGGGTCTTCCCGATGCTGCGCGGCGAGCCAAGCAGTATCCACACGAGTTCTCCGGCGGTATGCGCCAGCGGGCTCTTATCGCTATCGGTCTGAGTTGCCAGCCCAAGCTCCTGATCGCGGATGAGCCTACGTCTGCATTGGACGTTACCGTCCAGCGCAAGATCCTGGATCACTTGGACAAAATGACTACGGAGCTCGGTACATCGGTGCTGCTCATCACCCACGACCTCGGCCTTGCTGCCGAGCGCGCGGACAAGGTAGTGGTTATGTACCAGGGCAACGTTGTGGAGGCGGGTCCTTCACTGGAACTGCTGCAGAACCCGCAGCACCCCTACACAAAGCGACTCGTGGAATCGGCGCCCTCGCTCGCCTCCCGCCGCATTCAGGTGGCGAAGGAGCTGGGCGTGGAAGCCAGCGACCTCTTGGCGCCTGTCGCGGCAATTAAGAAGCACGCAACCGACGAGGTCCTGCAGATCCGAAACCTGCGCAAGATCTACAAGCTCCGGCAGGGCCTGGGCCAGACCTCAGACTTCGCTGCAGTGGACGACATCAGCTTCGACGTCAAGCGCGGAACCACTACGGCGATTGTGGGGGAGTCGGGTTCGGGTAAATCCACCGTGGCCAAAATGGTCCTCCAACTTGAGAAGCCTACCGAGGGCCAGATTGTGTTCGACGGCGTCGATACTGCTGGACTCAAAGGCAAGGACCTCTTCAAGTTCCGGCGGCGGGTGCAGCCGATTTTCCAGGATCCTTACGGCTCCCTGGATCCGATGTACAACATCTTCCGGACCATCGAAGAGCCTCTGCGGGTGCACAAGATCGGAAATGCGGCCAGTCGCGAAAAGAAGGTCCGCGAGCTGTTGGACCAGGTGGCTTTGCCACAGTCCATGATGCAGAGGTATCCGAACGAGCTTTCAGGTGGCCAGCGACAACGCATTGCGATTGCCCGTGCCTTGGCCTTGGATCCTGAAGTGATCATCTGTGATGAGGCCGTCTCCGCGTTGGACGTACTCGTCCAGGCGCAGGTGCTGAACCTTCTCGCCGACCTTCAGGACAACCTTGGTCTGACGTACTTGTTCATTACCCACGACCTCGCCGTTGTGCGCCAGATCGCCGACCACGTCTGCGTCATGGAAAAGGGCCAGCTCGTAGAAACGGGCAGCACGGACGATGTCTTCGACAACCCGCGCGAGGCCTACACGCAGGCACTGTTGGATGCCATTCCTGGCGGTTCGCTGCTGCTGCCGCCCGCGGTGGCCTGACCGACGTCGTACTCTCTGCTGACGAGACAACAGCAGCCGAGGAGACAAAAGCAAGAGCCGGTGGCTCCCACGAGAGGGAACCGCCGGCTCTTGCCGTTAAATCACTCGTTGTTAGGCCTGCTCTGCATCCCAAATCACCCGCAAAAGGCGCAAAGCAAGCCCCGCAACGGCATCTATTCGGGTGAAACGGACGGGTCGGTGTCCGGGCGTGCCGTCAGACCAAGTGCCGTGAGTTCGCGCGCCAGAACGCTGCCCAACTTCGCGTGCCCGGATGGCTTGAGGTGGACGCCGTCCTGGAGATCGGCAACGGCATCGTAGCGGGTGAGCCAGTCGCCCGCGCTGACAAACGGGATCGCTTGCTTGGCGGCGATCCGGCCAAGGAGTGCGTCCACCTCGGAACGGCGGCCGCCACCGTTGTCGGCTCCGCGTGCCAACGTCCCGATCATTGCCAGCCGGGCACCCGGATAGCGCTTCTTGAGCGCACCGAGGAGCCGGTCGGCGTTACTCGTGATCTGGGCGTCAGTGGCCTTTTGGGAGGCGTCATTGCCGCCACCCTGGACCACGATCAGTGGCGGATCTCCGTAAGGCAGCAGCCAGTCCCCACGCTGGAGCGCGTCGATGTAATTGCCTGTCTTGCCGTTGGAAGCTACGAATCCCGTGCCACCCATGCCCACGACGTGCAATTTGTACCCAAGCGCCGAAATTCCCCTTTGCGGCCATGAGTCCTTCGGCATGGCCTGGGAATCGCCAATCAACACCGCGGTGTGGCGCACATCGGCGAGGACCACTTCGTCGCGGTTGTTCGCCGGATTCCTGTAGAGGGAGCCCACTGGCAGGTCAAGGGGGCTCGGAGCAGGCGCCACCCTAAGGGGTTTGTCCGCCGCTGAAGTCTCCGCGGGAACTGGCGCGGCTGAGCGCGAGGGTGTGGATTGTGGGGTTGCTTGGTTTGGTCCGCAGCCGACCACAAGAACGCCAACGGCGATCAAGGGTGCGAGCAGGCGGAACGCGGCCGAGGCTTTGCGCATCGTTGGTCTCCGTGTGGCACTGGTTCTGCAGCAATCATGGGGCACTGGAAGCAGAAAATCCAGCATCTTGACTGCCGGTTACTAAAGCGTGATGTGCTGTGATGGACGCCACAATCGGGCGGTAAATGGCTTGCTTTTTAGGCTGATAAATGCAACTGCGTTTAGACTTGCTGTAGGTGCCCTGTGTCCCGGGGTCTTTTTCGTTGTGTGTTCCGATCACGTGATCAGGTATGCGCGCGGATACAAACAACTGACTTCACCACTGAAACGAGTCATAAACGCATGTCTGAAACCATCACCAACACTGCGTCGCGGAGCGATCTGCGCAACGTCGCGATCGTCGCACACGTTGACCACGGTAAGACCACCCTGGTCGACGCCATGCTCAAGCAGACCAACTCCTTCGCTTCCCACGGTGAGGTTGAGGACCGCGTCATGGACTCCGGTGACCTGGAGCGCGAAAAGGGCATCACGATCCTCGCAAAGAACACCACGGTTGCCTACAACGGCCCGTCGTCCAACGGCGAAACCATCACCATCAACGTCATCGACACCCCCGGCCACGCCGACTTCGGTGGCGAGGTTGAGCGCGGTCTTTCCATGGTCGACGGCGTTGTCCTGCTGGTCGACTCCTCTGAAGGCCCGCTGCCCCAGACCCGCTTCGTGCTCCGCAAGGCCCTTGCTGCGCACCTCCCGGTGATCCTCCTGGTCAACAAGACGGACCGTCCCGACGCCCGCATCGATGAAGTTGTCCACGAGTCCATGGACCTGCTCCTGGGCCTGGCTTCGGACCTTGCCGACGAAGTTCCGGACCTGGACCTGGACAAGGTCCTCGAAGTTCCGGTCGTCTACGCTGCTGCCAAGGTTGGCCGCGCCTCCCTGGACCAGCCGGACAACGGCTCCGCCCCGGACAACGAGGACCTTGAGCCCCTTTTCAAGACCATCATCGAGCACATCCCCGCTCCCACCTACAACCCGGATGGCGTGCTTCAAGCGCACGTGACCAACCTGGACGCTTCGCCGTTCCTTGGCCGCCTCGCCCTGCTCCGCATCTACAACGGCACGCTCCGCAAGGGCCAGACTGTCGCGTGGGCCCGTGCCAACGGTGAACTCAAGAACGTCAAGATCACTGAACTCCTGGCCACCAAGGCACTGACCCGCGTTCCTACCGAGTCGGCCGGGCCGGGTGAAATCGTTGCCGTTGCAGGTATCGAGGAAATCACCATCGGTGAAACCCTTACGGACGCCGAAAACCCGCAGCCGTTGCCGTTGATCACCGTGGATGACCCCGCGATCTCCATGACCATCGGTATCAACACCTCGCCGCTGGCCGGCAGGGTCAAGGGAGCCAAGGTCACCGCCCGCCAGGTGAAGGACCGCCTGGACAAGGAACTGATCGGTAACGTCTCCATCAAGGTTCTGCCCACCGAGCGTCCGGACGCTTGGGAAGTACAGGGCCGTGGCGAGCTCGCCCTGGCAATCCTCGTTGAGCAGATGCGTCGCGAAGGCTTCGAGCTGACCGTTGGCAAGCCGCAGGTAGTCACCAAGACCATCGACGGCAAGATCCACGAGCCGATGGAACACATGACCATCGACGTGCCCGAAGAGTACCTCGGCGCCGTAACCCAGCTCATGGCCGCCCGCAAGGGCCGCATGACCAACATGGCCAACCACGGCACCGGCTGGTGCCGCATGGAATTCATCGTTCCTGCCCGTGGCCTCATCGGCTTCCGCACCAAGTTCCTCACCGACACCCGTGGTGCCGGTATCGCGGCTTCCATCTCCGAAGGCTACGAGCCGTGGGCCGGTCCCATCGAATACCGCACCAACGGTTCGATGGTTGCCGACCGCGCCGGTGTCGTCACCCCGTTCGCCATGATCAACCTGCAGGAGCGCGGTTCCTTCTTCGTGAAGCCCACCTCCGAGGTTTACGAAGGCATGATCGTGGGCGAGAACTCACGCGCCGACGACATGGACGTCAACATCACCAAGGAAAAGAAGCTCACCAACATGCGTGCAGCTTCCTCGGACACCTTCGAGAACCTGACGCCGCCGCGCGACCTGACCCTCGAAGAGTCCCTCGAATTCGCGCGTGAAGACGAGTGCGTTGAGGTGACGCCGGAAGACATCCGTATCCGCAAGCTCATCCTCGATTCCAACGAGCGTGCCAAGGCCAACCGCGCCCGCGCAAAGGCCTAGTCCGGTCCGGCCGGGTTGAATCCGGCTGGAACAGCAGAATGAACAAGGGAGTCGCCAGTATGGCCCGTGGCATCGCCGCGGCCGTGCTGGCGGCTCTTTTGGTTGCTGCGGCAGGAACGGCACTCCACCGGCAGAGCATGGTGATCTCCGGCGTCGACGTCCAGTGGGGCGTCTGCGCCGCGCTGTTGCTGCTCGCGTCGGTACAGTTGTGGCTGGCAGCTTGGTCGGTTTCAGTTATCCCGACGGCGGTAGCAGGCGTGGTGGTTTATGCCACCGTCGGTGCATTGTCGTCAGGGGGACGCGACAAACAGTTGTTGCTAGGTGACGCCGCGGGCAACATCTGGGTTTATGGCATAGCTGCAGTCACGTTGATCATGCTTGTTGTTGCCAGCCGTCTGGTGAAGCGATGGCGGACAGCTGTTCAGTAGGTAGTGTCCCGCGCACAGCTGCCAGCACTACTGGCGCCGGGACGGTGGTGGGGGAACTTCTTTCGCTGCGATGACCAGCGCAAGTGGAATTTCGACGTCGGACGTTCGCGTTCGTACGGTGCAGCTGCTTTCTGTGGTGGTCACCAGATACCCCAGCRCATCGGTCAGGCCGTCTTGGATCCTGTAGCGGACCACGACCCGAATGCCCGGCTGGGCTTTGAGCAGAAATTGTCGAGGTGGCAAATGCGGGGGAGTCACCGTTTCATACTAAGACGCGGGCTAGGTTGGCGTCATAGCACTGTTGGATAATAGGGTCAGAAGTTGAGTGTCCGGCATGCTGCCGGCCGTATTACCCCGGCTATTGGCCGGGACAAACCGTGGAGAGGTCTGGGACGTGACGTACGTAATCGCGCAGCCGTGTGTAGATGTCAAGGACAAGGCATGTATCGAAGAATGCCCTGTTGACTGCATTTACGAAGGTGAGCGTTCCCTCTACATCCACCCGGATGAATGCGTTGACTGTGGTGCTTGCGAACCCGTATGCCCTGTTGAGGCCATCTACTATGAGGATGACACTCCGGAAGAGTGGGCTGACTACTACAAGGCCAACGTCGAATTCTTTGACGATCTTGGCTCCCCGGGCGGCGCTGCGAAGATCGGCAACACCGGCAAGGACCACCCGTTCATTGCCGCACTGCCCCCGCAGAACCAAGACCACTAAGGGCGGTTGCTTCCTTGATTTCCGCGGCACCGGCCTTTGGCCTTAACCTGCCCGACTACCCGTGGGAGGCCATGGCACCGTATGTGGCCACAGCCGCCAAACATCCCGGGGGTGCCGTTAACCTCTCGATCGGAACCCCGGTTGATCCCACTCCAGGGCTGATCCGCGACGCATTGGCTGCGGCGTCGGACGCCCACGGCTACCCGACTGTGCATGGCACCCAAGCCTTGAGGCAGGCCGTCGTGGACTGGTTTGCGACCCGCCGCGGAGTCCCCAACCTGGATCCAAAGGACGTTATGCCCACGGTGGGCTCCAAGGAGCTCGTCGCCTGGTTGCCTTTCCTGCTGGGCCTTGGCAACGGGGACATCGTAGTCAGGCCTACCGTTGCCTACCCCACGTACGACATCGGCGCGATGCTGGCGGGAGCTACCGCCGTAGCGGCGGATAGCCTGGACGAGCTGGATGCCGCTACTCGTGCAAGGGTTCGCTTGGTCTGGATCAACTCGCCGGGCAATCCCACGGGCAGTGTCCGGAGCGTGGAATCTCTACAACAGATCGTCAACCAGGCGCGCGAAATCGGCGCCGTAGTGGCCTCCGACGAATGCTACGCCGAGCTTGGCTGGGGTGAGTGGGATGTCCAGCGTGGGGGAGAAGCGGTCCCGAGCATCCTGGACCCGCGGGTTTCCGGTGGTTCCACGGATGGCCTCCTTTGCGTCTATTCCCTGAGCAAGCAGTCCAACCTCGCCGGCTATCGGGCTGCTTTCGTAGCTGGCGATTCCGCGATTATGGCCAACCTTGTTAACAGCCGGAAGCACGCGGGAATGATCGTGCCCTACCCGGTGCAAGAGGCGATGCGCGTCGCTTTGGGCGATTCGAACCACGTGCTTGCCCAAAAGGACCTCTACCGCGGGCGGCGCGAGAGAATCGTTCCGGCACTTGAGAAGTTCGGATTGCAGATCCATGACTCCAACGCCGGGCTTTATCTATGGTCTACGGCGGGTGAAGCTACGTGGGACACGGTTGCCCGGTTCGCTGAGCTGGGGATCGTCGTAGGACCCGGTGTTTTCTACGGTGATGCCGGCAATGGCTTCATCCGGGTGGCACTGACGGGCAGCGATGAACGCATTGACGCGGCCGTGGAGAGGTTAAGCTCAGGGTCATAACAATGCTGTGACTTGTGCCACAAGTCGCGTCATTCCGCCAGTAACCGGACGGAACGGATTAGTTCCGGAGGGTTACTGGCGGTAGCTTTTTAACTGACTATCAATGGTGGCCTTCAATAAGAAAGCACTGCGGTCGTTGGAGCCCTGCAACAGTGGGGCCGAAGACGGCGTCACCAGAAGTTGGTTGGACAAGCGTTCTATAGAGGCCCAGAGGCCTCATGAAGGGGACTCCATGACTGAGACCACCAGCGCGACACTGCGCCATGCCGGCGGCGAACTTGAACTGCCGCGCATCCAGGTTGTAGAAGGAAACGAAGGTTATGACGTTTCCAAGCTGCTGAAGCAGACGGGCGCCGTTGCCTATGACCCCGGCTTCATGAACACAGCGGCCACCACCTCTGCCATCACGTACATCGACGGCGACGCAGGCATTCTGCGCTACCGCGGGTACCCGATCGAGCAGCTCGCACAGCACTCGAGCTTCCTTGAAGTTTCCTACCTGCTGATCTACGGTAACCTTCCCACTCCCACGGAACTGGAAGCCTTCGATCAGCGCATCCGCCACCACACGCTCCTGCACGAGGAACTGAAGGGCTTCTTCGGCGGATTCCCGCGCGATGCTCACCCCATGCCGGTGCTTTCCTCGGCCGTTTCAGCGTTGTCCACGTTCTACCAGGACTCGCTGGATCCCTTCAACGCGGAGCATGTGGAAGTTTCCACCATCCGCCTCATGGCCAAGCTGCCCGTTATTGCCGCTTACGCCCACAAGAAGTCCATCGGCCAGCCGATGCTCTACCCGGACAACTCCATGAACCTCGTGGAAAACTTCCTGCGGTTGAGCTTTGGCCTCCCGGCCGAGCAGTACGAGCTGGACCCCATTGTGGTCAAGGCCCTGGACCTGCTGCTCATCCTGCACGCTGACCACGAGCAGAACTGTTCCACCTCCACTGTCCGCTTGGTGGGTTCCTCCAACGCAAACCTCTTCGCGTCAGTATCTGCCGGCATCAACGCCCTCTTTGGCCCCGCCCACGGCGGCGCCAATGAGGCCGTGCTGAAGATGCTGCGCCAGATCCAGGCCGACGGCATCAAGCCCGAGGACTACATGGAGAAGGTTAAGAACAAGGAAGACGGCGTCCGCCTCATGGGCTTCGGGCACCGCGTCTACAAGAACTACGATCCCCGCGCCAAGATCATCAAGGCAACGGCGCACGAGGTCCTGGGCAAGCTCGGCGGCAACGACGAACTGCTGGACATCGCCATGCGCCTTGAAGAAAAGGCCCTGGCTGATGACTACTTCATCCAGCGCAAGCTGTACCCCAACGTGGACTTCTATACTGGCCTGATCTACAAGGCGATGGGTTTCCCGGAGAAGATGTTCACCGTCCTCTTCGCCATCGGCCGCCTCCCGGGCTGGATTGCCCAGTGGCGCGAAATGATCAACGATCCCCAGACCAAGATCGGCCGCCCGCGGCAGCTCTACACAGGGGAGCCGGAGCGCAACTACCCGGCCAACTGATACGGCAACAGCGTCAATCACGACGGCGGCCGCCCACCTCGCGCGAGGGGGCGGACGAGGCATCGGCCCAGAAGGCGGGGAGGTCGCCAGCGCGGCGGCCCGTGATTTCGTAGGGCAGCTCGTGTCCGACGGCCTTTTCGAAGGAGCGCAGTACCTCCAGCACGGACGATCCCTTGCCGGAACCAAGGTTCCAGCGACGGACGCCAGCGCGGTCAGCAATGAAGTTCAGTGCCGCCACGTGACCTTCAGCAAGATCCACGACGTGGATGTAGTCGCGCTGGGCCGTTCCATCAGGGGTGTCATAGTCACCACCGAAAACCATGAGTTTCTCGCGGCGTCCCACGGCAACCTGTGCGATGAATGGGACAAGGTTGTTGGGAATGCCTTGAGGGTCCTCGCCGATGCGTCCGGACGGGTGGGCGCCAACCGGGTTGAAGTAGCGCAGCAGTGCGATATGCCAGCGGTCGTCCGCATTGCCCAGGTCCGAGAGGATGTCCTCGATCTGTTCCTTGGTGCGGCCGTACGGGTTGTTGGCGCCGATTTCCATCTTCTCGATGTACGGGATGGGATTGTGCTCGCCGTATACGGTTGCCGAGGAGCTGAACACAATCGAGCGGACGTTGTGCTTGTCCATGGCCCGGAGCAGGTTCAGCGTGCCCACAATGTTGTTGTAGTAGTACGCCAATGGCTCCTGAACGGATTCGCCCACGGCCTTCAGTCCTGCGAAGTGGATCACGGCGTCGATCTGGTGCTGGTCGAACACGTCCTCGACGGCGGGCTCGTCCACCAGGTCAACTTTGTGGAAGGCTGCAGTCTTGCCAGTGAGCTCGGAAACCCTCCGCAGGGACTCTTCGCTGGAGTTCACGAGGTTATCGAGCACGACGACCTCATGACCGGCTTCCTGAAGGGACAGAACGGTGTGCGAACCGATGTAGCCGGTGCCACCCGTGACAAGAATTTTCATGATGTCTACGCTATCGGAAATCGGAGCCACGCCGCTCAGTGTTGAGCGGTGTTGAAGCACGTTCGTGCTAAAAAATACTGGTGCCCAAAATTGTTGATGCCGAAGCCCGGCGCCAGGAAGTTGTCCAAGCTGTCTTCAGGATCATCGCAAGCGACGGTTTGGAACGGGCCTCCCTTCGTGAAGTAGCTGATGAAGCCGGGCTGGCCGTAGGCTCCGTTCGGCACTATTTTGCCAGCAGCGACGAGCTTCTCGTGTTCTCCTTTTCCTCCGTCATCGACCGTATTAGCGGTCGGCTGGAGTCAGCTTTGCTTGCCGTTGAAGGCGAAATCCCGGGCAGCGCCGGGCAGCACGCCGCGGTGTTGAACCTCTTGGGTCAGTTCCTTCCCTTGGACGAAGAACTCGCCGTGGACGCCTGCGTTTGGATGGCCTTCCGCCACGCTGCCCGGATAAAGCCGGTCCTTGCTCCCGAAGCCGAACGCAGTCACCGCGTGGTCGCTGCCATTGTGGGACGCCTCATCATCCTGTTGAGCCCCGGCGAAGCCACCGCCCCGCAAAGCCTTGTCACAGAGGCTGAACGGCTCCTGGCCACCATGGACGGCCTGTGCATGCACGCGCTGCTCCAGCCCGAATGGATGACGGCCGAGATGTGTAGTGACGTCCTCACGGCCCATCTGGCGGCTTTCGCTCCGGTGCCGGCTGCGCCATAGGCCGTCCTGCCCTAAGGACGCCCTCAGGACGCTGACAGGAAGACCCAGGTGCCACCCAGCAAGCAGTGCCTCCCGCACCGTTACCGTAGCAAGCCAACGGGAATAGACTGGGACATGTCGGGAACCTGCCAAGGGAGGAATTCGGATGCATGAGTCAGGCGGCTCTGGATGGCGCATCACCATGGACACGTCCGGGCCGATGCTCATCGCCCTGTACTTGCGCGACGTAGCTGGACTCGACGGTGCCGGAAAACCGTTACTGTCCCACGCTGCTCCCAAGGTCCGCCATGCCGATCATAGCCACCTCACCTCGGATGTGGGTGGGATCCACGCCCTCAAAACCGAGTGGGAGGCCTGGTGGGAGAAGCTCGTGAAGACCTATCCCAACCCGGCACTTGAGCTCGCGCCCCCCAGTTTCAAGGCCTTCGGCAATTCTCCTGCCCTGCAGCGTGTCCTGCAGGCACACTTTGGTTCGGCTTTGGGATGGGCAACGGACAGGATCGATGAATACGCGAAGATCGAGGCAGAGCGCGAAGCGAATGGGGTTACGGGAGTCCTGAACGAGATGGTGGAGGACAGGCTCCTGGAAGTTGGCCGGAGCTCGCGGGACTTTGATCTCACCATTATCGAGTTGCCGCTCAACGAGCCGCGCGCCTGGTACTTGGAGCCCAGCACCATGATCATGAGCCACAGGCTGCTGTCCGAGCCTGAAGTCTTCCGCAGCTATGTCCAGCCCGTGGTGGAGATGCTCGCCTAAGTAGTCAGGTGGTAGGTGCCGAGACGGTGATGGTCACTGACTCAGACGGTGCGGCCGAAGTAATCCAGCCGTCGCGTTTTTCCCGATTCCATGTCTGACCACGAACATCCACTTGCGTGATGGAGAGGGACTTGGCGTTGGCTACCGCCCAATGGGCAACTGCCCAGGCTTGCGTGCCAGTGATATCCAGTTGCACCGAGCGGCCCTGGACTGTGGTCGGCTGGGAGCCGAACGCCGTCGTCAGTTCCTCCACGACGGCGGCAGGGTCACCGGCCGCTTCGGGCATGCGGAGTTCACAGGTCAGCGCGGATTCCGAGTGCCCGGTGAGGGCAGAAGCGAAGGCGCGTCCCATGTTCTCGTGCTGGGCGTATGCCCGGGGGAACGCGGAGCGCTGGACCTGCTGGGCTGCCTGGGTAATTTCCATGGTCTCGTAACCGGGAATTTTGATGAGGCCGTTATAGAAGGCGTTCGTCGCATAGAGAGGGTCCATGACCTGTGCTTCGGTTCCCCAACCTTGGGATGGCCTCTGTTGGAACAAACCCCGCGAATCAGGTCCTGCATCGTCGCCGTAATTGATGTTCCGTAGCTTGGATTCCTGCATCGCGGTGGCGAGGGCGATGCTTGCAGCCCTTGGTGGAAGTCCGCGCTGAACGGAGATGGCCGTGATGAGCGAGGCGTTGGCCGCTTGGTCGGTAGCCAACTCGTAGCTTTCGGACCCCGTGACGGCGAGGCAGCGCTCCGAGACCAGAGTCTCGGAGCGCTGCAGTATGGCAACTATCGCGTAGATAGCACCGGCCACGAGGGCCAGCGCCAGCACCGCAACGATGGCGCGGCGGAACCGGCGCATTGCTTGTCTCCTGCTAATTGGCGTGCAGCGCCTCGTTCAACTCCACGGTCTGGCCCTTGCGGGGCAGGACTTCCACGCCGCCGGTGGTGGAGTTGCGGCGGAACAGCAGGTTGGGGACACCGGAAAGCTCGACGGCCTTGATGATCTTGCTGGTGTCTTCGCCGTTTTCGTCCTTGGGGCCGGGCACCCGAACGCGGGTTCCCGCGGTGACGTACAGGCCGGCTTCCACCACGGAATCATCGCCGATGCTGATGCCGACACCGGAGTTTGCGCCAAGCAGTACCCGCTCGCCCAAAGCGATCTTTTCCTTGCCGCCGCCGGAGAGCGTACCCATGATGGAGGCGCCGCCGCCGACGTCCGTCCCGTCACCGGCCACCACTCCAGCGGAGATGCGGCCTTCCACCATGGACGTGCCGAGGGTTCCAGCGTTGAAGTTCACGAAGCCTTCATGCATCACAGTGGTGCCTTCGGCGAGGTGCGCGCCCAGACGGACGCGGTCGGCGTCGGCGATCCGAACACCCGTGGGAACCACGTAATCGACCATCCGCGGGAACTTGTCCACGCCGTAAACCACCACGTTGCCGCGCTTACGCAGGCGCGCACGCGTCATTTCAAAACCCTCGACGGCGGCTGGGCCGAAGTTGGTCCAGACGACGTTGGGGAGCTTGCCGAAGACGCCATCCAGGTTGATGCTGTTCGGCTTGACCAGGCGGTGCGAAAGGAGGTGCAGACGCAGGTAAGCATCGGCTGTATCTGCCGGGGCGGCGTCGAGGTCGATCTGTGCGAAGACCACCTTCTGCTCCGTGCCGCGATCGGCGTCTTTGCCGTCGTCAGCCAGGGCAGTGAGTGCGGGATCGGCATTGTCAACGTCACGAAGGGTTTCAGCGGCTACACCCAGGGCCGGTGCCGGGTACCAGACATCCAGCACGGTTGCTTCCCCGGAAGGCGAGGTGGCGATGGTGGCGAGGCCGAATCCGTAGGCTGATCGGTGGTTTGCGGGCACAGCAGAGGAAGCAGTTTCAGTCATGGCCCCAGTGTATCGATCGCCCGTGGCGCGGCTGAAACCCGTCTCACCCGCAAGGTCGCATTTGTTGCCCGAAACACAGCTGCCCGGGGAGTTAAGGTGGAGTGGTGACCCTTAACCCTGCCCCCGCCCTACTGGACCTGCGCCAGGACGTTGCCTTGCTGACAGCCGCGCTCATCGATATCAACAGTGTCTCGGGCAACGAGACCCTGCTCGCCGATCTCGTCGAGGCGGCCCTGCGCGCCATCCCCGAATACACCGTGGTGCGCGACGGCGACGCCATCATTGCACGCACTGAACTTGGCCGCGCCGAGCGCGTCATCCTCGCTGGACACCTGGACACTGTTCCGCTGCCCACGGTGGAAGGCTCGCTGGGCACCGTTCCGGCAACGTGGGAATCAGGCATCCCCGGGGAGGGTGTGCTCTATGGCCGGGGGACCACCGACATGAAGGGCGGCGTTGCCGTGCAGCTCGCACTCGCGGCGACCCTGTTCGACGACGGCAGGGAGCCAGACAAGGATGTCACCTTTGTCTTCTATGACCACGAGGAAGTGGAGGCCGTCAAGAGTGGCCTGGGCAGGCTGGTCCGCAACCATGGCGACCTGCTCCTGGGGGACTTCGCTATTCTTCTTGAGCCCACACACGGCACGGTGGAAGGGGGCTGCAACGGAACCAGCCGGTTCGAAGCGACCACCATCGGTGAAGCGGCCCACTCGGCCCGCGCTTGGATGGGCAGCAACGCCATCCATGCGGCGGCACCAATTCTCGCCCGCCTCGCGGCCTACGAGCCGCGGACGATCAACGTGGACGGCCTCGATTACCGGGAGAGCCTCAATGCGGTGAAGATCAATGGCGGCACGGCCGGTAACGTCATCCCTGACCGCTGCGTGGTGGAGATCAACTACCGCTTCGCTCCGGACAAGACCCCGGACCAGGCCGAGGCCCACGTGCGAGAGCTCCTGGAGGGATTCGACGTCGTCCGCACCGACGCTGCTGCCGGCGCCCGGCCCGGACTGAACCACCCCGCAGCTGCGTCTTTCGTGGCCGCAGTCGGCGCGGAACCAAAGCCCAAATACGGGTGGACCGACGTCGCGCGTTTCAGTGAGTTGGGCATCCCGGCCGTGAACTTCGGGCCCGGCGATCCGTTGCTGGCGCACAAGGACAATGAACACGTCGACGCCGATGCCGTCCGTGAGTGCCTTCGTGCACTTCGGACGTGGCTGGTCGCTAAGGTCTAAAAGCGCTCTAAAAGCACATGAAGAGAAGGTCCGCAGCCGAATGAACGGCTGCGGACTAGGCCACGATGTAGCCAAGCGAGGTGTCCTTCAGGAGAACGACCAACTGTGCAATAAGTGAGGGGAGCATGCGGCGGATTGCCTGGGGAAATTCGATGCTCATCCTGGACTGGAAGCTGCGCAGTCCAATGGCCAAACCGGCTTCGCGTTGTCCCTTGGGAAGTGACTGGATACCCGCCCTCAGAATTTCAGCGAAGATCGCTGCGTTGTAGAGGACCAGGCCACTGACGACAGCAGTGAAGGGGGTCGTAGCAAACACCAGGAGCACGAAGAGGATCATGAGCACCACTGGCATGCCGCGGAGGAACTCAAGCACCACCTGTGTGGGAACGCGAATCCACGAGATCAGGGAAATGCGGAGCAGGCACAGCGCCACTCCAAGGGGAAAGGCAATGACGGCTGCGACGCCGGCTGCCTGCAGGGTGGCAAGGACGCCATAGCCGAGCTGCGTCCAAACGTCCTTGGCAGATTCGTTAACAAAGACTTCCCAACGGGAGGCGTTGAATATGCCCTGCGAAGACAGGATGACGATGGCTCCCACCACGCCACCGGCAATGATGATGGACCCGACAACTGAACCAATGAGGGAAACGCGGCGGGCCTTGGGGCCCGGTACGTCATAGAGAACCGAAGTCATCGGGCAATCGCCACCTTTTTCTCGACGAAGTGGGCCAACAAGCCCAGGGGCACGGTGATCAGCAGGTAGAAGAATGCCACACCAATCAAGATCCACATGACCGCGTCACCATGGCTGTTTGACAGCTGCAGACCATAGCCGAAAAGCTCCAGGACAAAGAATGCACCCGCGACGGATGAGTTCTTGACCAAGGCAATCATGATGTTGATCAATGGGGGTATGACGGTCCGGACAGCCTGTGGCAGGACCACCAGGCCCAAAACCTGCGTGAACGTCATGCCGATACTGCGGGCTGCCTCGGCTTGCCCCACCGGGACGCTGTTGACGCCGGATCGAACGGCTTCGGCAACAAATGCTGCCGTGTAGCTGCTCAATGCGATGATGGCGGCGACTTCAAACTGTTCGAACTTGACGCCGAGCCGGGGAAGCACGATTGCGGAGAAAAAGAAAATAATTGTGAGTGGGGTGTTTCTGGCGACTTCAACATAGAACGTGCTGAAGCCCCGTAAGGCAGCCACGGGCGAGACACGCATTGCGGCGAGGAGAGTACCCGCTGTCAGTGCGATGACGCCAGATATGACGGCTAGAAACAGGGTTCGGAGAAATCCGTCCCAATATTGGGGGAGGCTTTCGAAGATGGCGTCCATTGGCTTCCTTCGGCTGCTGCGGAAAGGTAGGGAGTCCTCAAGGTCGGTGGCTGCCGCCCTTCCCCAAGGGGGAGTGCGGCAGCCACCGGCTTCCGACTAGTAGCGGTCGATCTTGGGCAGTTCAGGTGCGGTCTTGATGACCTTTCCTGCTGTTGCTTCCCAAGCCTTCTTGTACGTGCCGTCCTTGGCGAATCCCTCCAACTGGTCATTGATCCAGTTGCGGAAGACCGTGTCATCCTTCTTCAGGCCGATACCGTACGGCTCTTTTGTGAACGTTTGGTCCGATGCGAGCTTGAAGGCGTCCGGTTCCTTGTCAACGTAGCCGGCGAGGATCACGTTGTCAGTGGTGACGGCGACAACCTGCTTGTTGCGCAACGGCTCCAGGCAAGCGGTGTAGTTTGCGGCCGGGACCAGTTCGGCACCGTACTTTTCGACGATGGTCTTAGCCGGGGTGGAACCCGTTACAGAGCAGACCTTCTTGCCCTTGACGTCCTCGGGTTTGGTGATGGAGTTATCGTCCTTGTTCACCAGCAGAGCCTGACCGGCTTCGTAGTACGGGCCCGCGAATGCGACCTTTTGCTTGCGGGCATCGTTGATCGTGTAGGTGGCAATGACGATGTCAACGCGGCCCTGCTCGATGAACGGTTCACGGTTGGCGGAAACAGTTTCCACCCATTCGATCTTGTCAGGTTCAATTCCGAGCTTGGCAGCGATGGCCTTGCCGATTTCGACGTCGAAGCCCACAGGCTTGCCGTCCAGGCCCTTCTGGCCGAACAGCGGCTGGTCAAACTTGGTACCAATGGTGATCTTCTTGGCCTGGTTCAACTTCGCCATCGTGGTGCCGGCGTCGAAGGTCGCCGAGGCAACGGGCGGAGTGGTGGTGCCACTGCCTCCACCGCAGGCGCTCAGCGAGAGGGCCAGTGCAGCCGAAGCGGCCACCAGGAGAGATTTCCTCCGGGTAATAAAAGCCTTCTTCATGACATTCCTTTCATTGGTTGGCCGGCGTACGGCCTGGATGCGGTCCGTGCGGGCCTGGATGCGGGTCAGCAGGGAGCTAGTGGGTCAGAAGCTTGGACAGGAAATCCTTGGCGCGGTTGCTCTGCGGATTGGTGAAGAATTCCTCGGGTGTTGAATCTTCCACGATCTGGCCATCGGCCATGAACACGACGCGGTCGGCTGCCTTGCGGGCAAAACCCATCTCGTGGGTAACCACGATCATGGTCATGCCTTCCTTTGCCAGCTGGATCATGACGTCCAGGACCTCGTTGATCATTTCGGGGTCCAGCGCCGAGGTGGGCTCGTCGAACAGCATCACCTTGGGCTTCATGGCAAGCGCGCGGGCAATGGCCACACGCTGTTGCTGGCCACCGGAGAGCTGCGCGGGGAGCTTGGGAGCCTGGTGGCCGACGCCGACACGTTCCAGGAGGGCCATTGCCTCCCTTTCTGCCGTGCCTTTGGCAACGCCCTTCACCTTGATCGGTCCCAGCGTGACGTTCTCAAGGATCGTCTTGTGGGCGAAYAGGTTGAAGGACTGGAAGACCATTCCGACGTCGGCACGCAGGTGGGCGAGTTCCTTGCCTTCTTCCGGGAGCTTCTTCCCGTCGATCGCGATGTCGCCGTCGTCGATCGTTTCCAAACGGTTGATGGCACGGCACAACGTGGACTTACCGGAGCCGGACGGCCCGATGACCACGACGACTTCACCCTTCCGAACCTGGAGGTTGATGTCTTTGAGGACGTGCAATTGACCGTAGTGTTTGTTGACGCTGTTCAGGGAGACGAGCGCATCGCCGGACACTTGAGTAGTCATAGGACGAATCTAGCGAACAAAGACACAATTATGACCACGGTCACGGCAAGTTCCTCCAGATCGTGACTGAACAGAAACCTGCCCTCCAGCGATATACCAGACTGCAATGCAAGAACCGCGTCGTAGCGTCTTCGCTTGCATTCATCCGCGCTAGCCTTGGGCAATGAGCATTAGCCAGCACCCGATTCCCAGCCCGGACGCGAATGGCCACGTCGCGGGCGTCCACGTGCCCCTGCCTTCGGAGATTGCACCGGCCAAGCACAAGGGCCCTTTGGAACTGCGACGCAAACAGGCAGACAAGGGAATGTCCGATCAGCACTTGCTGGACACGAGCGGTGCCGGGCAGTTCATCCACACCGATCCCTGGCGCGTCCTGAGGATTCAGAGCGAATTCGTTGAGGGCTTTGGGGCATTGGCCGATATTGGTCCGGCAGTCAGTGTTTTCGGTTCAGCCCGTACCAAACCGGGAACCGAGTACTACGAGATGGCAGTGGATGTAGGGCGCAAGCTCGCCGAAGCCGGAGTCGCCGTGATCACCGGTGGCGGCCCCGGCTCCATGGAAGCCGCCAACAAGGGTGCTGTGGAAGGCAACGGCGTATCTGTCGGACTGGGCATTGAGTTGCCGTTCGAGCAGGGCCTGAACCAATGGGTGGACCTGGGCATCAACTTCCGGTACTTCTTTGCCCGCAAGACCATGTTCGTGAAATACGCCCAGGGCTTCGTCGTCTTGCCCGGCGGACTTGGAACCCTGGACGAGCTCTTCGAGGCAATGGTCCTGGTGCAGACACGCAAGGTGACATCGTTCCCGATTGTGCTGTTGGGTGTTCGCTTCTGGGGTCCAATGATTGAGTGGATCCGGGACACTTTGGTTGCTGAAGGAATGGTGTCCGAAAAGGACCTGGACCTGATCCAACTGGTGGATGACCCTGCCGATGCCGTCCACCGGGTGTTGCATGGTGCTCCGCTTCCCGCCACCACCAACGGAAACCAGCGCCCGGAGTAGGCGGCTGTTTCTGGCACGATGGTGGCTGTGAGCTTTTTCCTGGTGTTTGTCGCGATTGTCCTCATTGGTGCCGCATTGTATTTTGGTTCCGGCATCATCCGTGGCGACTCCGTGGGAGCGGGGCTGGATGACTCCCTGCCCAATTTGCCTCCCGTGCTGCTCCCGGAGAAGGCTGCAGCCACGGACATCGACGCCGTGCGCTTTGCACTGGGGTTGCGCGGTTACCGCATGGACCAGGTGGACCAGGTCCTTGATGAGCTGCGCGACCAACTGGTAGCCAAGGACCGCGAGATCGAGAGACTCAGTGCCTTGGTCCAATCAAAGCTTGAGGATGGCGACGCCAAGCGGACCACACTGTGAGCACCCCTGCACCTACCCGTTTTGGCGGGGAGGGACCCACCGCGCGCCTTTCGCGGGGTATCTCCGCCGCGGGAGCCCGGATGGCACGTTGGCCTTGGTGGCTGCAGGTTTCCTTGGTTTTTGTAGTGGCCCGGGTGGTCAGTGCCTGTATCTTCATGGCGGCTGCCGTTCATCAGGGAGTGAATCCATGGTTCCCACCCGCGCCGGACTACTGGAACTTCATCACTATCTGGGATGGACGCTGGTATGCCCAGGTTGCGGACAACGGCTATCCTTCCCTGCTTCCGGTGGATGCCAACGGGGTAGTCAAGGAGAATGCCTGGGCCTTCTATGCCCTGTTCCCGTTCCTGGGGCGGGGACTCAATGCCGTCACGGGCCTCGGGACTCTGCAGTCCCTCACCGCCATAGCAATGATTGCAGGCCTCGGTGCTGCCTTGGTGATCTTCAAACTGTTCAGGGAAGCGGCCAGCCGGCGTACCGCAATGTGGGGCGTCATCTTCGTGTCGACATTCCCGGTGTCGCCAATTCTCCAGGTGCCCTACGCAGAATCGTTGAACCTCCTGCTGCTGTCCGGCTCGCTTCTCCTGGTGGTCCGGCGACGCTACTTGGCAGCCATACCGGTAGTGCTGTTGATGTGTTTGTCCAGGCCCACTGGAGTCCCGTTCGCCGCGATGCTGGGCCTCCTCCTGGTTTGGCGGATCTGGCAGCGCTTGAGGCCATCCGACGTCGATGACCAGCCCCGGGCAATGGCTTCGTCCACGCCAGAACTCCTGTCCCTGGGCACCCTGGCGCTGGCAACCGGACTCGGAGCCCTGGCCTGGCCGGCTATGGCTTGGGCGGTCACGGGGGATCCAAGCGCCTACACGCGTACGGAAACCGCCTGGCGCGGTCATGACCTGGTGCCCTTCAAACCGTGGTTCGATACCGGAAGGATGCTGTTCGGTCCGGCTCTTGGCGTGTTGGCGCCCTTCGTCTTCGTCGGTTTGTTCGTGCTGCTGATGGTTTCAAAGCCTGTCCGGGCACTGGGAACGGAAATGCGGCTTTGGTGCGCCTGCTACATGGGCTATTTGCTGGTGTTCCTGTATCCCCAGACCAGTACTTTCCGGATGCTCCTTCCCCTTTTCCCGCTTGCCCTGGGTGCAGCGCTGCTGTCCAAGTCCAAGGCATACAGAGGAACCGTCGTGGTCATGTTTGTCCTCCTGCAGATCGTCTGGGTGGTGTGGCTTTGGGCCTGGGCGCCATTGCCGGGAGGCGGAGACTATCCGCCATAACCGGACCACCCGCCGTCGGGAAGTGTCTTTGTTCCGTGTCGGGGTAATTAGTCCATTGATTCGCTACGGACGGGTAAGTACGGGATAATGGAATACGAGCAAGGACAAAAGCACCTAAAAGTGCCCGGCCAAGGCGGCCTCCCAAGCGGTGCCGCCGGCTGCAATTGCGAAGCGGATCCAGCCCGGCCGGGTTGGGCGTGACTTGGGACAAATGGAGGGGATTTTCCTAATGGCGGCTATGAAACCACGTACTGGCGACGGCCCTATGGAAGTAACCAAAGAGGGACGCAGCCTGATCATGCGTGTGCCGCTCGAAGGCGGAGGACGGCTTGTAGTCGAGCTCAATGCCGCGGAGGCGGAGAACCTCAAGGAATGCCTTGTAGGCGTTACCGAATAGATTCATAGGCAGGCTGGATTCAAAAGACCAGGGCCCGGCGAGAGCCGGAGCCCTGCTTTTGTTTAAGCAGCAGCGTCTTTCTTGGGTGCTGTTCTTTAAGAATGTCCGCTAAATGGCAATTGCCTATTTTTTGACAGCCACCAGAAGTCCATCGCCCGTGGGAAGCATCGCAGAGGCCAAGCGGTCGTCGTCGCGAATGGATTTGCCAACTTGCCGAAGAACCACGGTGGTGGAGTCGCGGGCTGCTGGATTTGAGACGCGGTCCTTATCCAGGGCGTCGTTGATCACCAAGGTGCCACCCGTCTTGAGCAAGCGGACAGCTTGTTCAACGTAGCGGGGGAAGTTGGGCTTGTCGGCGTCGATGAAGACAAGGTCATAGGCGGAGTCCGTGAGGCGCGGGAGGACGTCGGCGGCCCTGCCGGAGATGGTCCGGGTCCGGTTGGCGGGGCTGCCGGATTCCAGAAAGGCTTCGCGGGCGGCCTTGAGGTGTTCAACGTCGACGTCGATGGTGGTCAGGACGGCTTGTGGACCCAGACCCCTCAACAGGCAAACTCCTGAGACTCCGGCGCCTGAACCAACCTCAACTACTGTCTGTGCCTTTGAAGCCGCGGCAAGGACCGTCAACACCGCGCCAACGCCCGGGCTGATGGGTTTAACCCCCAACTCGAAGGACCTCTCCCGGGCGCGCAACAAGACGTCATCCTCAGCAGGCAGATCTTCTGCATAGGACCAGCTGGTTGACTTGTCGGCACTCATGAAGGGTTCGCTTTCCGCGCGTAGGGGTGTCTGTACCAGCCTACTGTGTCCGGTGCTGCAAACCCTGTGTTCGCAGCCGTCCCGGGATTGTGTCTGCAGCAGGATTTCGCCTTGCGTGGAAATTGTGCCTTAGTCAGGAAATTCCCAGAAAAACTTGGGATGATATTGATCCGGTCATCCACGTGGTGGGCGGCACCGGACAAGTACGGTGAACCACAGTTTGAGGGGAGTGGACGATGCCGGCATCGCATGCTGCGCCAGTCCAGACATCGGAGAGCCTTGAGGCCGTTACAGACTGGGTCATGCCCAGCTGGGAGGATGTGGTCGCCAACCACTCCGCCAAGGTATACCGCCTTGCCTACCGCCTGACCGGAAACAAGTTCGACGCCGAGGACCTCACCCAAGAGGTCTTCGTCAGGGTTTTCCGTTCACTGGAAAACTTCAAGCCAGGAACCCTGGATGGGTGGCTGCACCGTATTACCACCAACCTTTTCCTGGATCAGGCACGTCGTAAGAGCAGAATCCGCTTTGACGCCCTTGCCGAGGACGCCGAGTCGCGCCTGCCGGGCCGTGAGCCAGGCCCGGAGCAGAGCTTCGAGCACAACAATCTGGACCTTGACGTTCAGCGTGCGTTGGAAGAATTGCCACCGGATTTCCGGGCTGCCGTTGTTCTGTGCGATCTTGAAGGATTGTCTTACGACGAAGTGGCGGAGGCGCTGGGCGTGAAGCTGGGCACTGTCAGGTCCCGTATCCACCGCGGCCGCACCATGCTGCGGGAGAAGCTCGCCCACCGTGACCCACGCCCGGCCGAGGCCCGCAAGCCCCGCCTGAAGATGCCTCGCATCGCCAGCATTCTTTAGGTAGTCGATGCCTCGACGCCACATTCGTCCGGGTGCCCTGTCACGTCGCAAACTGGCTGCACGTTACAAACTGGCTGCCCTTCGCCACACCCGGAACCCTGAGCACCTACGGCATTGCCCCGAGTGCCGTGCTGCCCTGAACCGGGAGCGGCAATATCTTGAACGGCTTCGCGGAGCAGCGGTGCCCGAAGCCAGTCAGGACCTTACGACGCGTTTGCTCCAGCACACCCAACGACTCGCGAATGAGCAGGCCCCGCCGGTCGCAAATTCCCGGACCAGGAGTGGTGCTAGCGAGGGTGGTGCGTGGCGCGGCCTTCGGATTGCCGGCCTGGCCGCCGGTACTCTTACGGTAAGTGCAGGTGCACTGGCGGTTGCCGCTTATGTGGTGGCAGGTGATACCGCGCCACAAGCAAGCATCCGTGCAGGCAACGATGCCTCGTCCCTTTCCAGTGCACTCACCGGCGGCCCGGCAGAACTGATGACGAGGCCGGAGTTCGTGGCAACGCCGGACTTCCGAGCCGGCACACCGGTGAACTTGAACTCTGAGCAGTTGGATGCCCTGCGGGACCAGGGATGGGCGTGTCCTGAACTTGGTGGTCTGGGCTTCCACGTGGTCTCAGCCAAGGCCACCATGTACAACGGCCACCCGGCAGTAGAACTCCGGCTGGAAAGCAAGGACCATTACGCCACTGTTGTGGAAGAGCACCTGCAGACTTCAGACATGGCGCTCACTGGACGCTCGCCATCGGCCCAGCTCTCTGTCACCCAGGGGACCCCGTGGGAGGCCGTATACAGGACCTCGACGGCCGTCCTCAGCTATGCATCGGACTTGCCGGCAGATGTAGCCGACGACGCCGTTCCCGAGTTGGTTCGTGCAGGGGACTCCATGATCAGCACGAAAGCTCCGCAAGCCTCCGAGACGTGGTCCGAACGGATGATCCGCGGCCTCCGGACACTGCTCCGTCCCGCTGGTTTATGACCGGCACCACAGACAAGGTAATCTTCGTAGCGTGTTTGGAATCAACGGCCCGGAGTTCATACTCCTTCTGATTATCGGCGTACTCGTCATCGGTCCCAGCCGTTTGCCCGAATACACTCAAAAGCTCGCCAACCTGGTGAAGGAAGTCCGCCGGATGGCCTCGGGCGCGCGTGAGCAGATCAAGGAAGAAGTCGGCATCGACATCGATGAGGTCGACTGGAAGAAGTACGATCCCCGCCAGTACGATCCGCGGCGCATCATCAAGGATGCGTTGCTTGACGATGATTCCAAGCCCGTCAACGCCGGCGCGCCGGCTGCTGCTGCAACAGCTGCGGCGGCAGTGGTGGATACGACGCCCAAGGCTCCGGCCCGGATTATTGAGCGGCTCGCCGAGGGCGAGGCTGCGCCTTTCGATACCGAAGCTACTTAGCCTGCCAAAGCCCTTTCGAAGGCTCTCCCGAAATCCAGGACGGTCAGCGCGGCTGGATTCCCAGTGGCATCCCGGATAATCCCCGTGGACGAGTGGCCAACATCCCGGCAATGCCTTCCAGCGCTTTCGCAGCAGCAGTCTCGCTCGCGGCAAGGACTACAGGTTTTCCGGCATCTCCGCCCTCACGCAACCGGATATCCAAGGGAATCTGGCCGAGAAGGGGTACGTCGTTGCCCACAGCAGCACTCAACCGCTCAGCCAGGACGGCACCGCCGCCACTTCCGAACAATTCCATGCGACCGCCGTCGGGCATTTCCAAGAAGGACATGTTCTCGATGACGCCGGCAACCTTTTGGCCGGTTTGGGTGGCAATGGTTCCGGCGCGTTCGGCGACATCCGCGGCGGCTGCCTGCGGGGTGGTTACCACGAGGATTTCGGCGTTTGGGAGCAGCTGGGCCACGGAAATTGCGATGTCCCCTGTTCCGGGAGGCAGGTCAAGGAAAAGGGCATCGAGGTCACCGAAGTAGACGTCCGTGAGGAACTGCTCCAAGGCCCGGTGCAGCATGGGACCACGCCAGGCCACGGGCTGGTTACCCGCGACGAACATGCCAATTGATATGACCTTCACCCCGTACGCCACAGGAGGCAGGATCATGTCGTCCACCTGCGTCGGTTTTTGTGTGATGCCCATGAGCCCCGGGACGGAGAAGCCGTGTACGTCGGCGTCCACAATGCCCACCCGCAGGCCCTGGGCGGCCAAGGCACAGGCAAGGTTGACGGTGACCGAAGACTTGCCCACGCCGCCTTTTCCACTCGCTACCGCGTAGACCTTCGTCAAGGACCCGGGCTTGGCGAAAGGGATGCCCCGCTGACCACCGGGACCGCGCAGTTGTTCCTTCAGGGCCTCGCGCTGGGCGGGAGTCATGACCTTCAGCTCCACGTCAACACCGGTGACGCCTGCGATGCCTGATAACGCAGTGGTGGCATCTGCCGTAATGGTGTCGCGGAGTGGGCAGCCGGCGATCGTGAGCAGCACTGCTACGTGGACGGTGCCGTCGTCGTTGGCCGCCACCGACTCCACCATGCCAAGTTCGGTGATTGGACGCCGCAACTCAGGGTCAATGACGGTTGCCAGGGCAGCGTTAAGTGCCTCGGCGGATGGGGTGCTCATGGGTTACGCTCGGCTTTCAGGATTTTCGGGAGGGGCCGGCTTCGCGCTGGAGTGCTGGGGCCCCGGACGCTGCGGGCGTACTTTGGGGATCTGCTGCGTACGGGGTCCACGCGACTTGTCCCGTTTCTCCTTGAGCTTCTCCTTGACCTTGTCGGCCGGAGACTCGCTGCCCTCTGCGGCGGCTTCGTTCTCCCGCAGTTCCTCCTGGGCATCGATGATGTCCTCCAACAGGCTGCGGAGTTCGGCGCGGACGTAGTCGCGTGTGGCTACTTCGCGAAGTGCGATTCGCAGGGAAGCCAATTCACGGGTCAGATATTCAGTGTCTGAGAGGTTCCGCTCGGCGCGCTGGCGGTCCTGCTGCAGCGAGACGCGGTCGCGGTCGTCCTGGCGGTTTTGGGCCAACAACAGGAGCGGCGCGGCGTAGGAGGCCTGGAGCGACAACATGAGCGTCAGGAGCGTGAAGCCCAGCTCGACGCGGTCGAACTGCCACTCCGTGGGCGCAAACGTATTCCAGGCCAGCCAGAAGAGACAGAAGATCGTCATGTAGACGAGGAACTGCGGCGTGCCCATGAACCGGGCGAAACCCTCGGTGGCATTGCCGAAAGCATCGGGGTTGGGCGAGAACTTGGGCAGTATGCGCTGACGCCCGCTTAGCGGCGTGTCAAGGCTGCCGGGATTGTTTGTGCGTCCAGTGGACCTGGGGGATCGGGTGACGTTTATATCAGCCAATGCGGCCTCCAAGTTTCCTTATAGGGGCGTCGTCCTCGTGAGCGCGCCAGTCATCGGGCAACAGGTGATCCAACACGTCATCAACAGTCACCGCCCCCACAAGGCGGCCGTCGTCGTCGACGACGGGGAGCGAGTTGAGGTTGTACGTGGCCAGGGTCCGGGCTACTTCGCTGATGTGCGCCTGGTCCGACAACGGCTCAAGGTTCTTATCAACCAGGTTGCCCAGCGGTTCAGGCGGAGGGAAGCGCAAGAGTTGTTGTATGTGGACGACGCCCAGGAACCGGCCGGTGGGGGTTTCCAGCGGAGGCCGTGTGATGAAGATGGAGGACGCCAGGGCAGGGGAGAGTTCCTCGCGGCGAACGTGCGCAAGCGCTTCGGCGACCGTGGCTTCAGGAGGCAGGATGACGGGCACGGGTGTCATGAGGCCACCTGCAGTGTCTTCGTCGTACTCCAAAAGACGCCGGACGTCTTCGGCTTCCTGGGGCTCCATGAGTTGGAGCAGTTCTTCCGCTTGGGCGGAGGGGAGTTCGGCGAGGAGGTCGGCTGCGTCGTCGGGATCCATTTCCTCCAGGACGTCGGCGGCCCGTTCCACGTCCAGCGCGGAGAGGATCTCCACCTGATCGTCCTCGGGGAGCTCCTGGAGTACGTCTGCCAACCGTTCGTCCTGAAGTTCGCTGGCCACTTCGAAACGGCGCTTGTCGCTCATCTCCTGCAGGGCTTCGGCGAAGTCGGCGGGCTTGAGGTCTTCGTGCGTTGCAACAAACTGCGTGGCCGCCTGAGGCTCGTTATGCCCGCCTGTCTGCGCGTCCGCCCAGTCAATGATGAGGGTTTCGTTGCGGCGGAGCCTGCTCAGGGGCGACAAGGAATGCCCGCGACGGACGAAGAGCTTGCTGACGAACCAGTCCTTGGACCGATGCTGATCCATCGCGATGTCCTCGATCGTTGCATCGCTGCCATCGGCAAGGGTGACGCGGCGATCAAACATTTCCGCTACCACGAGTGTTTCAGCGCCCCGTTGTTCGAAACGACGCAGGTTCACCAGGCCCGTGCAGATGATCTGGGTTTGGTCGATGGAGGTGATGCGGGTCATCGGTACGAATACCCGCTTCTTGCCCGGCACTTCCACCACGATGCCAACAACGTGCGGGGCGCCGCGGGTCCCCCGGGAGAGCACGACGACGTCGCGCAACCGGCCCAAACGATCGCCCAGGGGGTCGAAAACGTCCAAGCCGAGCAGACGCGCGACAAAGACGCGTGAGGGATGTGTGCTCATGTCTACAGGCTACCGAGTCTGCTCTCTTTTAGCTGAATTCCAGCCGCTTCACATCTACATGCGACACAATGGGGCTATGTCTAACATTTTTGGTGCTCCCAAAGCCGTTGAGGAATCCCGCAGCGTACCCCAAGGTGACACTGTTGGCTCGTACACCTCATATTTGGATGCCCAAAAGGCGGTGGACTACCTCGCGGACCAGCAGTTCCCCGTCCACTTGGTGTCGATCGTGGGCAACGACCTCAAGATGGTGGAGCGGGTAACCGGTCGGCTGAGCTACCCACGCGTTGCCCTGTCCGGTGCTTTGAGCGGCATGTGGTTCGGCCTCTTCGTCGGCGTCATGCTCTCCTTCTTCACGCCCGGTGGCGGCACGTTCTCGATCATCACCTCCGTGCTCATGGGTGCAGCGTTCTTCATGCTGTTCGGCATCGCYACCTACGCCACTCAGCGCGGCAAGCGCGACTTCACGTCCACAAGCCAGGTGGTCGCCACCAACTACGATGTCATTGTTGCCATCGAGGCAGCCCACGAAGCCCGCCGGTTGCTCCACCAACTGCCCATGAATTCCGCCCAGGCTGCCACCGGACAAGCACAAAATTACAGTCCGCCAAACGCGCCCTTCCAGCAGCCCGGCCAGGCACCTGACCGTCCTGCCACTTGGAACGATCCCTATGGCCAGCGCGGACCGGAGGCCACCGAATCCGATGCTTCCGGCGCGCAGGCTCCTGCTGCGCAGGCAGCGCAGCCTGTACAGAACCCTACGCCGTCACCGGTGCGCTATCCGGACCTGCCCGATGGCCGCCCCCAGTACGGCGTCCGGGTCACGGAGGGCCAGAATGCCCCACGGCACGAGGAACAGCAGCCTGGGAAGGACGACTCCCAGAAGCAATAACTTCAAAAGAAGCGCAAAGAGGAAGGCCACCGGATATCGATCCAGTGGCCTTCCCTTTGTGCTGTTGTCGCCTGAGGGGGCCTTTGCGGAGGCTAGCCCGCGGCTTCCTGATAGATGCCGGCCATCCAGGACTCGACGTCGTCGGCCTTGCGTGGCAATGCCGCGCTCAGGTTCACGGGGCCGTCTGCCGTCATGAGGATGTCGTCCTCGATGCGGACACCGATGCCACGGTATTCGGCGGGAATAGCCAAGTCTTCGTTCTTGAAGTACAGGCCTGGCTCGATCGTGAAGATCATGCCCTCCGTGAGGATTCCATCAAGGTAAAGTTCGCGCTTGGCCTGGGCGCAGTCATGTACGTCCAGGCCGAGGTGGTGGCTGGTGCCGTGTGGCATCCAGCGGCGGTGCTGCTGGCCTTCGGGGCTGATGGCTTCCTGAACAGAGACAGGGAGGAGACCCCATTCAGCGAGGCGCTCAGCAAGGACCGTGGTGGCTGCCGTGTGGATGTCCCGGAATTTCACGCCCGGCCGTGCGGCGGCGAACCCCGCGTCAGCAGCATCCAGGACAGCTTCGTAGACCTTGCGCTGCACCTCGGTGAAGGTGCCGTTTGCCGGCAGGGTCCGCGTGACATCTGCTGTGTACAGCGAATCAGCCTCCACTCCTGCATCCAGCAGCAGGAGTTCACCAGCGTTGACCGCTCCTGAGTTGCGGGTCCAGTGCAACACTGTGGCGTTGTTGCCGGAGGCTGCAATGGTGTCGTAGCCGAGTTCATTGCCTTCCTCGCGGGCACGGGCGAAGAACGCCCCTTCCACCACGCGTTCGCCGCGCTGGTGCGTCAGAGCACGTGGGAGGGCCCGCACGACGTCGGCGAAGCCTTCCGCGGTGGCGTCAACGGCGATCTTCATCTGCTCGATTTCCCACTCGTCCTTGATCAGGCGGAGTTCGGAGAGTGCTTCACTGAGCTTTTCGTCCAGAGCATCGAGCTCGCCCAGGTCAAGGTTCTCAGGATCCTTTGCCGTGTTGTAACGGGCAGTGTCCACCAAAGCATCGATGTTCTCATCTACCTTGCGGACCAGGCGGATGGAGATGCCGCCGATTTCGGGGGCGCCCACGTTCTTGGTGATGGCAAGTTCAAGTTCGGAAATGTGCGCCGTGGGCAGACCCAGGCGGGCTTTGAATTCTGCCAGCGTGGGCCGTGCGCCAATCCAGAATTCACCGGCCCTGGAGTCGGCGTAGAACTGCTCGGTATCGCGGCCCGCCAAGGGACGGAAGTACAGCGTCGCAGTGTGGTGACCGCCGTCGTCGCCCTTTCCTTCACCCACCGGTTCCAGGATCAAAACGGCATCCGGCTCGTGGTCCAGGCCCAACCCGGTGAGATGGGCAAATCCGGAGTGGGGGCGGAAGCGGTAGTCGCAGTCGTTTGAGCGGACCTTGGGCGGACCGGCCGGGATAACGAGCCGTTCGCCCTTGAACAGTTCAGAAATTGCACGACGGCGGCGGGCAGCGTGGTCTGCGACGGCATCACGAGCGTGGGTTACCTGCGGTGCGGGCGCCCAGTTGCTGGCCATGAATGCCTTGAAGGCATCGGATGTGGGCCGCTGCGAACGGTTGTTGACGCGTTCTTGCAGGGGCTGGGAATCTGTGGATTCCGCGTACGGGGTGTTTTCGGCATCATTCACCGTTACATCGTCCCACCAGTTTCGTGAGGAGGCCAACGGCGCAACACCCCAAGGCGGTCCGCATCCCATAGGCTGGGAAAGTGAGGATAGACCTGCATACGCACTCGAATGTTTCCGATGGAACCGAGACCCCCGCCGGGGTGATAATTTCGGCCGCAGCTGCAGGCCTGGATGTCATTGCGTTGACGGACCACGACTCCACTGATGGGTGGGAGTTGGCTGCTGCCGCTGCCAAGGAGCACGGAGTCACTTTTGTTCCCGGAATGGAGATCTCATGCCGGACGGAGCAGGGGATCAGCGTGCACCTGTTGAGCTACCTGCATGACCCTTCCCACCCCGGGCTTCTTGAAGAGATCACCAAGTCAAAGGACGCGCGGCTCACGCGCGCTGAACGCATGGTCACCCTGTTGTCCGAGGATTATCCTCTGACGTGGGATGACGTCATTCACCATGTGGCTCCTGGCGCTACAGTGGGCCGCCCGCATATCGCGGATGCCTTGGTTGCTGCCGGTGTGGTCGCGGACCGCTCGGAAGCCTTCACATCGATCCTCACCTCGCATTCGCGATATTTCGTGCAGCACTACGCGCCCGATCCCGCTATCGCCGTCGAGCTTGTCCGTGCCGCCGGAGGCGTGCCGGTCTTCGCGCACCCGGTGGCTTCGGCGAGGGGACGGATCGTGGGGGAGCGGACGTACCGGGAGATGATCGACGCCGGACTGCTTGGCCTGGAAATTGAACACCGCGACAACCCGGAAGAAGGACGCGGGTTCCTTCGCAACATGGCGTCGGAGCACGGGCTGCTCATCACGGGATCATCCGACTATCACGGAGCGGGCAAACCGAATCGGCTGGGAGAGAACCTGACATCCCCGGACGTCCTGGCAAAGATCGAGGAACTGGCAACCGGCAGCACGGTTGTTCGCTGATGGATGTGCCCCTGGTCAGGATCGCCGCGGCTAATCAGGCATTCGTGAAGGGCACTGCCTGACCCAGGGTGCCTTCCGGCTGGTCCACCGCGCCTTCCGGCAAAGGCCCCCTGCTGTGGAAGACGGCCTTGGCGCCAAGGCGCTTCCGCATGACGTCGATGGCTTGCTCGTTCTGGTCCACGCAGACGAAGTTGCGGCCCAGCTTGGCGGCAACAGCGCCGAGGGTTCCTGATCCAGCAAAAAAGTCCAGGCACCAATCGCCCTCGCGGCTTGAGGCAGAGACGATCCTGCGCACCAGGCCTTCGGGTTTCTGGGTCGGGTAGCCGGTCTTTTCCCTGCCGGTGGGCGAAACGATGGTGTGCCACCAGACGTCCGTGGGAAGTTTTCCCCGCTCGCGTTTGGCAGGCGTGACCAGACCGGGGGCCATGTAGGGTTCGCGGTCCACTTCAGCGTTGTCGAAGTGATACTTCGCAGGGTTCTTTACATACACCAGGATGTTGTCGTGCTTGGTGGGCCAGCGGTTCTTGGCCCGGGCGCCGTAGTCGTAGGCCCAAATGATCTCGTTGAGGAAGCACTCCCGGCCAAAGATGGCGTCCAGCATCACCTTGGCGTAGTGCACCTCGCGGTAGTCCAGGTGCAGGTACAGCGTGCCGTCGTCGGCAAGGAGCCGCCAGGCCTCTACGAGCTTGGGTTCCAGGAAGGACCAGTAGTCGCTGAAGGCGTCATCGTAGCTGTGAAGGGCACCCTTGATGGTGTCGTAGGAGCGTCCTTTGAACCCGACGCGGTCGCCGTCGCCGTCCGCGTTGCGGACCATGCGTGTTTCCTGGCGGCGTTGGACCCGGCCTGTGTTGAAGGGCGGGTCCACGTAAATGAGTGTGAAGGCGCCGTCCGGCAGCGTCGGGAGGAATTCCGCGTTGTCCGCGTGCACCACCAGATTGCCGCCGTCCGGCGCCCAAACAGTATCAGTCATTGAGGACTTTAGGCCTCGGAGTTGCCGGGCTGGGCGCCAGCAGTCTCGCCGGAAACCACTTMGCCGTTACGACGGCGCGTGCGGGTACGGCGCGTGCGGGCCGGCTTCTCGGCATTTTCGCCGGTCGCGGTGCGGGTTTCGGAGGAACCGGCAGCAGGGGCCGCATCGGCGTCGGATGTACGACGGCGGCGGGTACGGTTGCGTCCGCCCTCACCGTTGGATTCAGAGTTGGCTTCGCTGGACTTGGCTGTGTTTCCACGGCCACGTCCGCCGTCCCTGCCACGGCCACCATCGCGTCCACCGTCACGGGATGAACCGCCGGAACGGGAGTTCTTCTTGCCTGTTTCGCCCAGGTCCTCCAGGACCTCGGCATCGACACCGGCAAGCGTACGCTTGTTGCGCGGGAGGCGGCCCTTGGTGCCCTCGGGAATGTCGAGGTCACTGTAGAGGTGGGGGGAGGAGGAGTAGGTTTCAACCGGCTCGGGAACGCTGAGCCCCAGTGCTTTGTTGATCAGGCCCCAGCGGGGCATGTCGTCCCAGTCGACGAAAGTGACGGCGGTTCCCTTGTTGCCGGCTCGGCCGGTACGGCCCACGCGGTGCAGGTAGATCTTTTCGTCTTCCACGCACTGGTAGTTGATAACGTGCGTAACGTCATCAACGTCGATGCCACGGGCGGCAACGTCCGTGGCAACCAGGACGTCCACCTTGTTGTTGCGGAAAGCACGGAGAGCCTGCTCGCGGGCGCCTTGGCCAAGGTCACCATGGATCGCAGCAGCGGCAAATCCGCGGTCGACCAGTTCCTCCGCGACCTTGGCAGCTGTGCGCTTCGTCTTGGTGAAGATAATGGTGCGGCCGCGTCCGCGGGCCTGGAGGATGCGGGCCACTACCTCGGTCTTGTCCATGCTGTGGGCACGGTAGATGAGCTGGCGGATGTCGCGCTTGGTGAGGCCTTCGTCGTTCGGGTCGGCAGCGCGGATGTGGGTGGGCTGCGTCATGTAGCGGCGGGCCATCGCGATGACCGGGCCAGGCATGGTGGCAGAGAAGAGCAAGGTCTGGCGCACGGCCGGCGTACCTGCGATGAGTGTTTCCACGTCCGGCAGGAAGCCGAGGTCCAGCATTTCGTCGGCCTCGTCCAGGATCACCATTTTGACGTTTTTCAGGCTGAGGTGCTTCTGCTTGTAGAGGTCAATCAAACGGCCTGGCGTGCCAACAACTACCTCGACACCCTTCTGCAGGGCGTCAACCTGTGGCTCGTAGGCGCGGCCACCATAGATCGTGGCGATGCGGGCGTTGCGTTTACGCGATGCCGTCTGGAGATCATTAGCCACCTGTACCGCAAGCTCACGCGTAGGAACGATGACCAGGGCCTGCGGTGCGCCGGGGACGGCCAGCTTGGCGTAGCCGGGGTCATCCCGGCCTTCCACGCGCTGCAATGCCGGAATGCCGAAACCGAGGGTCTTGCCTGTACCGGTCTTGGCCTGGCCGATGATGTCGTGGCCGCTGAGGGCTACGGGCAGCGTCATGGCCTGAATGGGGAAGGGGTGGGTAATGCCGGCGTCGGCGAGGGATTCGACGATGTCGGCGCGGACGTTGTAGTCAGCGAACGTTTTCTCTTCGATCTCGTGGGGCGTCTCATCAGAGATGATCGTTTCCTCGGGCTCGATGGATTCGGTGCCGGTGGCGTCCGTCAGGACTTCATGGGTGTGCAATTCACTCACAGGGAGTTTCCTTATTCATTTGGGCATTGGCGCTGCATGCTCAACGGGTGGCGGAGCCGTACCGGAGCACGAACGGGCGCGCAAGCTAATCCAGTGGAAGCCGATCGCGGGCTATCTAAGTACTGGCACTGGTGACCAGCGGGCACATCTCAAGATCGCGTAGGGGCGGGCTTGTTGAGTTCAAAAATTAACTGAATCAACGACCGGGCATCCATTACTACAGGGTCAGTCTATCCTCTGGGAGCCCTAAAGCCCGGATCGGCGGCAGTTCGGGTGCTGCGGGGCTTCACGGGAGCAGGGTAAAACGGATCTCGCGGCTGGCGATATCGGCCTTCAGGAGTTGCACCCGAACCTTGGTGCCTGACTCCAGTTCGCCGTCACACCGGGCTGTCACGGCGGGTTCAGCGATCTGGATGATGCCGAAGGGCCCATTGCCGTTTCCGTTTCCCCTTCCATTGCCATTGGTGGTCCCATTGGACGGCTTGGAACCGGAGATGACCACTGCATCGAACTCCTCGCCGATGTGGTTCGCGACGAGTGCAGCTTCCACGGTGTCCATGGCCAGACGCTCAAGCCGCCCGGCCAGTTGGTCGGATGACGCCATGATCTCAGGCAGGGATGGAAGTGCTTCCCGCGCCCACGCCGGGATCTGGTGGCCGTTGCTGAGGGCCTCGCAGATCACCAGGACAAAGCGGTCGATGAGTCGGCGCAAAGGGGCAGTGGTGTGAGCATAGGGTGCGCCGATGGCTGACTGGATGACGTTTGGGGGAAGCTCACCATCGAAAGGCGTGTAGCCTGCGCCGCGGAACAGCGTGCCTGCCGAGTGCAGGATGGCAAGCTGTTTGGGATCCGAAGCGTCAAGTGTCCGAAGGTACTCACCGTAGGTAACCTCGCCGTCCCACGGTTTCCCCAGAGCCTTGGTCTGGCGCTTGAAATGGAGCAGCGACCGTTCATCCGGCGCCGGCATGGTGCGCAGGATGCCCACTTTTCCGTCGAGCATCAGTTGGGCCGCTGCCATCCCGGTCATGAGGGATATCTGCGCGTTCCAGTCCTCCACCGGCAGGGAGGGCGCGGCCACAATCCTGTAGCCCCCGCCGCCGGTCGCCTGGACGATTTCCTGCTCCGGCATGTTCAGGTTGGCGCCACCGCGCAGCCGTTCCAGTTCCACCCGCTTCAGGCCAACCTCCTTGAGGAGCTTCAGGACCGTTGGGGCTGTGCCGGCATCGATCTGTTCCTGGGCACCCTTGTAACTGAGCTTGGCGCGGCTGCGGACAGTGCCACGGGCCACCGACGTAGCGGACACCTCCGCATTGTGGTCGAGTTCGAAGTCCCACACGAAGGCGCTGCAGTCCTGACCAGCCAACAGGCTTCCGGCGTTCTCGCTGATCACTTCCGGGTGCAGGGGGATCCTCCCGTCAGGAGCGTAGAACGTTTGTCCCCGTTGCCGCGTCTCTGCATCGAGCGCCCCGCCGGGAGCAACAAAGGATGGCACGTCGGCGATTGCGTAGAGGACTTTGTAGCCGTCGCCGGCCCGTTCAATGAATACGGCCTGGTCCAGATCGGTGGACGTGGCTGGATCGATGGTCACGAACGGAATGTCCCTGAGGTCACGCTCTGGCAGTGTGTGTTTTTCTACTGCTTTCCTGGCTTCCGCCACGGCTTCGGCCGGATACTCGCCTGGGAGCTCCAGTTCGGTCCGAAGGGCTGCAAATGCCTCTGCGAGCTGGTCCGACGAGTCGTCGACGTTGGGCGAAATCCGATGATGTGACACGAAAATCAGGTTAGCCCGAAATCGCTGGATAGTCTTGGACCATGAGCACTTCCTTGGACGATAATGCTCGCGTCCAGCGCCTCTCTTCGGAGCTGCTGGGAGCCATGGCGTACGGCGAGCTCTCGGCGTTTGGCCGGCTGTCTTTCGACTCCCGGTACGCTCCCACCCTGCACGACAGGGCAGTGTTGGCAAAGATTGCCGTTGGGGCTTACGGAAACTTTGCCTTGATCAGCAGCCGGCTCTCGGAGATGGGACTCGATGCCGAAGAGGCCATGCTTCCGTTCCAGCGCTCGTTTGACCACTTCCATGAGCGAACAAAGCCGGCGGACTGGTTTGAATCAGTCATGAAGGCCTATGTGATCGACACCGTGTCATCGGACTTTTACCGCATGGTCGCTTCGTACCTCGACGGCGGGACGCAACTCTTTGTCCAGAAGGTGGCCTCCGCCGACCAAGCCACGGAAGTATTACGCGTCCTCCTGCGCAGGGCCTTGGCTGATGATCCTCGCCTGGCATCGCGACTGGCTTTGTGGGGCCGCCGCCTCGTCGGTGAAGCG
This sequence comes from Paenarthrobacter sp. 10N417, assembly GCF_056394745.1. Lineage (NCBI taxonomy): Bacteria > Bacillati > Actinomycetota > Actinomycetes > Micrococcales > Micrococcaceae > Paenarthrobacter > Paenarthrobacter sp. 10N417. The sequence goes on from NZ_JBFTIL010000007.1 coordinate 186,375, forward strand.
CTGACCCAGGCCCAACGCGTGGGCATGGAACATCCTCACTTGGGACCGCTGCTCAAGGGCGGCGGGGATGCCCGCACTGCAGTCAAGGCCCTTACCGCTGAACTTGCCGAGCGGCATGGCCGACGGATGTCCGGGCTCGGGCTCACGGCTTAAGAGACTTTCGCATATCCTCGGCTGCCGCCAGGGCGCCGGCGGTGATTATCCGGCGTCGAGCGCTTCCAGCAGAGTCTTTGCCGCCGCCGTCGGATCCTCCGCCTCAGTAATGGCCCGCACCACGACGATCCGGCTCGCTCCCGCAGCCACCACCTGTTCAATGTTGGTGAGGTCGATGCCGCCAATCGCGAACCAGGGGAGGAGGACGCCACCTACGGTCTCCGCATCCGCGCGCATTACGGCTTCTGCGGCATATGTGACCAGATCCAGCCCGACTGCTTCACGGCCGGGCTTCGTGGGCGTTGCCCACACCGGACCAACACAGAAATAATCCAGTCCGCTCCTGCCGGGGGAGGCAGCTATAGCGGCGTCAACCTGTTCCGGCGTATGGGTGGAAAGGCCGATCACGGTGCGGTCGTGGAGGAGGTGCCGTGCGGCGGGCAGGGGGATGTCCTTTTGCCCGATATGGAACACCGGAGCCCCGGAAATACTGGCAACATCGGCGCGGTCATTGACGGCCCACAGCCGTCCGTGCCGTTGGGCGACGTTGTGCAGAACCTCCAGTACCTCAAGCTCCTCAGCGGCCTCGAGCGTCTTGTCGCGAAGCTGGATGATGTCAACGCCGCCCTCAAACGCGGCGTCGACGAAGTCTTCGAAATCGCCTTGGCGTTTGCGGGCATCAGTGCACAAGTAAAGGCGGGCAGTGGTGTGGACATCATGCTGGGTCATGGAAACCAGAGTAGTTCCTCTAAACTGGGCACGTACTGCGGGAGCCGTGACAGCGTCATATGACCGTCCGGCTGAGAGGGCTTCAGCGCCGACCGCTTGACCTGATCCGGCTAGTACCGGCGTAGGGAAGGAAACACATGGCAGAATCCGGCCAAACCCCCTTGCAGGCAGACGTTGCAGTGATTGGTGGCGGCATCGTTGGCCTTGGCATCGCCCACGAAGCGCGCCGCCAGGGCCGCTCGGTGGTCCTCATTGATCCCACCCCCGCGGCCGGTGCGACGTTTGCTGCCGCGGGGATGCTGGCTCCGGTCAGCGAACTCCACTACCAGGAGGAACACCTCCTGGAACTCATGCTGGAATCCTCCCAACTGTGGCCCGCTTTCATCCGGGGCGTCCATGGCGGCGAATCAGCCACCGGATACCGCACGACGCCGACAATCGCCGTTGGTGCCGACGCCGCCGACCGCCGCGCCCTCGCAGACCTCCGCACAGTCCAGCAGGCCGCGGGCCTGCACGTGGAGCCATTGTCATTGCGGGAGGCGCGCCAACGTGAGCCTTTGCTGAGTCCACAGATTTCCTGTGCCTTCGACATACCGGCCGATCACCAAGTGGACCCGCGGCGGCTTGCACGATGCCTCATGGAAGGGTTGGCAGCCCACGGACCAGGTGACGCAACGTGGGTTTCCGGAGCGGAGGACGGTTTCGCCCTGCCGTTCCACGCATCCCGTTTGCTCTGGGATGGGGACCGCGTCTCCGGGGTTGAACTGGCTTCTGGCGCAGTCGAGGCCTCGGAAACTGTGATCGCCTGCGGGCTGGACGCGGCCAGGATCGGTAATCTCCCCGAAGGTCTCAGTCTGCCCCTGCGGCCCGTTTACGGCGACATCCTCAGGCTGCGCGTCCCCCACCACCTCCAGCCCCTCCTCACATCCACCATCCGGGGTATTGTCCGCGGGGTGCCCGTTTACATCGTGCCCCGGGACGATGGCACCGTGGTGATTGGAGCCACCCAGCGCGAGGACGGACTATCCGCCTCCACCAATGCAGTCTCCGCCGGAGGCGTCTACCAACTCCTGCGGGACGCCCAAATCCTGGTGCCTGCGGTGGCGGAGTTGGAACTGCTGGAAGTGACAGCCCGCGCACGGCCCGGCACTCCGGACAACGCACCATTACTGGGACGCGTTGCCGGGCGCGCGGGCACCATCGACGGTCTCGTAATCGCAACCGGGTTCTTCCGCCATGGCGTCCTGTTGACGCCTGTGGCCGCCAGAATCGTCGGCGGGCTGATCAGCGGGTCAGCCGATCCCCGATGGTCCAACTTCACCCCTGATCGATTTACGGCAACGCCGGATCACCGCCTCCAACCAGCAACCAAGGACACACCATGAACATCAAACTCAATGGCTCCGTTCATGCCGTGGCGGATGACGCATCCGTCAGCACGCTCGTCAGCGCCATCACAGGCCGCATCCTGGACCACCGCGGACAGGCGGCCGACGGCGGCAAGCTGGGTGTCGCCGTCGCACGCAATTCCGAGGTAGTGCCGCGCAGCCAGTGGGCCGCGACTGCGCTCGCCGATGGAGACGAACTCGAACTCGTAACCGCAGTCCAGGGAGGCTGAAAAAATGACAGTAGCAAAATCTGACATCCGCACAGATGCTTTGGTGATCGACGGCGTCGAATTCGGCTCCCGCCTGATCATGGGTACCGGTGGTGCACCGAGTCTTGACGGGTTGGGAGCAGCCCTTCTGGCTTCAGGAACGGAACTGACCACTGTGGCAATGCGCAGGTACTCACCGGCCGAGACAGGCTCACTGTTTCAACTCCTGCTGGATCACAACATTCGGGTCCTGCCCAACACCGCTGGCTGTTTTACTGCCAAAGACGCAGTGATGACCGCGGAGCTCGCCCGGGAGGCGCTGGAGACAGACTGGGTGAAGCTGGAAGTCATCGCCGATGAGCACACACTTCTTCCGGATGCGGTGGAACTCGTGGAGGCCACCGAACAGCTGGTGAACCGCGGCTTCAAGGTCTTCGCGTACACCAATGATGACCCTGTCCTGGCGCTGCGCCTGGAAAACCTGGGTGCCGCAGCAGTCATGCCCCTCGGCTCGCCTATTGGTACAGGGCTGGGCATCCTGAACCCGCACAACATCGAACTGATAGTGTCCCGGGCCTCTGTCCCGGTAGTGCTCGACGCCGGCATTGGAACCGCGTCCGATGCCGCGCTCGCCATGGAACTGGGATGCGATGCTGTCCTGCTGGCAACAGCCGTGACCCGTGCGCAGAACCCCGTGCAGATGGGTGAAGCCTTCAAACACGCAGTGATCGCCGGTAGGCTGGCCAAGCAGGCTGGCCGAATCCCGCGCCGGGAGCACGCCCTCGCGTCATCGGCCATGGAAGGCCGGGCAGAGTTCCTCTAAATGCAGAGTTCCTCTCAATGAAGGAGCAGTGGTGGCTGACAGGAAAGAGCCATTGACCCAGATCGCCGTGGAGACCGCCCTCAAGGGCCTTCCGGACTGGAAGCTCCAGGACGGCCTCGTGACGGTATTCAAAACCTCGACGGCGGCCGACGCCCTGGCGCTTATCGCCGCCATTGGCCGGATCGCCGAGGAACAGAACCACCACCCGGATCTTGACTGGCGTTACAACAGGGTGTTCTTGCGCTACGTTTCCCATGACGCAGGCGGCCAGGTGACCCAACGCGACATCGCGGCAGCCGCTGCCGTGAGCGAGGCCGCGGCCGCGTCCGGTGCCTTGGCGCAGCCGGATCGCTACCCGGGAGTTTCAACGGGATAGAAGAGGTTAAACGGTGCTGGCCATCACCCACGGGGTGGTGGCCAGCGTCGTTTAAAACTGAACAGTGCCTTAGAGTCTCAGTGCCCTAGAGCCTCAGGGCTTTGGTGAGGGCGGCGGTGTCATGCTGGGTGCGCGTGCGGCCAAGAAAGAGCACAACGGCAATCGCGATAACCGTCCCCAACACGATAGGGAGGATCCAGGGGATCCAGGTCAGCCCGGGCTGGTAACCAAAGCCGGCCATGATGAAAGCTATCCAGCTCAGCACGCCGACGGTTGTCGAAACGCCCGCCGGCAATGCAATGCCGTACTTGCCGTGTCGCTTGTCATTTGCCCACACGATGAATCCTGTAGCGATGGTGGCAAGAACCACCACAACGAGTGAAAGCATGGAGACTCCTTAGCGGCAGCTGTAACCGGGAACCGCTAGAGTGCGCCGAAACCGACGCGGCGGACTTCCTCAGCACCAATTTCAACGTATCCCAACACGCTGCCGGGAACGATGATCTGGCGGCCTTTCTCGTCGGTGAGCCGAAGATCCGAACCCTTGGAGATGGCCTCTCCGACAATCTTGGCTACAGCATCAGCATCGAGTGCGGATTCGAGCACGATTTCACGGCCAACATTCTGAATGCCGATCTTTACTTCCACAGCAAGGCCTCCAAGCCAATCAAGTTTTAAGTCAGTCCTCTATTTGTAGCCTAGGACTCTTTGGGGAATCGACTGATTCCGCGCCAAGCTAAACGATAGATCAGATCGCTGGCTACATCGAGGTCGAGGTTTCCATCGGTTTCGAGCCAGTAGCGGGCGCTGACCTGCGCCATTCCTGCAAGTCCCCGGCCCAGGAGCTGCGCCTCCAGAGGGGGCAACTTGGTGTCCTCGGCGATGACATGGGCCACTGCGTCCGCGAACGTTTTGTTGAAGGTCTCCAAGCGCGAGCTGACATCGGGGTCATTAATGAGGTCAGACTCGAAAACCAGCCGGTGGGCTTGGTCGTCGTCGGCAATGAACCTGTAGTAGGCCCGCATAACTGCCTTCACACGCTCTTTGTTGTCCGTGGTTGAGTTCAGCGCATTGAGCATCAAATCGGTCAGGGCAGCCAGGTGGCTGTCCAGCAGCGCCATGTACAGCTCGCGCTTGGAAGGGAAGTGTTGATACAGGACCGGCTTGCTCACATGCGCTGTCTCGGCGATTTCGTCCATGGCGGCACCATGGAAGCCGTTGGACACGAAAACTTCCAAGGCGGCGTTAAGCAACTGTGCGCGGCGCTCGTCCCGGGGCAACCTTGCTGAACGCGTCGAACCAGTCCGTTCTTGCTTCGCTGGTGCTCCATCGTTTGCCCGTGTGCCGTCAGCCACAGTCTGCCGCCTTTCCTTTGCAGTTATGACCACTGTACCGGTGGGTAATATGACCGGGCGGCATCGGCAGGCATACATTGGGGTATGGCCTCAATTCTTGCTGCCCACCCCGCGCCCGCTGTCCTGCCGCCCCTCGTTGAACCGGCCGCCGCACTAACGCCGGCCGAGGTGGAACGGTACTCCCGGCATCTCATCATTCCGGAAATCGGCGCTCTGGGCCAACGCAGGCTTAAGAATGCGAAAGTTCTTGTCATCGGTGCCGGCGGGCTGGGATCTCCAGCGTTGCTGTATCTCGCCGCGGCGGGTGTAGGAACCCTGGGAATAGTTGACGACGACGACGTAGACCTCAGCAACCTGCAGCGGCAGGTCATCCACGGCGTCAAGGACGTGGGCACCCCCAAAATCGAATCTGCGCGGAAGGCCATTGAGGAGCTTAACCCTCTGGTGGATGTTGTCCTGCACAACGTCCGCCTTGACTCCTCGAACGCCTTGGAACTGTTCGCCGATTACGATCTCATCCTGGACGGCGCTGACAACTTTGCCACCCGTTACCTGGTAAACGACGCCGCCGCGATTTTGGGCAAGCCGTACGTTTGGGGCTCCATCTTCCGCTTCGATGGCCAGGTCAGCATCTTCTGGGCCGAGCACGGCCCCAGCTACCGGGATCTCTACCCGGAAGCCCCGCCTGCCGGCTCAGTGCCTTCATGCGGTGAGGGTGGAGTCTTCGGTATGTTGTGTGCCGCCGTTGGATCCCTCATGGTGACGGAGGCAGTGAAGCTGATTACCGGCGTCGGGCGTTCCTTGCTTGGCCGTGTGGCGCTGTTCGATGCCCTTGGCGGCAGCTGGCGCGAAATCAAGGTGTCCAAGGACCCTGAAGCGGAGCCCATCACCGAACTCATGGATTATGAAGCATTCTGTGGGGTGACTCCGGCTGCTGCCACTGACCTGGAGCACACCGTCACCGCGAAGGACCTTGCCCGGATGCTGGCAGAGCGGGAAGCTGGTGAACGCGACTTTGAATTGGTGGACGTGCGCGAGTCCGGCGAGCACAGCATCGTGAACATTCAGGGATCGGTCCTCATCCCGCAGGGCAGGATTCTTTCAGGCGAGGCCTGGGTCGAGTTGCCGCAGGACAAAGACATCGTGTTCCACTGCAAGGCAGGGACGCGCTCTGCTGCCGTCCTGGAGGCCGCGCAGAAGGCAGGCTACACCCGCGTCAGCCATCTCGACGGCGGCATCCTCGCCTGGGTCCGTGACGTCGAGCCCGAAAAGCCCGTCTACTAGTCGTTGCCCGTTCCCAGACTTCTCTGGGAAGCTCAGGCAATGAGCGAACATTGGACAGAGACAGAGCAGCATCCCATCGGCTCCGGATTTGGGCACGGATCCACTGCCAGGGAGGTCATTGACGGGATCAACCTGCAGGGCAAGACAGCAATCGTAACGGGAGGCTATTCCGGGTTGGGATTGGAGACCGTGCGGGCCCTGGTCTCGGCCGGGGCTGACGTAACGGTACCTGCCAGGCGGCTTGAGCACGCCCGCTCCGTCCTCGCGGACGCAGGCCTCTCCGGGGCCGTCCACGTGGAGCACATGGACCTCGCCGATCAGGACAGCGTCAAGGATTTTACCGCCCGCTACCTGGCCGGCCACGAAAAGCTGGACATCCTGATCAACAACGCTGCCATCATGGCCAGTCCTGAACAACGTGTCGGGCCGGGATGGGAAGCCCAGTTCGCCACCAACCATTTGGGGCACTACACATTGGTCAACACCTTGTGGCCGGCGTTGGAGGCATCAGGGAATGCGCGCGTTGTCTCATTGTCATCGACCGGGCACAAGATCTCACCGGTCCGGTTCGAGGACTTCAATTTCAGCACCGGTTATGACAAGTGGCAGGCCTACGGGCAGGCAAAGACAGCCAACGCCCTCTTTGCGGTGGAACTCGACCGCCTGGGCCGTGAATCCGGTGTACGGGCGTTCGCCGTCCATCCAGGCGGGATCATGACCGAGTTGCAGCGGCACCTCCCCAAGGAGGAAATGGTGGCCGCAGGCTGGATGGACGCCGAGGGCAAGGTGCGCGAAGGTTTCAAGACGCCGGAGCAAGGGGCAGCTACGTCAGTTTGGGCGGCGACGTCCCCGGCTTTGGCCGGCATGGGCGGTGTCTACTGCGAGGACTGTGACATTGCCAATCCGACCGACAAGGCGTCTCCGCTGGCGCGCTACCAGGGAGTCGACGCCCACGCGGTGGACAAAGCCGACGCAAGGAAGCTGTGGGCGTTGTCGGCAGAGCTGACCGGGATCAACGCGTTCGGCTAATCGGATCTCGTTAGCCGGATCTCGTTTTCCGGATGCGCTCAGAAAGCATCGGTTCCCCCGGCCGCTTCGGGCTGGGGGCTGGGACGTCAGGCGCTTTCGGAGCGGAGTTGCTCGTGGTCCACGGGGCATTCTGCAGTAGCGGGAGCCTGGGGCTGCTCCACCTGGATGCCGTACAGGGCTTCCAAGGCGGCTACATAGTCGTCTTGTTGTCCGTTGGCTGCCAGCTCGCGGGCGCGCACGGTCGGAATGTGCAGGAGCTGCTTGACCATCCGGCGGAGCGCAAACTCCACCTCTTCGGCAGCGGCGGTGCAACCGTGGCGGGCGCGGACCTTTTCCATTTCCGCGTCAAGTACGTTCATGGTGTGGCGGCGCAAGGCCACGATCGCGGAGTCGACGGAGCGGGATTCGCGCTCCGCTTCGAACGCCGTTGCCGCGCCGTTGACGATCTCGCTGGCGTGGGACAGCGATTCTGCCTGCTCCTGAGGTGCAGCGAGACGTACGGACTCAAGAGTGAGGAGTTCCACGCCGTCGAGCTCGCCCACGGCAGGATCGAAGTCATGGGTGAGCGCGAGATCAATCGCGATGAGTGGTTTACCGGAATTCGCCCTGACGCGGGCCAGATCCTCAGCTTCAACGCGCGTGTCCGAACCGCTGCATCCGATCATGACGTCGGCTGCGGCAACCGCCGCCGGAAGGCTATCGGCGTCGAGCGCTGTGCCACCGCGGGTGGCGACGAAACCCTCGGCGCGGCCGGAGGAAGAGTAGACGGAAATGTCGGTGCATCCGCGTTCACGGAGCAGGGACATGGTGGCCCCGGCATAAGCGCCGGTTCCGAAGACAACTACCTTCTTGGCAGACCAATCGTCGCTGTCAGAGAGGTCCGTTGCCAGATCCAAGGCTACCGAGACGATGGAAAGGCCGCGGGAGCCGAGGGCCGTCTGGGCGCCAACGTCTTTTGCGGTCTTGGATGCAGCCTGGAAGAGGCGGACGAGCCCGGAACTCGCCGTGCCCTCCTGCTGCGCCGTGATCAGGGCACGGCGGACCTGGCCGGCGATTTCGCGTTCGCCCACCACTGCAGAGTCCAAGCCGGCGCTTACAGCGAAGAGGTGCCGGGTGACATCGGGCCCGGTGTGCGTGCTGAAGGAGCGGGACACGAGTTGCTCGTTGAGGCCGCTCAATTCGCTGATCTGGGAGACAAGGGCCGAACGGGCGGCTTCGAGGCCTGCTCCGTTGGCTGTTTCGCCGTAGATCTCGTAGCGATTGCAGGTTGCCAGGACTACGGCGCCCGAGACCAACGGGGATCCGGAGAGGGCCGAAGAGGCAAGCTCAGAGGAACCGTTGCTCAGCTGAGCAACGGTTTCGAGGTCGATGTCGGCGTGTGTAGCCACCAATGAGAAAAGAACCACAGCACCCCAATCATAGCTTTTTCGCAGGCCGGTAGAACAATGCGGCGCAGTGGGAATTCACACGCGGTTCCGTGATCCCCGCCACCCCACCGGTTGGAGGGGTGGGACGTGACAGCCTGTCGTTATCTTTTGGCCGGGATTTTCGGCACAATCAAAGGCATGACTTCTAGCGCGGCAGCATCCAATAGTACGGCCACCAACGCCCCTGCAGGCGAACCTGCCGGCAAACTTAGCGCGGATCACCCGTTGATGGACGGCCGTACGTCGGACTCCCCGCTCATCACCGCCTACCGGGGCGGCAAGCCGTCCCGCAGACCTGTATGGTTCATGCGCCAAGCTGGCAGGTCCCTGCCGGAATATCTGAAGGTCCGTGAGGGCGTTGCCATGCTGGACTCCTGCCTGCGCCCCGAACTGGCCGCGGAAATCACCCTGCAGCCGGTTCGCCGCCATGACGTGGATGCCGCGATTTTCTTCTCCGACATCGTTATCCCGCTGAAGCTCGCAGGCGTTGGCGTGGACATCGTTCCGGGCGTCGGTCCGGTCTTGGACAAGCCGATCCGAACGGCAGCCGATGTGGCTGACCTCCCCAAGCTGACCTGGGAAGCACTCGAGCCCATTCGCGAAGCCGTTCGCCTGACAGTGGCGGAACTGGGCAAGACTCCCCTCATCGGGTTCGCCGGCGCGCCGTTCACGCTCGCCGCCTACATGGTGGAGGGGAAACCTTCGCGGGACCACCTCGGCCCCCGGACCATGATGCACGCGGACCCCGAAACCTGGACAGCCCTCGCCAACTGGGCCGCGGATGCTTCCGGAATGTTCCTTCAGGCACAACTTGAGGCCGGGGCGTCAGCCGGACAGCTCTTTGACTCCTGGGCTGGGTCATTGGGCCTGGCTGATTACGCCAAGTACGTGGCTCCTGCATCGGCCCGGGCGCTGGATCACGTGCGCGGACTGGGTGCTCCGCTGGTGCACTTCGGTACCGGCACGTCCGAGCTCCTTGTCGCTATGCGCGACGTCGGTGTGGACGTTGTGGGGGTGGACTACAGGCTGTCACTTGATGAGGCCAACCGCCGTCTGGGTGGCACGGTTCCGCTCCAGGGCAACATCGACCCCGCCCTCCTCCCGGCCCCGTGGGAGGTCCTGGAGGCGCATGTCCGCGAAGTGATCGCGGCGGGCTCGCAGGCTCCAGGCCATGTCCTGAACCTGGGCCATGGCGTGCCCCCGGAGACGGACCCGGCCGTCCTGACGCGGGTTGTGGAGCTCATCCACTCGATCCCGGCAGAGTAGGACGCATGCGCGGGGAACACGTCCACGGCAAAGCGAAGGAAGCAGCCACTAAACCATCAATGCCTGGACCTACAGCTGTAGTGGTCGGTGGCGGTATTTCCGGCCTTCTTGCTGCGAGGGAACTGGCCATGGCGGGAACCTCGGTGGCCATCCTTGAGGCGAGCGAAGCCTGGGGTGGTTGCGTGGGAAGCCACGTGGTAGCCGGCCTGTCATTGGACAGCGGGGCCGAGTCCTTTGCCACGCGGTCCTCAGCTGTCGCCGATCTGGCGCGCGAGCTCGGACTGGAGGGCAAGATCGTTTCCCCGCACCCGGGCGGCGCCTGGGTGCAGCTGCCGGATGGACCGCAAGAGCTGCCCAAGACTGGAATTCTTGGTATCCCCGCCAATCCTTGGGACCCCGAGGTCAGGCGTTCCCTGGGCCTCGCCGGCGCCCTGCGTGCATCCCTGGATCGCTGGCTGCCCACATCTTTCGGCGCATCATCGGAGGTCTCCAGCGTGTCCTCACTGGTGCGCGCCCGTATGGGGAAGAGAGTCCTGGAGCGGCTGGTTGCTCCGGTGGTGGGTGGTGTCCACTCCGCCGATCCTGGCTTATTGGACGTCGATATGGTGGCTCCGGGCCTCCGCGTCGGCCTGAAGAAGCATGGGTCCCTGGCTGCGGCTGTCGCTGCCCAGCGCAAAGCAGCCCCCGGGTCCGGTTCCGGATCCGCGAAAGCAGGTTCCGCCGTCGCGGGTTTGAAGGGTGGCATGAACACACTGGTCGCCGCGCTGGTTAACGACCTGCGTCGCCGGGGCGTGGACATGGTCAGCGGAAAGAGGGCTGACGCCGTTTCGAAAACGGGCAATGGTTGGCGGGTCACCGCCGGTGAAACCACGTACGACGCCGGCCGGCTGGTAGTAGCGCTGGGTGGTCCGGCTGCGGTGGGGCTCCTGGAAGGGGCCATGCCGGAACTGTCCGGCCTACGCCCTGCTCCGGGCCCCTTGGTGAGCTTGGTGACGATGGTTGTTGACCTCCCCGAGCTGGACGGGCGGCCCCGTGGGACGGGGATACTCGTGGCCCCTCAAACGCCGGGAATCCGGGCGAAGGCCCTGACGCATGCCACTGCCAAATGGGACTGGCTGGCAGAAGAAGCCGGGCCGGGCACGCACGTCCTGCGCCTTTCCTATGGCCGCCGTGAGGATGCCGATGGGGGAGCGCCAGATGTTGTCATGGACGATGAACAGTTGCTGTCCGCAGCGCTTGATGATGCTTCCACATTGTTGACGGTGCCCGTTACGCGCGCGGACATTGTGGATTGGGATGTGGTGCGCTGGGCAGGCGCCTTGCCGTTTGCCGCCGTCGGTCATAAACAGCGCGTAGAGCAGGTCCGGAAGGTGTGCGCCGCAGCCGATGGCCTGACGGTGGTTGGTGGCTGGTTGGCAGGTAATGGCCTTGCCGCAGTAGTGTCGGATACCCGCTCGCAGCTTGCCCAAGGCATCGGCGATATTCGCCCAATTTCGTGATTTGTGTCACTTCTACGCCTTGTAGAAGTGATCCGTTTCGACTTAGTGGCTGGCACGGGGCAAACTTGAACCATGAGCCACACTTCTGCCGAATCTGTCACTAAAACTGCTGGAACCGAAGAGCAGTTCTTTACGCTCTGGACCGTCTTCAAGCGCTCGGCCGACGTCCTGCGCAGCGGCGATGCTGCCCAGGAATTCGAAGCCCTTGAAGGGAAGCTCGCCGAAGAAGGCGTGACCCTGCGGGGCAGTTACGATGTTTCCGCCATGCGCTCGGACGCCGACATCATGGTGTGGCTCCACGGATCCAAGCCGGAAGACCTTCAGTCCGCCGTCCGTTCCATTCGCCGCAGCAAGCTCTTTGCCGGCACCGAGATCGTCTGGTCCGCCATGGGCGTGCACCGGGAAGCCGAGTTTGCCAAGAGCCACGTCCCGGCCTACGCGCGGGGCGTCGAGCCCAGCACGTGGCTGTGCGTTTATCCGTTCGTCCGCTCCTACGAGTGGTACCTGCTCCCAGCGGAAGAGCGCGGAAAAATGCTGCGTGACCATGGAATGCTGGGTCGGGAGTTCCCGCAGGTCATCTCGAACACCGTTTCCTCGTTCGCGCTGGGTGACTGGGAGTGGATCCTTGGACTGGAGGCACCTGAACTCGTTGACCTCGTTGACCTCATGCGCCACCTGCGTGCAACCGACGCCCGTAACCATGTCCGCGAAGAAATCCCGTTCTACACAGGCCGCCGGGTGACTGCTGCCGAGATTGCAGAGGTCCTCGCATGAGTGGCCTTGCCGTCTCCACCACCCCCAACGAGGTCACCGAGCGTGGCCGCCAGGAAGCAAAGCAGTACGACGCCGTGCTCCTTGCATCCTTTGGTGGTCCTGAAGGCCAGGAAGATGTCATTCCCTTCCTTCGCAACGTGACCCGCGGCCGCGGCATCCCGGATGAACGCCTTGAAGAGGTCTCACACCACTACCGCGCGTTTGGGGGCATCAGCCCCATCAACCAGCAGAACCGTGAACTGAAGGCGGCGATCGAGGCCGAGCTCGCCAAGCGCGGCATCGAGCTTCCGGTCCTGTGGGGTAACCGGAACTGGGATCCGTACATCGCTCCGGTCCTGCAGGACGCCTACGACGCCGGCCACCGCCGGATCCTGATGCTCACCACCAGCATCTACTCCTGCTACTCCAGCTGCCGCCAGTACCGTGAAGACATTGGCATCGCCCTGACGGAAACAGGGCTGGACGGCAAGCTCGAGGTGGACAAGATCCGCCAGTACTTCGACCACCCGGGCGTTGTGCAGCCTTTCCTTGAAGGTGCCGCCGCCGGCCTCGAAGAAATCCGCGCCAAGCTGATTGCCGCCGGCGAATCCGACCCCGATTCGAAAATCCGAGTCCTGTTTGCCACCCACTCCATCCCCACGCGTGATGCCGAAGCAGCCGGCAGGTCTGAGGACGAGCCGCGCGAGTTCGCAGAAGGATCTGCCTACGCGGCACAGCACCTGGCAAACGCCCAGGCCATCATGGATGCCGTTGCCCCGAACGTGGCTTGGGACCTCGTGTACCAATCCCGCTCCGGCGCGCCGCACATTCCTTGGCTGGAACCGGACATCAACGATCACCTCGAAGAAATCGCCCCCGAAGGCGTACGCGGCGTCGTGATCGTTCCCCTCGGCTTCGTCAGTGACCATATGGAAGTTGCATGGGACCTGGACACTGAAGCCCTGGAGACCTGCAGGAACCTGGAGATCGAAGCCACGCGCGTGCCCACCCCGGGAACGCACGCTGCCTTTGTGTCAGGGCTGGTTGACCTGATCTGTGAACGCACGGTGGATAACAACATCGCCGATCGCCCCCACGTTACGGACCTTGGTCCTTGGTACGACGTCTGCCGCCCCAATTGTTGCGAAAATTTCCGGGGAGCAAAGCCGGTTATTGCCGAGGTCGGCTCCACTATCGGCGTCGGGCATGAGGCTTACACCTCCTCGGAGGTCAGCAAGTGAGCATCCGCATTGGCACCCGGGCCAGCAAGCTCGCGCTGACCCAGACCCAACAGACCGCCGATCAGCTGGCAGCCGTTGGTGGCTTCCCGGTGGAGCTGGCGCATATCAAGACCGAGGGCGATGTCAGGACCGGCTCCCTGTCACAGATGGGCGGCACGGGTGTCTTCGTGGCGGCCCTGCGCGATGCCTTGCTTGCTGAGACCTGCGATGTCGCTGTTCATTCTTTGAAGGACCTGCCTACGGGGGCTGCAGTTGGACTAAGCATCGCTGCTACCCCCAAGCGCGTGGATGTCAGGGATGTCCTGTGTGCCCGGGATGGCCTTACCCTTGCCGAATTGCCCGGTGGCGCCAAGGTTGGCACGGGCTCACCCCGGCGTGCGGCGCAGCTAAGGGCGGCCCGGCCTGACATCGAGGTGCTGGATATCCGTGGAAACGTGGACACGCGCCTGGGACGCGTCCCCGGGCTTCCCGGCAACGTCACCGACCAAGTTGTTCCCGGCAAGTCCTGCGACCTGGACGCCGTAGTGCTCGCTGCTGCTGGGCTGGAACGGATGGACCGGCTGGACACCGTGAGCGAGTTCTTCGAGACGGATGTCATGCTGCCTGCCCCGGGTCAGGGTGCGCTGGCCATCGAATGCCGCACGGCGGACGCCCCGCAGGTGGAAGGCTCCAATGGTGTTCTCGCCCAGGCTCTCGCTGCATTGAACGACGACGACACCCGACTTGCTGTGACAGCTGAACGTGCCGTCCTGGCCCGGCTCGAAGCTGGCTGTGCCGCGCCGGTAGGCGCTTACGCCTTCAGGAAGGGCAGCACGCTGCACCTTGAAGCCGTTGTCTGCGCCGTTGACGGCACCAAGACCGTGCGCGAGAAGAAAGCCACGGATGGCCTGACCGAAGTGGGGGCAACGTTGCTCGGCATTGAAGTTGCGGAGCTTCTGCTCGCTGCTGGTGCCGCGGAGATCGCGGATCTTGCAGCGTCCTGATGTGACTCAAGCATCGGCCTTGGCAGGTCGGCGGGTCCTGATTACCAGGAGTGCCGACCGTGCCCGGCCACTTGTTTCGCTCCTGCACACGCTCGGAGCGGAGCCGCTGGTGCTTCCCCTCATCGATTTCGAGCGGGCAGAGGACCAGGCTTCCCTCGACGTCGCCCTGGACCAGCTCTCCGCCGGATATTTTGACTGGATGGTGATCAGCAGCATCACCACCGTGCGTGTCCTGCTCGAAAAGGCTGCCGAGCGTGGCACGCCCCCCGCAAACCTCGTGCCGTCAGGGACGCGCGTGGCCACGATCGGTCCATCCTCCCGGCGGATCCTGGAAGCTATCGGCCTGACCGTCTCACTAGCACCCACTGACCTTCAATCTGCCGAAGGCCTCGTCGCCCTCTGGGAGCAGGCTCCTGGACGCGTTCTTCTCCCGCAAGCCGATATTGCGGGCCCCGGCCTGCGTGACGGATTGGCGGCCAAGGGCGCAGACGTAACGTCCGTGACCGCCTATCACACGGTGGACTACCCGGCCCGGACGGGACTGCGCCTCGACGCCGAACTGCCCGCCGGCGTCGTGCATTCCGGCCGTTCTGCATCCGGCCGTTCTGCATCCGGCAGTGCTGGTTCCCGGACCGGACACCCGCAGGAGATCACTCCCTCGGAAGCCCGCGCTGCCATTGACGCCGGGATGCTGGACGCCGTCGTGGCCGCTTCCCCCAGTGCCGCCCGGCGGATTGCGGAGACACTTCTGCCCATGGGCAGCTGCCGATTCATAGCCATTGGGCGTCCGACGGCGGCAGAGGCCACCCAGCTCGGCATCACCGTGGCAGCCACGGCCAAAGAACCTACCCCGGACGGCATTGCGGCCGCCTTGGAAACAGTATTCGCCAACGAAGGGAACCCCAGATGAGCTTTCCGAACCACCGTCCCCGCCGCTTGCGGACAACCCCGGCAATGCGCAGGCTCACGGCAGAAACACGCCTGGCCCCCGCAGACCTCATACTTCCGGCCTTCATCCGTGAGGGCCTCAGCGAGCCCAGCCCGATCAGTTCGATGCCCGGCGTCGTCCAGCACACCACCGACACTCTTAAGCGCGCCGCTGCGGAAGCCGTGGAACTGGGCGTAGGCGGCATCATGCTGTTCGGCGTGCCGGAGGTTCGGGACGCGCGGGGCACCGCATCCTTGGACCCGGAAGGTGTCCTGAACAAGGCCATCCGGGACGTCAAGGCCGAAGTAGGTGATGACCTCGTGATCATGGGCGATGTCTGCCTGGACGAATTCACTGACCACGGACACTGCGGCGTTCTGGATGCCGATGGATACGTGGATAACGATGCCACTTTGGAGATCTACGGCCAGATGGCCGTTGCCCAGGCGGAGGCGGGCGCCCACGTGCTTGGACCTTCAGGCATGATGGACGGACAAATCGCCGTCATCCGCCAGGCGTTGGAGGATTCCGGCCACAAGAACACCGTTGTCCTGGCCTATGCTGCCAAGTACGCCTCAGCTTTCTACGGTCCGTTCCGTGAAGCGGTGGACTCCCAACTGAAGGGTGACCGCCGAACGTACCAAATGGATGCAGCCAATCGTCGCGAAGCCATTCTCGAAGTGGAACTGGACCTTGAAGAAGGCGCCGACATGGTCATGGTCAAGCCGGCCATGAGTTACCTCGACATCCTCGCGGATATTGCGGCAATGAGCTCCGTACCGGTCTCGGCCTACCAAATCTCCGGGGAGTACGCCATGATCGAAGCGGCCGCTGCCAACGGCTGGATCGATCGGCGGGGCGCCATCACGGAGTCGGTGCTGGGCATCAAGAGGGCCGGAGCCGATACCGTCCTGACCTACTGGGCCTCCGAACTGGCAGGCTGGCTGAAGGAGTCCTGATGACCGCCGTGCCCTCCGAATCGGGACTTCCGTCCGCATCCGCGTCTGCATCCAGGGTTGACTCCGACCCAACCGCACCGGTGGGCGCTGCGGAAATCCTGCTCGGCCTGAACACCTTCGGGGACGCAGGCCTGGATGCCGACGGAAATCCCAAGGAGCACGCCCAGGTCCTGCGGGAGTTGCTGGAGGAAGCAAAGCTGGCTGATGCCCTGGGCCTTCATGCTTTTGGCGTGGGAGAGCATCACCGCCGTGATTTTGCAGTGTCTGCTCCCGAGGTCTTTCTCGCGGCAGCTGCCGCAGTGACTTCCTGGATCCGGCTCGGATCGGCCGTAACGGTACTTAGTTCGGATGATCCGATCCGGGTCTTCCAACGCTTTGCCACTGTTGACGCAATCTCCAACGGCCGGGCCGAGGTCATGTTGGGCAGGGGATCGTTTATTGAGTCCTTCCCATTGTTCGGACTGGACCTTGCGGACTATGACGTCCTGTTCGAAGAAAAGCTTGAGCTGTTTGACCAAGTACGGGCCCAGAAGCCGGTCCATTGGGAAGGGCGGACCCGCCCCAACGTGAACGGACTCCAGGTTTACCCACGGTTGCAGCACCATTTGCTGCCGGCATGGATAGGTGTGGGTGGGACACCTGAATCTGTGTTGCGGTGCGCGGAATATGGCTATCCGGTTATCTTCGCGATCATCGGGGGAGAGCCCCGCCGTTTCGCTCCCCTTGTAAATCTTTATCGCGACGCAATGGCCAAATACGGTCACTCCATGCGACAGATCGCGACGCACTCACCCGGCTTCATCTCAGATACTGACCAGGATGCCCGGGAAGAACTCTTTCCGCATTGGCTGGAGCAGCGCAACAGAATCGGGGCCGAGCGCGGCTGGGGTCCGGGAAACCGGGGGGAATTCGACGCAATGTGCGGACCGGAGGGCGCTCTTTATGTGGGTTCTCCCGAGACTGTGGCCCAAAAAATCGTCCTGCTCAAACGCAACCTCGGCGTGGACCGCTTCGACCTCAAATACAGCAACGGCACCCTGCCGCACGGATCCATGATGCGCTGCATCGAGTTGTACGGCACGGAAGTGGCCCCACGGGTCGCTGAGCTGCTGGCGGACGCCTCATAGCTGCGCTCCTGAATCACCGAAAGACGCTTCTGAATGACTGAAAGAATAGGAACCATGACTTCAAACACCCCTGTGTCCGACCAGCTTTTCGATCGAGCCCAGTCCCTCATGCCCGGCGGAGTGAACTCGCCCGTGCGTGCCTTCGGCTCTGTTGGCGGCACTCCGAAGTTCATGGTTTCGGCCAAGGGCGCCTACCTCACTGACGCTGATGGCAAGGAATACGTGGATCTTGTCTGCTCGTGGGGCCCGGCCCTGCTCGGCCATGCCCACCCCGCCGTGCTCGACGCCGTGCACGCTGCTGTGGACCGCGGCCTGTCCTTCGGAGCGTCCACCCCGGATGAGGCCAACCTCGCCGAGATCGTGAAGGAGCGCGTGTCCGCCGTCGAACGCCTGCGCATGGTTTCCACGGGCACCGAGGCCACGATGACGGCGGTTCGCCTCGCCCGTGGTTTTACCGGCCGCAACCTGATCATCAAGTTTGCCGGCTGCTACCACGGCCACTTGGACGGCCTGCTGGCAGCAGCGGGTTCCGGGCTCGCGACGTTGGCGCTCCCCGGTTCGGCCGGGGTCACGGCAGCCACCGCCGCTGAGACACTTGTTTTGCCTTACAACGACCTCGCAGCTGTTGAAGCTGCCTTCGCCAAGCACGGCGACAACATCGCGGCCGTGATCACCGAAGCTGCCCCGGCAAACATGGGTGTCGTCACCCCGGCCGAGGGCTTCAACGCCGGGCTGTCCCGCATCACCACGGAACACGGGGCGCTGCTCATCCTCGACGAAGTCCTCACCGGTTTCCGCACCGGTTACGCCGGCTACTGGGGACTCACGGGCCGCCAGGACGGATGGGCGCCGGACCTGCTGACCTTCGGCAAGGTCATTGGCGGCGGAATGCCGACGGCGGCCCTCGGCGGACGTGCCGACGTCATGGATTACCTCGCACCCGTGGGTCCGGTGTACCAGGCAGGCACGCTCTCAGGAAACCCTGTGGCTATGGCTGCCGGTGTCGCAACGCTTACCCATGCCACGCCTGACGTTTACGCCTATGTGGACGCCCGTTCGCTGGAGCTGTCCGCTGCTCTTTCCTCGGCACTTGATGCCGAAGGTGTGGACCACTCCATCCAGCGTGCAGGCAACCTGTTCTCGGTTGCCTTCGGTACCTCGGTCAGCGGTGTGCACAACTACGACGACGCCCAGGGCCAGCAAGCCTACCGCTACGCACCCTTCTTCCACTCGATGCTGGACTCCGGCGTCTACTTGCCGCCATCAGTCTTCGAAGCATGGTTCCTGTCCTCGGCGCATGACGACGCTGCCATGAACAGGATCGTTGACGCACTCCCGGCTGCTGCCAAGGCTGCAGCCGCCGCGATCGCCTAAGTCCGCGGTCGCCTAAGTTCGCGATCGCCCAGGGCAAGAACTTGCAGTGCCCCGGCCGGCTGTTCCAAGCAGGCTGGGGCACTGTCACTTCCCGGGGTAGGCTCGTAAGGGAAACCCAACCCCAACGAATTCACGGTTTACCATGCGCAAGATCCAGTCAATTGCATCCCTTGGAGTGAGGGCCGCGGCGGCCGGAATCCTGGTCACAATGGTGCCTGGTTGCTCAAATGGAAATGAAACCGCGAGCCCAACGACTTCGCCCGTTTCACCATCTGCAACTACCCCTTCGCCCACGAGGACCCCTGTTCCGTCCAAGTCCACTTCCGGGGCTTCAACCGAACCCACGGACTCCCGGCCACCTTCGGCAGCACCTACCCCTGAAGCACTGTCCACGGCGCAACAACAGCTTGCCAAGTTAAGTCTCGAACAACGCGTGGGGCAGCTCTTCATGGTTGCCGCGAAGGCGACGGGTGCTGAGCCAGGCACCATGGAAGCACTCACCAAATACCACGCAGGCAACGTCTACTTGAGTGGTCGCAGCAAGGCCGGGGCTGCTGCCACAGCTGCCGTCGTGGCCTCCCTTACCGGGACCGTTTCCGCCGAAACTACCGGTGGGGTGCCTCTCTTCGTGGCCACAGACCAGGAAGGTGGATACGTCCAGGTCCTGGCTGGTCCGGGTTTCTCCACCATCCCTGCCGCGTTGGTGCAAGCCGGAGCTGGTCCCGCGAAGCTGCGGGCAGACGCCACGGTTTGGGGAAAGGAACTGCTTAGCGCTGGCGTCAACGTCAATCTGGCTCCGGTCCTTGATACTGTGACGAGCCCTGAATTCGCGCCGTCCAATGCACCCATCGGACAATTCCAACGCGAGTACGGATTTGTGCCGGGGCAAGTGTCCAACCTCGGAAACGCTTTTGCCCAAGGCATGAAGGACGCGGGGGTGGCACCGGTCGTGAAGCACTTTCCAGGCCTCGGCAGGGTAATTCCCAACACCGATGTCAGCCAGAACGTCAGGGACACTGAAACCACGCGGAATGATCCCGCCTTGGAGCCATTTCGCACAGCCATTACGAACGGCGTGCAATGGGTCATGGTGTCCAATGCCTACTACGACCAAATCGACCCCGCCAACATTGCGCCGTTCTCGCCCGTGGTCATGGGGCAGATGCTTCGCGGGGACGCTGGCTTCAAGGGCATTATCCTCTCGGATGACGTCTGTAGTGCAGCACAGTTGAAGCCGTGGACCACCGCGGACCGTGCCATCAACTTCTTCGCAGCGGGCGGCACGATGCTGGTTTGCGCGGACCCGGGAAGCATCCCCGCTATGTATGACGCCGTACTCCAGAAAGCACAGTCCGAGCCAGATTTTCGTACCAAGGTAGATGCTGCGGCCTTGACGGTGCTGTCGGTGAAACCAGGGAAGTAATGCTGGAACTAAGTCAAGGGCGCGGAGACTGGCCGGTGCCTGACCGCAGCTGCCCTTAATACAGGAAACCCCGCCTCCATGACTTTTCACCACTGGGGCGACCGTCTGGAGGCGGGGTCTGCTGTTTGGCTGCCTTGCGGGGACTAGAGGACGTCCGAGAGGAATCCTTGGAGCCGCTCTGTCCGGGGGCTGTTGAACAGCTGCTCCGGCGGACCTGATTCCACAACTACGCCGGCGTCCATGAACGTCACTACATCTGAGACATTGCGGGAGAAGCCCATCTCATGGGTAACCACCACCATGGTCATGCCTCCCTGCGCGAGATCGGTCATCAGGGCAAGTACGCCCTTGACGAGTTCCGGGTCCAGCGCGGAAGTGGCCTCATCGAAGAACATAACCTCGGGCTTCATGGCAAGCGCACGGGCAATGGCGACGCGCTGTTGCTGGCCACCCGAAAGGTTGGCAGGGCGGGCATCGGCCCTGTGCTTGAGGCCGACCAGGTCCAGTTGGGCCAAGGCCTCCTCACGTGCCTGTTCCTTTGAGAGTCCACGAATCTTACGGAGCGCCAGAGAGATGTTCTCGGCCACCGTCTTGTGGGGGAAGAGGTTGAATTGCTGGAACACCATGCCGATGCGACGCCGGAGCTCGTCGGGATTGTCCTTGAGGACGGAACGGCCGTCCAACAGGATGTCGCCCTGGTCAGGTTCGATGAGTCGGTTCATCACGCGGAGCAGCGTTGACTTGCCGGAACCCGAGGGGCCGATGACCGAAGCCGTGGTGCCCTTCTCAACGTGCAGGTCGATTCCCCGCAGGACATGGTTGGTGCCGAACGACAAATGGATGTTTTTTGCCGTCAACGTGCCGGATGTGAATTCACTCATGCGTGGGCTCCCTTCCCTACGACCGCCGCGGCATCGTCCGGTTCTTTCTTTTCAGGCCTGCCTGAACGGAAGCGGGCATCAATCCAGTTCACGAAGTGCGTGAGCGGAATAGTGAGCACCAGGTAGAAGATGGCCGCAGCCACATAAGGCGAGAGGTTGCCGCTGGTCGCAGCCGCGTCCTTGCCGATCTGGAAGATCTCGCGCTCAGTGGCCAGCAGGCCCAGCAGGAAGACGAGGGAGGATTCCTTGATCAGGGCAATGAATTGATTGACCAAGGCAGGAAGCACTCGGCGGATGCCTTGGGGAACCACTACCAAACGCATGGAAGCGCCGTAGCCGAACCCCAAGGCACGGGACGCTTCGAGCTGTCCCTTGTCCACGCTCTGGATACCGGAGCGGAAGATCTCGCCGATGTATGCCCCCGACATCAAAGACAATGCTGCGATGGCCATCGGGTAGGGGCTCGTGGAACCAGTCAGTTCACGGATGATGGGGCCAAAGCCGAATCCGATGACCAGAATGGTCAGCACGGGCGGAAGTCCGCGGAGGACGTCCGTGTAGATGCGTGCAATCCACCGGGCCGCGGCGTTCCGGGAAATCCCCATCAGGGCCAGGGCCATGCCCAGCAGGGTCCCGATGATGCCCGAAATGACAGCGAGCACCAGGGTGTTCGGCAGGCCGACGGCAAACATCTTGGGAATGACTTCGCCCATCGCCTCCCAGTCAAAGAAGGTGTCAGCCAGTTGCTTGAGGATATCCATGGAACGCCCGGGTTACTTGGCCGGGATCTGGACGGCCTTGCTGCCCGGCTTCCAGCCCTGCGGAGTCTGCTCGGCCGCGGTGGGACGATCCTTGTACCACTCGGAGGTGAGCTTGGTCCATGTACCGTCAGCAATAACGGCGTCCAGGCCGGCGTTCAGGGCATCGAGGAGGGGCTGGTTGTCCTTGTTCACAGCGTAAGCCGTGAAGTTCTGCGTGTTGACAACCTTTTCGGCGATCTTGGTACCGTCGCCGTCCTTGACCTGGCCGGAAGCCTGCTGGGAGGGAGCCACCCAAGCGTCGATCTGACCGTTCTTCACGTTGCCATAAACGGTGTTGTAGTCAGGGAAACGCACGGGCTCGAGCTTAAGTGTGTTGGTGACATAGTCATCCTGGACGGTGCCCTGGACGACGCCGATCCGGACGCCTTCCTTGAGGTCGGCGAAGCCGGTGACCTTGGCGTCGTTCTTGGTCACAACGGCCATGTAGCCAAAGTCGTAGCCGTTGGTAAAGCCGACGGTCTTGCGACGGGCGTCCGTGGTGGAGATCGAGGAGGATCCGACGTCGAACTGCTTGTTTGCTACCTGCGAGAGCAGGGCGGAGAAGTCAGTCGAGGCAAACTCCACCTTCAGGCCAAGCTTGTCGCCGATGGCGCGCAGGAGCTCGTTGTCATAACCGGTGAACTTGCCCGAAGGATCAATGAAGATGTTCGGCGGTGCATCAGACAGGGTACCAACACGCAGCGTGCCATCGGTGACGAGGCCCAGCTTGGACTTGTCGATCTTGTCCAACGCGGTGACGTCCGCAGTGGTGTACTTGTCCAGGGTCTGCTGGTCGCTGCCGGCGAGGGCATCGGTGGGCGAGCCGCTGGGCTGGGAGGTTCCTCCGCCGCATGCTGCCAAGGAGATCGCCAGGGCCGCCGCTACGGGAGCAGCAGACAGCCACTTGAGGGCTTTGAATTTCATGAAGAAATCACTTTCGTCGGGTCACAGAGACGTTCGCGGTGGGCGGGGAACGTGGCAGCAAGTATGGGGATGGCTGCCCTAGCAGACTTCAACCCGCCAAACTTAATTATGTCACCAGCCCACGGAAGCGCTGTGAATCGAACAAGTGATTGCTCTGGCTCGCTTATTACGAATAAAGTTTCTGGATGACGCCTTACCTCGCCGAACTATTCCGGCGATAGGCAAGGTGATGGAATCCCTGCGTGCAAGGTTCGTGCTGAAGGAGCTTGGGGATTCTTGTGACTTGCGTCCCAACTCCGGCTGGTCTGGAGCTGGAACCCCCTCAGAAGCCGCCTCGACTGGCGTCCTCGGGTGGCAGTACGGGCCACTCGCCTTCGATGACAGCGGTGGGCTTGCTTCGCCGCAGATACTGCTGGAAGTCAGCAGCTTGGGATGCGGCCCAGTCCACCTGCAAATGGTGCAGCTTGGAGGCCGGCATTTGCAACTTGGGGAATTTGCCAGCCATGGCATCCAAAACGCGCAGTGTCGCCAAGGCGTCCGCAGCGGAGGTGTGGGCGTTGTCCAGGTTCACACCATATTCCTCGCATAAAGCTGTCAAGGTGCGCTTGCCCTTACGGTACCGGTCCACCTGCTTGTTCATCACATATGGGTCCAGTACCGGGAAACGGGTCAATTGCGGGACACCATGCCGTGCTGACTCGGCGGCGAGCACCGTGAAGTCGTAGCTGGCGTTGAAAGCAATGACGGGAGTGTCGTCGTCGAACAATTTTTGAAGAACGGCGGCCAACTCGCGGGCGACCTCGGCCGCCGGGCGGCCTTCGGCGCGGGCCCTCTCCGTGGTCACTCCGTGGACCTCGCTGGCCTCCAGCGGAATCTCCACCCCGGGGTCCGCCAGCCATTCATGCTCTTTGATGAGCTGTCCGTGCGCGTCCACCACAGTGATTGAAGCCGTGACGATGCGGGCGGAACGGGAATTCTTCCCTGTGGTTTCGAGGTCGAAGGCAGCGCGGGGGAGGGTATTCCAGGAGCTCATGTTTTCACGCTACCGGCTGGCACCGACAGTACTGGGCACGACACTCCTGCAGCTACGCTGGAGCACATGCGGATGGAGTATGTGACGGCGGTACTGGCTGTCGTGGACCTTGTTCCGCCCGGCACGGCCGTGTCATATGGTGACGTCGCAGAACTCCTTGGAGCCGGCGGACCCAGGCAAGTGGGCGCGGTGATGAGCCACTACGGCAGTTCCGTAGCTTGGTGGCGCGTCCTGCGGGCAAGCGGTGATGCCCCGCCCGGCCACGAGGCAGAGGCCCTGCGCCATTATGTGCAGGAGTCCACGCCCCTGCACGGCGCCTTTGAGGAGTTCCTGCGGACAGGTGAGGGCCGCTGGCGTGTGGACCTCGGCACTGCACGATGGGCACCAACTGATCCTGATTTCGATCTTATTGATGTGATCTCGGACCAGTTGGAGCGTCAGCTCCATATTTTGTCGGTGCCCGATGATGAAATGACTGTGTGACCGCAACAGCTAGTAAAGCCCGCCAAGCCGCGGCAGCCCTCCGCCTGCTTCCGCCGCGCGAGATTCACTACGCGGCATCTGACCTGTCTCCGGACCAGCGTGCGGTGGTGTCAGTCAGGCAAGGAGGCGGACCTGTCCTGGTCCCTGGAGGTCCGGGCACCGGAAAGTCCACAGTGCTGGTCGAATCAGCGGTCCGCCGTGTTAATGAAGACGGCGTAGATCCCGAACGGATCCTTATTCTCGCCCCTGGCCGACACGCTGCGGCCGCCTTGCGGGACACCTTCACCGGTCGCCTGGACAGGAGCCTCAGTACGACGCCGGCACGCACCTGGGCGTCGTACGCGTTCGACGTCATCCGGCGCGCCAAAGCGGAAGGCGTCCTGCCGTTGCCCCGGCCGCCCAAGCTCCTGTCCGGACCGGAACAGGATCTGATCATCAAAGAGTTACTGGAGGGCCATTCCCGCCCAGGGCACCAGTTGCCCTGGCCAGAGGACCTCTCCGCAGCGTTGCCCACCCGTGGTTTCCGCCACGAGGTCCGCCAATTATTTGATCGCATTATCGAGGCCGGCCGCACTGCAGAGGACCTGGTGGGCCTCGCCTATGAATGTGGGCGTCCGGATTGGATGGCAGCCGCCGAGCTCTACGGTGAGTACAGGGATGTTTTGGACCTCCGAATGCCCGAGGCCTTCGATCCCGCGGGGATCATCACCACGGCGCGCCAGATTTTTCAGGACTCGCCCGCTTTCCTGGCCGCTGAGCGCGACCGCCTGCAGCTGATTCTCGTGGACGACGCCCAGGAATCCAATCCTGCCGTGTTTGAACTCCTCGCGGATATTGCTGAGGGCAAGGACGCCGTAGTTACATATTCGCCAGACACGGTGGTGCAAGGCTTTCGCGGAGCGCGGCCGGACCTTGTCGCCGAGCTGCCCTTGCTGCTCGAAGGAAGCCACGAGGTTCTTGAGCGGCCACTGTGGATCACCCATCGTCACCGACCCGAGGTGGCGGAGGCCTGGACAAGGGTTGCCGCACGTATCTCCCAACGATCCGGAGGCCAACGGGCCAGGCGCCTCGAACAGCCGGACTCCATCGAAGGCGCTCAGGAAAACAGCAACGGGGGGCGGGTGGAAGGGCATGTGCTGCCTTCTCCCGTCCATGAGCTCCGGTATGTTGCACAGCGGATTCTGGAAGCCCAGTTGCGTGAGGGCCGGGAGTTTGGTGACATCGCCGTCATTGTCCGCAATGGTGGATTGATCTCGCAGCTCCAGCGTTACCTCAACGGACAGGGAATCCCCGTGCGTGTTCCGGTGGCTGATTCCGCAGTACGGGACGAGGTGGCCGTCCGACCCCTCCTGGAGGTCTTCGCTGTCATCCTTGACCCGGCCAAGCTCACTCCTGAGACCGCTGTTTCCCTCCTGACTTCGCGTATTGGTGGAGCCTCCGCCATTGAGCTCCGCCGCCTCCGTCAATCTCTCCGGCGCGAGGAGCTCCTGGGGGGCGGCGGTCGATCCAGTGACGCTTTGCTGGTAGAAGCGCTGCTTGAACCCGGAGCGCTGGCGTCGTTGGGGATTGAAGGGAACCCTGCCCGGCGGCTTGCACGGATGATCGCTGCCGGCACCGCCGCAGCAGCCGAGCCGGGGGCCAATGCGGAATCTGTCCTCTGGGCGCTGTGGCATGCCACGGGCTTGGCTTCGCGCTGGTCTGACGCCGCCTTGGAAGGAGGGAGTGCCGGGGCCCGCGCTGACCGCGACCTTGACGCCATGATGGCGCTGTTCCACACAGCTGAGCGGTTTGTGGATCAACTGCCTGGCTCCGGCCCGGAACAGTTCCTCGATTACTTGTTGAACCAGGAACTTCCGATGGACACCCTTGCGGCGAGGGCCCAGCTTGAGGAGTGCGTGGAAATCATGACTCCCGCCAGTGCTGCAGGCCGCGAATGGCCTGTCGTGATCGTGGCCGGCCTGCAGGAAGGTGTCTGGCCGAACACCCGTCTACGCGGCGAACTCCTGGGCAGTACCCTGTTTGCGGACGCCGTGGAGCATGGAGTTGAATACGCGCTGGGCCGCGGGCCCCTCAGCAGGCTGAGGGACATTCGCTACGACGAACTCAGGAGTTTCTCCACAGCGGTCTCGCGCGCCAAGGAGGTCCTCATCTGCACGGCAGTCTCCTCCGAGGACGAACAACCATCGGCCTTCCTGGATTATGTGGCCCCCTTGGCTCCCGGCGATTACAGGCGTGACTACACCCCGGTGGATCGTCCAATGACCCTGCGTGCGCTGGTAGCTGAGTTGAGACAGCATGCCCAGGCTGAGGATCAGGACGACGGCGAATCGTCCACCGCGCGCGAAGCAGCGCGGGTGCTGGCTCGCCTCGCGTCTGTTGATCCACCAGTAGCGGGAGCCCATCCGGATACATGGTGGGGTTTGGCTCCCTTGAGCTCCGAGGAAGCGGTGGCCCCGGCGGGAGGCACTGTTTCCGTGTCGCCATCCAAGGTGGAGGCTGTCCACAAGTCCCCCCTGGACTGGTTTGTGCAAGCGGCCGGGGGAGAAGCTGCCACCGACTTCGCACGGAGCCTTGGCACACTGGTCCACACCATTGCACAGGAGCTGCCGGACGCTTCGGGTGCCCAGTACGTTGCCGAACTCGTTCGCCGCTGGCCGACCCTTGGCATGAAGGACAATTGGGAGGGCAAGCTCGATTACCAGCGCGCGGAACTGATGGTTCGCAAGTTAGCGCAGTACGTGCTCATCATGCGCAGCGAAGGCCGGAGCCTGCTCGCGGTGGAGCACGACTTCGAAGTCCAACTTCCTGACGTCCACCTTCCTTCTGCATGTCTGGAGGAAGGTGCGGATGATTCCGCAGCCACCCGGCACGCTGTGCTTCGCGGACAGGTTGACCGCTTGGAAATCGACGCCGAAGGCCGTTTGGTGATCGTCGATCTCAAGACCGGAAAACGCCAGCCGGGCAAGGCCGAAGTGGCCCGGCACCCTCAGCTGGGGGCGTACCAGGCAGCGGTTCTCAAAGGTGCATTTGAGGATGCGGGCACGTTGGGGGAGTTCGACAAACCTGTTCCCGGTGGGGCCGTCCTTGCACAGCTGGGAACCAAGACCAAAACCCCCGGGGTTCAACAACAGGATCCACTCGAGCCTGACGACAACTGGGCAGAGGCTTTGGTCAACGAGGCCGCGGAACTCATGGCCGGCGCGACGTTCGAGGCCCGGCACGATCCGAGCAAAGGGGGACACGGCGGACATGGCTGCCGTCTACCCGATATTTGCCCACTGTGCGCCAGAGGAAAGCAGGTCACTGAATGACTACCGATCTTCTTGAAGGATCCGAAACCAGGGACGCCGAAATCCTGGATGTGGAGTCCGGGCTGCCTGTTCCCAGGTTCTCCCCGTCCGAGTTGGCAGACATTCTTGGCGAAAAGAACCATCCCACTGCTGAGCAGGCCAGCATTATTTCTTCCTCGCTCACTCCGCGCCTTGTGATAGCTGGCGCGGGCTCGGGGAAGACCGCCACCATGGCAGACCGCGTTGTGTGGCTTGTGGCCAATGGTTGGGTCCGGCCCGAGGAAGTCCTTGGTGTGACATTTACCCGTAAAGCTGCCGGCGAGCTGGCCAGCAGAATCCGGGCCAAACTGGCCACCCTCCAGCGAATAGCAGGCGAGGACGATGGCAGCATCGGCTTCCCTGAGGGGCTTCTGGGTGCCGATGACCTTGAGCCCAAGGTGTCCACCTACCATTCCTACGCGAGCGGAATTGTTTCGGACTATGGATTGAGATTGGGTATCGAGCGCGACGTCGTCCTGCTGGGTGCCGCGCAATCGTGGCAGTTGGCAAGCGAGGTCGTTGAGGCCTACGACGGCGAATATGAGCATTTCACCGCGGCAAAGTCGACGCTCGTCAATGCCGTCATCCAGCTCGCGGGTGAGTGCGCAGAACACCTGCAGGACCCGGCCGCCGTCCGGGACTGGTTGCTGGAGCGCGTTCAGTCCTTCGAACAGCTCCCTTATGTGGCCGGTGCAAAGAAGAACCCGACGCAGGCGGCAGGCGAGCTCGCTGCCATGCTGCGGACCCGGGCCAGCGTCGCAGACATGGTTCTCCGGTACCAGGATGCAAAACGGCAAAGGGGAGTGCTGGATTTCGGGGACCTCGTGGCACTCGCGGCCCGCATTTCGAGGGAAATACCATTGGCTGCGGCCACTGAGCGGGCACGCTACAAGGTGGTGCTGCTGGACGAGTTCCAGGACACTTCGCATGCTCAGCTTGTCTTGTTTTCGCGCCTCTTCGGTCTCGGCCATGCCGTCACCGCGGTAGGGGACCCCAACCAATCGATCTACGGATTCCGCGGTGCCTCGGCGGGGCAGCTCTTCCACTTTGTGCAGGAGTTCCCTGTGAGGCACAACGACCAAGAGTCAGACGGCGAGGCCTATTCCGTGGCCCCGACGTCTTACCTGACCACGGCTTGGCGCAACGGCCGGAACATCCTCCAAGCGGCCAACACAATTGCGGCCCCGTTGAACAAAGCCGCGGCCACCGACGGTCCGGCGGGGGAGAGAGGGAATGCAGGTGGCGTTGCTGTTCCGCCCCTGGTGCCGAGTCCGGCCGCGGCCGAAGGCAGCGTTGTTATCGGTCGCTTTGGCACTGACGAAGACGAGGCTGGCGCTATTGCCCGCGACATCCGGCGCTACCAGAGGACTGTCTTCGAGGAAGAGAAAGACGGTACTCCGGTCAAGCCAACCATGGCGGTTCTGTGCCGGCGACGTGCGCAGATGGAATGCCTTCGGAGGGAATTCGAACTCCAAGGAATTCCCTATGAGATCGTCGGCCTCGGCGGTCTGTTGGACACTCCTGAGATCGTGGACTTGGTGGCAACGCTGCGGGTCCTGGCTGATCCTGGCCGTTCCGATGCTTTGATGCGACTTCTGGCGGGAGCCCGCTGGCGCATTGGACCAGCGGACCTCATGGCGCTCAACGATTGGTCCCGTTTCCTGGCCAAGCGGAGGTCAGGACCTGGCGACACCCTTGAGGTCGCCGACGAAGAACCGGCTGCAGTCGTGATGGAAAGCGACATCACTGACGCCGCAAGCCTGGTGGAAGCCCTGGACTTCCTGCCGCGGCCGGGCTGGACATCCGGACATGGGAGAACACTGAGCCTTTCAGCCCTGCAACGATTAACGAGGTTGTCTGAGGAATTGCGCTCCCTTCGAACGTACATCGGTGATGACCTGACTACACTGCTCGGCGAAGTTGAGCGTGCCATGTTGCTGGATATCGAGGTGGCGGCAAAGCCGGGAGTGAGCATTCATCAAGCACGGCGAAACCTGGATGCCTTCCAGGACGCAGCCGCTGGATTCCTGCAGACGTCGCAGCGGATCGACCTCCTGGCGTTCCTCTCCTGGCTGGAAGCTGCGGCCTCCGAAGAGGGTGGCCTGGATATTGCCCCTCTTGAAACCAACCGGGAAGCAGTCCAACTCTTGACCGTCCATGCCTCCAAGGGGCTGGAATGGGACGTCGTATTTGTCCCCGGGCTCAACGCGGGTTCCTTCCCCAGCAACAGGGACTCAAGGTGGAGCAGCGGTGCAGCTGCCTTGCCATGGCCGTTGCGGGGTGACCGAGCCGATCTGCCGCAGTGGGATCTTGACCAGCAGGACCAAAAGGGTTGGCTGGACGCAGAGARGGACTTCAAGTCGGAAGTTCAACATCATGGCGAAGCCGAGGAACGCAGGCTTGCATACGTCGCCTACACCCGGGCCAAGTTCGTTTTGATGGTATCCAGCTCCGCGTGGAATGGGTCCAGGTCCGGTATGGCAGGGATGTCGTCGTTCCTATCCGAGTTGGCGCCACTCGCGGGAGTGCCCTCCTCGTCCGGGAATGCCCTCGCTGTCGTGGCCGGGCGGAGCGTTGTGGTCCACCCTGAATCAGTAGCCGAAGAATCACTGCCCGATAGCAGTCCGCTCACAGCAACGTTGGAAGTGGCTCAATTTCCTTATGATCCACTCGAAGGCCCGTCCGATCCGCGTACCGGAGCCCGTATCAGGCTCGTTCCCGGCCGCCGGGCCGCCATGGACCGGGCTGCAGCCCAGGTACTTGAATTCATGGAGGGAGCCGCTTCCGAAGCATCACCGGAAGAGTTGACAGGCAACCCGGGGCGCTGGTCACACGAAGCCCAGCTGCTATTGGATCGCCGGCTCCAGGGAAAACTTCATCAGGACGTGCACTTGCCCAGCCATATCTCGGCGTCCCTGTTTGTTGACCTTGGCTCAGATCCTGCAGCTGTGCTGGCCCAACTCCGTCGGCCCGTGCCCCGCGAACCAGGCATTTCGGCCCGAAAGGGCACAGCCTTCCACGCCTGGGTGGAGGAGTACTTCGGAACAACCGGCATGTTGGACATCGACGAAGCACCTGGCTCGGATGCCCATATCGACGAAGCGTACGGCTTGGATCACATGGTTGAAGCGTTCAAGCAATCCGAGTGGGCGCACCGGGCTCCAGCCTTTGTGGAAGTGCCTGTGGAAACGAGGATCGGTGAGGTGGTGGTCCGCGGACGGATCGACGCCGTTTTCCGTGACGCGGACGGGCGCTGGCAACTCATTGACTGGAAGACGGGTCGCCGGCCGGCGGGCAAACAGCTCGCAGCGAGAGCCGTGCAACTGGCTGTCTACCGACTTGCATGGGCGAGGTTGAAGGGCGTTCCCCTGGAGGAAGTCAGCGCGGCGTTCTACTACGTTGCAGAGGATGCTGTCGTGCGTCCGCATGACTTGGGCAGTGCCGAGGAACTTGAGCAGATCATCAGCAAGGCCCTCAAGAACGAGTTATCGGGTGGGGTCTCCAGGTAGAAGGAGCGCTGGATAGCTCGCCCGGAACCCCGGTGTGGAAACGCTGGTCTATGAACGTTCGCCAGCATGCAGTGGTGTCACATTGACAACGTTCAAAGCTGCAGTCGACGCGTCATCCTGAGGCCGGGAGGTGGGTTCTTCCGCCAACTTATCGGACCTGGTTTCGGCATCCGGGCCTGATGCTGCGTCCTTGCCAGGCGCTTCCTTGCCAGGCGCTTCCTTGCCAGGCGCTTGGGCGTCAGGCAATCCGGCGTGGGGGACGTCCTTGGAAGACGTGGGAGGTAGGGGCGTCGCTGAAACTGAGGCGCCGGCGTCGGGAATCGCCACAACTGTAACGGCAGGCTGCTGGGTGTGCGTCGAGTGCTTCGAGGCATCCTGTAGTGCTGCCTTTTCGGCCTCCGCCTCGGCTGCTGCTGCCTGCTCTGCGGCAAGTACGGCCTGGTCATGCCGGGCTTGCTCTTCGATGTCGTCCGCGAGGGACTGCAGCATTGATACTGCCTCCGACGTCATATCCTCGTGCCCAACGGCTATTGCCTTCACCAGGTACTGGGCCAACGCGAATTCAGCCAGCAAAGCGGCCCGTCGAAGCAGATGGGCGTCAGGCGTGTCCCGGCGCGCTTCGGTATACCGGCTTAGCACGGCCTCAACGAACGAGGATTCGTTGGACGCTACCAGCCAAGCAAAATCATCGGCGGGATCCCCGATGCGAAGGTCGGTCCATCCTGTTAATGCCGTCACAGTGTCGTCCTGGACCATCAGGTTGTCTTCATGAAGGTCGCCATGAACCACCGAGGGGTTGAATCGCCAGAGCGCGACGTCCTCAAGGGCATGTTCCCAGCGACGCAGCAATATGGCAGGAATCCTGCCAGTGGTGGCTGCCTGGTCCAATTCGTTGAGCTTGCGCTGCCGAAACTCGTTGGCCGAGTAACTGGGTAGATCAGCGTTGTTGACCAGTGCCAAGGGGAGGTCGTGGATGGCGGCAAGGGCGTTGCCAATATCACGGGCCAAAGCCGGGCTGCCAGCGGATAGTTCGTCAATGGACAGCGTGGAACCTTGCAGATGGGCGTACACGAACGTTGTGAGAGCGCCCTGCCGGACTGTGCCGGCGACGGTTGGCACGTGGAAAGGAAGCTCGGCACGGATGGCGGGCGCGAAGGCCCGCAGGACCATGAATTCCGTTTCGAGGCGGGTACTGGCCTCGGGATGGCGCGGCGAACGGACGCGCCAGCGCTTGCCTTCCGCGTCGAGCAACAACGCCGAATCGAAGTCGGCGTCGTCGTCGGGGGAATAGGCTGTAGCCGTCGGTGTCAGTCCGGGCACCGCCGCGGTTGCTACAGCGGCCAGTTCGAGCGGTGTTCTTCTCACGTCTTCCACGGTAGATTGACTGGCGCCTGTGGCCATGATGCAGTGCGGCGAGTCTTCAGATCCGCACGAAAACAAGGCCGAAGTGGATCATCGGTTCAGTTCAGCGGCCGGCAATGCCAGGATATGCACAAGCGGCCGATCCAAATGTTCTTTGTCGGTGCGAATCAGTACGGTAGATACATGAGTTATGCGGAGTCTCCGGCGCTGGCCAACCACTTGATGGAAACTGTTCTTCCAGTGCGCCCGGCGTTGGTGGACCGAGGCTCCAGTGAGCGCATGAAGCCTGGCATGGTTGAAGACCTCATCGTCTCCGGCAAGGCCAAGGCCATGGTTATTTCCCAACGCAAGGCGCTGGTGAACAGGGACGGCCTCTGGTTCGGGGACGCTGGCCCGCTGTGGGCGGCCCTCGGCGAGGCAAAAACTGGCGCCCTGACGGCTATCTACTTGGGTACAACCTTGCGGCCTTCTTCCGTGGCCGAGGGTACTCCTGTTTTGCTGTTTACAGTTGCTGAACCGCCCGTTCCGGGGACAGCCCTGATCCCTTCCGATGCGCAGTGGGCAGGGTTCCGGGAAGTTGCCGGACGTCTCGATGCTACTGACACCGCCCTGTTCATCGAAGCCAGCGCCATCTCCAACTGGCACGCAACACATACCCATTGTCCGCAGTGCGGTACCCCGACCGATATTGAAACCGGGGGCTGGGTGCGCCGGTGTCCCAAGGACAACTCTGAGCACTATCCGCGCACAGACCCGGCGATCATCGTTACTGTAGTTGGCCCTGATGGCCGGCTTCTGCTGGGTGGCGGCGGGCCTGCCGACGCCAGGAACTACTCCACCCTCGCTGGATTTGTTGAACCCGGGGAATCGCTTGAGCAGGCTGTTGTCCGCGAAATTGGCGAGGAAGTAGGTGTCCGCGTTACTGCATGCCAGTATCTCGGTTCGCAGTCGTGGCCCTTCCCTGCCTCGCTCATGTTGGGCTTTACGGCAATAACGAACGACGCCGTTGCCCGCCCCGACGGCGTCGAGGTCACCCGAGCGCGGTGGTTCAGCCGGGAAGAGTTGCAGGAGGCCGTGTTGAGTGGCGAGATCACCATCTCCACGCGCTTGTCGATCGCGCGCTCGTTGATTGAGCATTGGTACGGCGGCGTCATCGAAGACCTCCAGCCGTGACAGAAGGAATTTTCGACGTCGGTGGCTCACTCGAGGAGCGAATCCTCAGCGGCCTGGATGATGAGCAACGTGAAGTAGCCAGCACTCTGACAGGCCCCCTGTGCGTACTTGCAGGTGCGGGCACAGGCAAGACCCGCGCCATCACGCACCGCATCGCCTATGGAGTGCACTCGGGAGTGTATTCGCCTCAGAGGCTGCTGGCCGTGACTTTCACCGCCAGGGCGGCGGCCGAAATGCGCAGCAGGCTTCGGGATCTTGGCGTGGCCAATGTCCAGGCACGGACTTTCCACGCTGCGGCCCTGAGGCAATTACAGTTCTTCTGGCCTCAGGCGATCGGCGGCACCCTGCCCAGCCTGCTGGACCACAAGGCGAACATGATCGCGGAGGCCTCACGCAGGCTTCGCCTCAGCACCGATCGCGCGTCCATCAGGGACTTGGCTGCAGAGATTGAGTGGGCAAAAGTCTCTATGCTCACACCTGCGAACTACCTGGAGAATGCACAAGGACGCGGGACTCCGGGTGGTTTCGACCTCACGGCTGTGTCCAGGGTGTTCCAGGCGTACGAGGATATTAAGACTGACCGCAACGTCATTGACTTCGAAGACGTCCTGCTGATTACCGTTGGAATCCTCCAGGAGGATCCCAAAGTGGCAGCGACCGTGAGGGAGCAATACCGCCACTTCGTCGTCGACGAGTACCAGGACGTCTCCCCGCTTCAGCAGCGGCTCCTGGATCTCTGGCTGGGTGGCCGTGACGAATTATGCGTGGTGGGCGATGCCAGCCAGACCATCTACTCCTTTACGGGGGCCTCGCCCAAGCATCTCTTGAATTTCAAGGCACACTATCCAGGTGCCACGGTGGTCAAGCTCATCCGTGACTACAGGTCCACGCCACAGGTCGTTAAGCTGGCCAATGATCTCCTCGGGTCCCGGCGAAGTGGCGGACCGGTTGCCGATGCGGCGTGGGCGCCTCCGCTCAAGCTTGTCGCCCAAAGGCCGGCCGGCCCGGAGCCTCGGTTCATGGAATGTCCGGACGACGAAGCGGAGGCGGCGGTCGTTGCCGGCAGAATCCAGGAGCTACTCAACACGGGAGTCAAGGCGAGCGAGATCGCCATACTTTTCCGCACCAACGGGCAATCCGAAGCATACGAGCAAGCGTTGGCGTCGGCGGCGATCGGTTACCAGCTTCGCGGCGGAGAGAGGTTCTTCGCCCGCAAAGAGGTCCGGGATGCGATCCTGCAGTTGCGGGCTGCAACCAGGGCTGTCGCGGAAGGCCCTCCGGAGCCCTTGGGCCAGATTGTCCGTGACATTGTTGCTTCGCTTGGCTACAGCGAAGCCGCGCCGCACAGCGGGGGAGCCCTTCGCGAGCGTTGGGAATCGCTGGCTGCCTTGGTGGCCTTGGCTGATGAGTTGTCAGTCACCCGCGGAGAGTCTTTCACATTGGCTGAGTTCGTCAACGAGCTCCAGGAACGTTCGGTTGCCCAGCATGCTCCCACGGTTCAAGGTGTGACCCTTGCCTCCCTTCACTCGGCAAAGGGGCTTGAATGGGACGCCGTGTTCCTGGTGGGCCTCAGCGAAGGACTCATGCCTATCTCCTTCGCGGACACTCCGGAGGACGTCGACGAAGAACGCCGGCTGCTCTACGTCGGGATCACCCGTGCGCGTGAGCATCTGAACCTGTCGTGGTCCTCTGCGCGTACTCCGGGTGGCCGTGCCAACCGCAAGCCCTCCCGCTTCCTCGATGGACTCCGGCCGGATTCGGTGGCGTCCGCGAACGCCAGGAGCCGGGCAGGTTCCACGCGCCGCAAAGCTGCGGCACCGGCGTCGTGCAGGGTGTGTGGAAGCATGCTTGCCTCTGGGGCAGAGAGGAAGGTTGGTCGCTGCAACCAATGCCCGCCCACGTACGAGGAACAGACCTTCGACGCCCTGAGGCAGTGGCGGCGCGATGAAGCGCAATCTGCCGACGTTCCCGCTTACGTTGTCTTCACTGATGCCACATTAACGGCAATAGCCGAAGCCCGGCCGGCGTCGCTGGAGGAATTGGCTGGACTGGCGGGGGTAGGGCCGTCCAAACTGGAGCGCTACGGAGAAGCCGTCCTCGCCGTCCTCGCAGAAAGTACCAACCTCTGATGCCGCGTTCAACAGCCGGTCAGCCCGACGTTCAGATGCTCACCGACGACGGCGCTCCGGTAGTCGTCAGGCGCTCAGCCCGGAGGCGGCGGACGGTAGCAGCGTTTTGGGAAGACGGTAATGCCGTTGTCGCGATTCCGGCAAGCTTTACCAAATCGCAGGAGCGCGAGTGGGTGCGGCGCATGCTTGCGAAGCTGCAGAGGCAAGGTGAGCGCCGGGCGGGTAAACCAGATCGGCGCAGGCCTGCTACGGACGAGGCACTTGCTCAGCATGCAGCGCACCTTTCGCGGACCTACCTCGGAGGACGGGCGGTTCCGACGTCGGTCCGCTGGGTGACCAACCAGAACTCACGGTGGGGTTCGGCTACTCCAGCGGATGGAACCATCCGGCTTTCCAACAAGCTTCAGGCAATGCCCCAATGGGTGATCGACTACGTGCTCCTGCACGAGTTGGCGCATTTGCTGGTAGCTGGACACAACGCGCAGTTTTGGCGCTTGCTTGAGGCCTACCCGGAGACACAGCGCGCCAAAGCATTCTTGGAGGGGGTCGCGTTCGCGACTTCCCGTGGGTTGAGCGGTGACGCCAACCAATCCGCCGGAACGGAACCGGACGCGACGGGCTAGAGACGGCAATGCCCGCCATGAAATCCGTGGCGGCCATTGCTGACTTTAGGTGGACGGTGAGTATTAAGTGGACGGTGACTTCGGGTCTTCGCTGCCCGAGTCAGGCCCGGTGTCGTCCTGGGAGCCTTCATCCTGGGAGTCTTCGTCCTCCGATGTGGCTTCAGCGGGCTCATCGTAGCCACCGCTCAAGAGCTTCTGCAGAGCATCGTCAACTTCGGTGTCGCTGGCCTCGGCGAGCCTGCGGCGTTCGGAGAAGCCCTTGGGATCGTCCAGGTCTTCCCCGGTGGGCAGCAGGTCAGGGTGGTGCCAGATTGCATCCCTGCCTGCAATACCGCGTTCTTCTTTCAGTGTCGCCCACAGAGTAGCGGCCTCGCGAAGCCTGCGTGGGCGCAGTTCCAGCCCCACAAGCGAAGAGAAAGCATGTTCGGCGGGACCGCCGGTGGCACGGCGGCGACGGACAGTTTCGCGCAGGGCGGTAGCCGAGGGCAGTACCTTGTCCGTGGCTTCAGCAGTGAGTTCATCTACCCACCCCTCCACGAGGGCAAGCGCCGTTTCGAGCTTCTCAAGAGCGGCGGTCTGCACTGGCGTCCGCTCCGGAGTGAAGACACCCTGGGACAAGGCCTCCTGGATTCCTTCAGGATTGCCGGGATCCAGATCCCGGGCGAGATCCTCGATTCGGGACATGTCAATGTGGATGCCTCGCGCATAGGCTTCAATGGCGCCGAGCAAGTGGCCGCGAAGCCACGGCACCTGCACGAACAACCGGGCGTGGGCTGCCTCGCGGACGGCGAGGAAGAGCCGGACATCATTTTCGGGGAGGCTGAGTCCTTCGCCGAACTTGGCGACGTTGGCGGGGAGCAGAGCCATCTCCAGGTCAGCCAAGGGAACACCAATGTCCGTGGAGCTGACTACCTCGGCCGAGAGTGCGCCAATCGCCTGTCCCAGTTGCATCCCAAAAATGGCGCCGCCCATATTCTGCAGCATGGACGAGGCACCACCCATCATGGACTTCATTTCCTCGGGCATCTGCTGGGTCAGCGCGTTGGACAAGGCATTGGCGATGCTGTTGGCAACTGGCTCAGTCAGCCGCTTCCACGTTCCAAGGGTTGCTTCAACCCATTCCGCGCGGGACCATGCACGGCCGATAAGTCCAGTAGCGGAAAGATCTGTTACCGGATCCAGCCACAGTTCCGCGAGCCGGAGCGCTTCATCGATGTCCCGGGCCTGCTGGGCGTTCACCGAGGGATCGCTCCCGGAAGCCGCAACGCGTCGAGCGTTCTCATGGGCCAGTTGCCAGTTCACGGGACCCTCGGACGTTGAGCTCATCATGGCCTGGACCTGCGCGAACATTTGTTGCAGGAGCTGGGGATCGTTGGGCAGCCCTGCGGCCTTGGCGAGTTCGGCGGGATCGATGTTACCCATGCCCTGGCCGCCCATCAGGTTCTGCAGCATTTCCGCCAGCGGGTCCTTGGGCGTCTCATCGTCATCTGACGGGTTGTTGGGATTGGAAGTCATGGTGCCGCCGATCGTCGAACTGGCTGGTGATCACTTTCACCGTACCGCGCGGTGGGAAGGCTGTCTGCCTGTGCGTGGCGTCGTTCGCTGTAGGCAAAGCATCCACACAACGTCCAACCGCGTAATGTGGATGTTTGGTATGTGCCCGTCGCCGCGGCCAGCGGCAGGAGCCAAAATACCGGTCGCATAGTGCCGGTAAAGAGAGGCCTCAATGCTTACTTCGCCCAGCCCGGAGGGCTCGCTCGACCCGCGTCAAACGCACGACGCCGATTCCTCCCCCGAATCTCCGGAACCTCCCGGCAGCGGCCGTTACATGATCATGGTGGTTTCGGGCCTGTTGGCACTGGGACTTGGGATCGGGGCGGCTGCTTTGCCGGTTCCCTATGTTGTTGAGTCTGCCGGACCGACCTTTAATACGCTGGGGCAGGATGGCGACAAACCGGTCATCAGCATTTCGGGACATGAGTCCTATCCAGCCAAGGGGAACCTGGACCTGACGACTGTGGTGATGGCGGGCGGGCCGAAGACTCCCGCAACTATTTTCGAGGTCTTTCGCGCCTGGTTGGACAAATCGAAAGCCGTTTATCCCGAGGAATTGATCTATCCCAAAGGCACCACAGCGGAGGAGACAGTCCAGCAAGGCGAGATTGCCATGGAGACTTCGCAGGAAAACGCTGTTGCCGCAGCACTGCGGCAATTGGACATCCCTTTTGAACAGAGGCTTAAGGTTGCAGGCCTGTCGGACCCGTCTCCGTCAGCAGGGAAACTTCAGGAAGGAGACCGGCTGACCTCCATTAACGGAAAGCCGATCTCCTCCCTCAGCCTGGTCCAGGCTGAACTGGCAGCCGGAAACGGCGCTCCCGTGGCCGTCGTCGTGGACAGGAACGGTTCTGCCGTCACGGAAACGATAACGCCCACCAAGAATCCCGCTGGCCGCTACGTTCTGGGCATTCTCCTGGGCAGCGACTTCACCTTCCCCTTTGACGTGAAAATTTCCTTGGACAATGTGGGGGGTCCGAGCGCCGGAATGATGTTTGCCCTGGGCATCGTGGACAATCTCACGCCGGGGGACCTCACAGGAGGAAAGCACGTGGCAGGGACTGGAACCATCACGGCTGATGGGGCAGTGGGAGCCATCGGCGGCATTGCACAGAAGATGATCGGAGCGCGTCAGCATGGAGCCACCATGTTCCTGGCTCCGGCGGCGAATTGTGCCGACGTCGTAGGGCATATTCCCGATGGCCTGCAGGTGGTGAAGGTGGAAACGCTGGCCGATGCCACCGCGGCAGTGGAACGACTCGGTTCAGGACAAGACACGGCGGGCCTTCCCACCTGCGCCAACAACTAGACTGACGGTGGAACTTAGCTCCACCGCCACTCGTGGCATATATGACGGACTCCGCCATCGCCCAGGGGCAGAGATCGTCGAACACACGCACACCGACTTTTAACTGACGACCACCAATGAGGTACAGAGTTTGTCCCGTCCCGCCAGCTCCAACCCGCCCGGAAGATCGCCGCTGAGACGAGGTGCCCTGACTCCGACACTCATCGTCGTTGCAGTGGCCGTCGTTGGATTCATTTTCTTCGCCAATGTGTGGACTGACGTCCTCTGGTACCAACAGCTCGGCTTCTTCGAAGTTTATGTCCGCGAGAACCTCGCCCGGATCGTCACCTTCCTGGTCGGTTTCGCCATGATGTTCGCTGCCGTTTACTTTGCCATCAGGATCGCGTACCACGCCCGGCCGGTGTACGCTCCGGATGCTGAGTCACGTGACAACCTCAACCGCTACCAGGCCCAGTTTGAGCCTGTCCGCAGGGTCGTCATGATCGGCCTGCCCATCCTGTTCGGACTCTTTGCCGGAAGCGCCGCCGCCAGCCAGTGGCAGAAGGTCCTCCTCTTCTTCAACCAGGAACCCTTTGGCCAAACAGATCCGTTGTTCAATCTGGACATCAGCTTCTACCTGATGTCGCTTCCGTTCCTTGGCTTTGTTACCGGATTCCTCATCAGCATCGCCGTAGTGGCCGGCATTGCGGGCATCCTCACTCATTACCTGTACGGAAGCATCCGGCTCATGGAGCGTGGTGTCTTCACAAGCCGTGCCGCGCAGATCCACATTGCCGTGACGGGTGCATTCTTCCTGTTGCTTCTTGGCGTGAATTTCTGGCTGGACAGGTACTCAACGGTGCAAAGCTCATCAGGACGGTGGGCGGGTGCACTATACACGGACGTCAATGCCGTTGTACCCACGAAGGCCATCCTGGCGGTTGCCGCCGGCTTGGTTGCCATCCTCTTTATCATCGCTGCGGTTATCGGCCGCTGGCGCTTGCCAGTAATCGGTACAGCGATGCTCATCATCACCGCCATCCTGGCTGGTGGCGTGTACCCATGGGTTATCCAGCAATTCCAGGTGCGTCCCTCGGAGAACACCCTGGAAAGGGAGTACATCGACCGCAACATTAAGATGACCCGGGCAGCCTACGGCCTGGACAAGATTGATGTCTCGGCCTATAACGCCACAACAACTGCTACAAGCGGAGCTTTGGCAAAGGACGCCCAGACCGCGGCCAACATCCGCCTGCTGGACCCGAACCTCATCTCCTCGGCGTTCGCCCAGCTTGAGCAGTACCGTCCGTACTACCAATTCCCCCAGACGCTGAACGTGGACCGCTACACGGTGGACGGAAAAGTACAGGACACCGTCATCGCTGTTCGCGAGCTGAATCCGGATGGCCTGAGCGCAAACCAGCAGACCTGGGTCAACCGGCACATCGTGTACACACACGGCTACGGTGTGGTCGCAGCGAAGGGCAATAAGTTCACGGTTGATGGCAAGCCGGAATTCCTGCAATCGGGCATTCCGTCCAACGGCGTTCTCGGCAATGACACAACGTACGAACCACGCATCTACTTCGGCGAGAACTCTCCCGAATATTCGATCGTTGGCGCTCCGGAAGGTGCCCAGCATCGCGAACAAGACCGCCCAGCGGGACGCGAAGGCGGGGGAGAGACGCAATACACCTTCACCGGCAACGGCGGGCCCGTTGTGGGCAACTGGCTCAACCGGATTCTGTACTCCATCAAATTCCAGTCCTCGGACTTGTTGCTTTCGGATGGTGTGAACGAGAAATCCCAGATTCTCTATGACCGCAATCCCCGCGAACGGGTTGAGAAGCTCGCTCCGTACCTGACCGTGGATGGCAACGCGTATCCGGCCGTCGTCGATGGTCGCGTGAAGTGGATCGTTGACGGTTACACCACCAGCCAGTACTTCCCGTACTCCCAACCCCAGCAGTTGCAGAATGCGACCGTTGATTCGCAGACAAGTGCAGGCCGGACGGTGACGCTGCCTAACAGCTCCGTCAATTACATCCGGAACTCGGTCAAGGCGACTGTTGACGCTTATGACGGTTCGGTCACGCTCTACGCCTGGGATGACCAGGATCCTCTCCTGAAGGCTTGGCAGAAGGTGTTCCCTGCCACTATCAAGCCCTACACGGAGATGTCTGGGGAACTCATGAGCCACGTCCGCTACCCGGAGGACCTTTTCAAGGTCCAACGTGAACTTCTCGGACGCTACCACGTCACCAACCCTGACAACTTCTACCAGAACAACGATGCCTGGAGTGTTCCGAACGACCCCACAGTTTCGGAAGCCGTCAAGCAGCCGCCGTTCTACATGTCTCTGCAGATGCCTGACCAGGACAAGCCTGCGTTCCAACTGACGTCGTCCTTCATTCCGCAAACAGTCAACGGGAACGCAAGGAATATCCTCTATGGCTTCCTGGCGGCGGATTCAGATGCCGGAAATGTCAAGGGGGTTAAAGCGGACAGCTACGGCAAGCTAAGGCTGTTGCAACTTCCAACGGATACCCAGGTCCCTGGCCCAGGCCAGGCGCAGAATAAGTTCAACTCTGATCCCACAGTCTCCCAGGCGCTTAACTTGCTGCGTCAGGGTGCTTCGGATGTTTTGAACGGCAACCTGCTGACCCTGCCCGTGGGTGGCGGACTACTTTATGTTCAGCCCGTCTACCTGAAGTCAACAGGCGAGACGTCTTACCCCACCTTGCAGCGGGTGCTCGTGGCCTTCGGCGACAAGATCGGCTTTGCGGCGACACTGGACGAGGCCCTGGACCAGTTGTTCGGTGGCAACTCCGGTGCCAAGGCAGGCGACTTCCAGAACAATGGCCAGACGCCCGCGACCCCGCCTGGGACCACAACGCCCCCGGCCGGCCCGACTGATGCCAAGGCTGATCTCAAGGCAGCTCTGGACGACGCCAACAAGGCAATCGTGGATGGCCAGGCAGCTCTGGCCAAGGGAGACTTCGCCACCTATGGCCAGCAGCAGACCAGGCTCTCCGAGGCTCTCAAGAGGGCGATCGACGCCGAAACCCGTCTCGGCATAACGCCGGAACCGACAGCGACGCCAAGTGCTACGCCAAGCGCCACACCGTCGCCTTCGCCGAGCAGCTAATGCCCGGTAAATAGTTGACACAGCCTGATTAAGAAGGGCCGTTGACCTCTCCTCCTGGAGGGGCAACGGCCCTTTCGGCTTAAAGGAAACACTTGGGCAGCGGCTTGCTGGAGTCGCGTTGAGCGATATTGGTTTGGGGAGATGCACATCACGTAGTCAGGATTTGGTCTGCCATTCACCTGACGGTAATGTTGTTCTTGCGACGCGGGGTGGAGCAGTTCGGTAGCTCGCTGGGCTCATAACCCAGAGGTCACAGGTTCAAATCCTGTCCCCGCAACTGGAGAAAAGATCCGGATCAGTATTCACTGGTCCGGGTCTTTTGTTTTCCCGTGATGTTTGGGGGCGGCGGCAGATCTTGCGGACTCGACCCAAGGATGCTCCTCCGCAGCTCAAGAGTCGGCACGCATATGCGCCCCTGACAGGCTGACGGGGTGGCGAGTCTCAAGTCCGGGCAGCGGTAGTCACATGCCGCGGCGCCGTGGAATCTGCGTGTCCCCTGCGGCTCCGGACTGTGCCCGGTTATCGGGGTCAAGGGGAGGCTCGCAAGGTCGATTGAGCCGCAGACCTTGGTGACGATTTGCCGGCTAGCACTCAGGGGCGTGATCTGCAGCACCTTCCCCGCACTATGGTCATAAG
Organism: Paenarthrobacter sp. 10N417; assembly: GCF_056394745.1. Lineage (NCBI taxonomy): Bacteria > Bacillati > Actinomycetota > Actinomycetes > Micrococcales > Micrococcaceae > Paenarthrobacter > Paenarthrobacter sp. 10N417. Next base: position 229,573 of record NZ_JBFTIL010000007.1, read on the forward strand.
CACCCTTCCGGGTGCGGTAGAGTTGTTCTTGCGACGCGGGGTGGAGCAGTTCGGTAGCTCGCTGGGCTCATAACCCAGAGGTCACAGGTTCAAATCCTGTCCCCGCAACTGGAGAAAAGGTCCGGATCAGTTTTCACTGATCCGGACCTTTTGTTTTGTGCTGCACCAGGCCCCTGGAAGTCCCGGTGCTAGCATCAAATCCGGAATGGCGGCATGCCGGGAATGGATGGGAAGGCCGGATGGTCAAGGAAGACTACAACCAGGGCCTGGATCGACAGGCCCTGCAAAGGAACAGCCCCGTAGCGGTGTACCAGCAGGTTGCAGACGTACTGACTGATCAAGTCAGCCGGTTGGAACCGGGCGCACGGATCCCGACCGAAGAATCATTGATGGACGAGTACGGGATCAGCCGTACTACCGTCCGCAAGGCGGTAGAAACCCTCGTTGTGAAGGGGCTGCTTGTTCGCCGGCAGGGCAAGGGAACTTTCGTCATGGCCCAGCGTCCGGTCCGAATGCTGAACCGCTTGGCGCCCTTCATGGAGACGTTCACAGCAGCAGGAATGAAGACTGTCAAAGGCCTGATTGAATACAAATGGATGGAGAAGGACAGGTCGGTGCCAGCCAAGCTGGTGTCCGATGACAATCTTGTCCTCGTAATCCGTCGTTCCTACTCAAGTGGCGGTTGGCCCTATGCCATTGCGGAAATCTTCATTCCCTCACACATTGGCCGTCACATCAGCCTCGCGGACGCCGAGCGCAATTCCATCTACCAGGTCATCCAGGACAGGACGTCCAAGCCCCTTCAGCGTGCTGAAATCACCGTCACGATGCACGCCCCGCCGGAGCACCTCGCCGATGCACTGAATGTCCGCGAATTTCCCATGGTCCCGCGATTGGAAAGGACGACACTGGGAGCACACGGTGAAGTCCTTGAATGCACTGTGACCTATTTCCACCCAAAGGGTTTCGAAATTCGTGCAGAAGTGGCCACGGATGTCAGTCCCAGCCAGGATCCGTTGGAGCCCTCCTCGCTTTAGGCGGGGTTGCCCTCAGAGAACAAGATGGCCGGATCCCCAAGTGGGATCCGGCCATTCCTCATGGTCCAGCTAACATCGGTCCAGCCAACAGCCGTCCAGCCAACATCAGTTCAGGCAATACCACAGGGCCGCCAAGCCCTCACCTTGTCAGAGCTTGTCGAAGTCGGTTTCGTCGATGGTTGCACTGCTGGATGCAGGGGCACCGGCACCGATGGCAGGCTTGCTGCCGCCGGACTTGAGGGCCGCAAGACGCGCCTCAATTTCGGTCTGCTCCCCAAGGTCTTCCAGCTGGTTGAACTGGGCGTCCAAGCTGGATGCAGCAAGCTCCTGCTGGCCCAGGACCTTGGCCTCCTCGCGGCGAATTTTCTCTTCGAAGCGGCCAACCTCACTGGTGGGGTCCATGATGTCGATGCTCTTCAGGGCATCGTGCACCTGCGACTGCGCAGCAGCTGTCTTGGAACGGGCCACGAGTTCATTACGCTTGGCCGTGAGTTGGTTGAGCTTGTTCTTCATTTGGTCAAGCCCGCTCTTGAGCTTGTCCACAACCTCGGTCTGGGACGCGATGCTGGGCTCGGCGGCCCGTGCTTCTGACTCTGCCGTCATTTGGCGCTGGATGGCAACCTTGGCCAGGTTGTCGAATTTCGTGGCATCCTCGGTATCACCGGCAGCACGGTATTCGTCGGCCTTGCGTGAGGCGGCAAGGGCTTTGTTGCCCCAGTCCTGGGCGTTCTTGACGTCTTCGTTGTAGTCGGCCTGCAACATGCGGAGGTTCCCGATGGTCTGAGCCACTGCCGACTCGGCCTCAGCAATGTTGTTCGTGTAGTCGCGGACCATCTGGTCCAGCATCTTCTGCGGGTCCTCAGCCTGGTCCAGCAAAGCGTTGATGTTTGCTTTGGCGAGCTGCGAGATCCGACCGAAAATGGACTGCTTAACCATGGTGTTGCCTTTCGTCCTGCTCAGTGGAAGCCACTGAAATCAGTGATCAGTTGTTGTACCGCTCCTAGACGGGGCATCGACCCCATCTAAACTGTGGGGCTAAAAACTTCCAGAGTCGCCGCCGCCGAAGTCTCCCCCTCCACCGCCGCCCCAGTCGCCGCCGCCGGAGTCGCCGCCGAAGAATCCGCCGCCGCCACCGCCGTCGCTGTTACCGCCGCCCCAACCGCCGCCACCGCTGTTGAAGATGGAGTTGATGAGGATGCCGCCGAGGATTGCGCCTCCAAGACCACCGCCTCCGCCGCCACCCCCGAACATGCCGCCGCGGCCGTAGCCTTGGTCGGCATAGCCGAAGTGGTCGACGTCGGCCTGCGCCAGCTGCGCTGCCTGCGCAGCGAGTGAGTGTGCCTGCTGGGCGTAGGTCAGAGCCGTGACCGGGTCATTGCGCGAGATCGACAAAGCGTAGTCGAGATTGCGCTGGGCCTCGGCGAGCCGGGTGCGGGCCTCTGTCCCAACGCCGCCTCGACGGGCCGTGATGTAATCCGAGGTCGCACTGATCTGGGCCTGTGCCGCCATGATGGTTTGCTGCAAGGACGCTTGTGCACGGCGGGCCTGTTCCTGCTGGTCCCGGATGCCGGACAATGACTGATCAAGCGCCTGGTGCGCTGTTTCTACGCGGGTCAACGTAGCAATGGGGTCGATCTTGCCACCTTGGATTTCAGCCTTGACCTGGCCCAGGGCCGCTTCCACACCAGCCACAGGGCCGGCGAGTTCAGGATGTTCACCCGACTGGATCATGGCCCTGGCCTGCGCGAGGTCCTGGCTGGTCTCCGCAACGGCGCTTTCCAAGGAGGCGCGTGCCTCGTCAAGGCTGCCTGCCGTCTTGGAAATAGCGTCGATCAGGACGTTCGTCTGATGCAGGCTTTCTTCGGCAGCGCGAACCGCTACGGCAGCCAGGCTGTTTTCGCCGGCAGCCAGTTTTTCCTGTGCGGTGGTGGCAGCGTTCTGTACGAACGCAAGGCGTTCCTTGGCCTGCAGGATGTTGTCTGAGACCTGCGTCAACGCAGATTCGGCGTACTTACTGCGAAGGCCCTCAAGGGATTGCTCTGCGGTGGCGATCCTGGAGTCGGCCTCCCGGGCACCTGCCGTGATAGTGGCCAACGCCTGCGGGGCCTTCTTCTCGAGTTCACGAAGGGAGTCGAAGTCTGCTTTCTGGTCGCGCAGTGACGCGAGGGCTGCCTCTGAACGGCGAATAATCTCTCCGAGCCACGTCCGTTGTTGTTCCTCTGTGTCCGGGATATGATCGTCCAGCTGCTGTTGCAACTTGAACGATTCAGTCATGTGGGCTTTGGCTTCCTGCAGGGCTTTGGTGAAGTTGCCGATCGCCGAATCACCGTACTGGGCCTGTGCGAACCCAAGCTCCTGTTCGCTGGACTTGATGGCGTCATCAGCTTCGATCAGCAACGAGCCGCTCTTCTGACGCAGCTCCGGAATGCTGAGGGCTGCCAATGGGTCAAGCTCGTCTCCTTGGGGACCATAGCTCGCACTGGATGCCTGGCCCACCTTCTTGCGGCGATTTCGCAGGTAGAGATAGGTGGCCGCACCGCCTGCTGCAACAACGCCAACCCCTACGAGGACCCCGACACCGCCGTTGCCGCTTGGCACGGTACCGCTTCCACCGCCGGCCGCGTCTCCAATAGCTGCGGCTGTGTCAATTGCTGCCTGGGCATAGTCCTTCTTACCGCCCGCCAGGTTGGCTACAACGGCGTTCTGCGCGATGGTGGACTGCTTGGAGTAAATGGAACTGCCGGAGTTCAGGGCGAAGTTGTATTGACCAGCGGTGGAGATTGCCAGAATTGCGTCGGCCTTGCCCATACCCTTCTTGGTGGCTACAGCTTTAACCCATTCCGCAGGCGAAGAAGGGTTCTCGAAGGAGTTCACCGTGACCACGTACAGGTTGTATTTGTGGTCCTTGAGCGTCTTCTGGATGGCTTCCTGGACTTCACCCTTGCGGCTGCCCAGGACATTGGCATCATCCACGATGTTTTGGCCGGACGGTATAATGACCGGATCTGCAGCCCAGGCGGCGCCGGCCGGGAGGGCCAACATTCCAGCCACGCCAATCACGGCGAGTACACGTTTCACTATTGACCGCATGTGCAACCCTTCAGCACGTCTGCGACTGGAACAAGGCGAACCAATCGTCACAGAATGCTCAGCGCCCCCACGCATGGTTTGTAAAGCCGCAGGTCGCTGTGGCAATTCCACTTGATTCTATGGTGCACCCCATACCCCGTCCACAGCCTTGAATATGCCACCAGCGAAACACGGGAGAAACGCGCCATGCCTGGGCGTTGAGGCTCTGTGTGTCTGCCGTGTTGGCCCTTCACGCTGGCTCTGTTGCAGCATGGCGATTGGCTTTCAGGAAGCTCCCAGCGAACGTCCGATTTTGTTCCAGTAAAAAGGGCCATAGTTATGGAAGACAAGGATGAAAGGAAGACCCATGACGGAGAACCCAGCGCAGGGCAACGCACCAGAGAACCGTGATCCGTCCGAGCCGCGGGATCCCGCTGCGAGGCCTGACTCCGCTGCCACCCACCAGCAGCCACAGCAGCCGACACAGCAGCACGCACAGCAGCCTGGTTGGAACTCCGGGCAGGGAACCGGTACCCATGCAACGACTCCGCTGCCGGCCTTTCAGCCGCCTGCCCAATCGGCACCTCACACCAACGTAAACCAAGGCCCGCATGCCAACACCCAGCCGCAGTACTACGGCGGTCCGCAGCACCAGGACCCGGGGCACCGTCCCAACTACCCGCAGCACCAGCCGTTCTATGGCGGAGGCACCAATCCTGGGAACCCGAACCTCCACAGCGCTCCGGGTCAGCAGTCCTCCGTCGGCACCAAGCGCAAGCCGGCATTCGGTATTGGAACGCTCATTGCCAGCATTCTTGCCGCTGGCCTGGTAGGTGGCGGTGTGGTGGCAGGCAGCACCGCGCTTTTGGACAACCCGGCACCGGCGGCATCAAGTGGTGGCCAGTCGAGCACGGTAATTGTGAATAACAAGGACGACGTCAACGTCATCACGGCAGCAGCAGCCAAAGCGTCGCCGAGTGTGGTCACCATCAAGGCAACGAGTGGAAACGAGGGCGGAACGGGCTCCGGCATCATTATCGATGACCAAGGCCACATCCTGACCAACACCCACGTCGTCACGCTGGATGGCGCAACATCCAATGCTGCCATCGAGGTCCGTACCAGTGACGGAAAGGTTCTCAAGGCCAAGGTTGTTGGAACTGATCCTCTCTCGGACCTGGCAGTTATCAAGGTGGACGATACTTCTGGTTTGGTGCCGGCTACGCTCGGGGATTCCTCGAAAATCAACGTGGGCGACACCGCCGTCGCGATTGGTTCGCCCCTTGGCCTGACGGGCACGGTGACGGACGGTATCGTCTCCACACTCAACCGCACCATCAGCGTCGCTTCCTCGGCTGCCCCGAAGGAAGGTACTGACAACTCCCAGGGCGGTGACCAGGGCTTCCAGTTTGCACCTCCAGGTGGCGGTCAGAGCCAGCCCAGTGCCAATGAGGGTTCGATTTCGATCAACGTCATCCAGACTGACGCAGCTATCAACCCGGGCAATTCCGGTGGCGCGCTGGTAAACAGCAAGGGCGAGATCATCGGCGTCAACGTTGCTATTGCTTCCGCTGGAAGTGGCACCGCGGATTCCTCCACTGGAAACATCGGCGTTGGCTTCAGCATCCCGATCAACCACGCCAAGCGCGTTGCACAGGAAATCATCGATACCGGTAAGGCTAGCCATGGCCAGTTTGGTGTCTCTGTACGATCGAAGTCGTCCACGGGCAGCGACTCCGGATTCTCTGTTGGCGCAGAGGTTGCTTCGGTGACCACGGGTTCGGCCGCGGCGAAGGCGGGCATCAAGGTTGGCGACGTCGTCACCAAGTTCGGCGACTACCAGGTGACTGACCCCAACCAGTTGACCGCGGCCGTCCGCGAACAGGCCGCCGGCGCGAAGGTGAAGGTAACTATCCAGCGCAACGGCCAGTCGCAGGAAGTAGAAGTTACTTTGGACGCCGCACAGCAATAACAACCCGAAGAGCACTAACAAACCCCAACAGCAGGAAACTGCTGGCACAGCGGACGACGGCGGGCGGCACCTCAGTGGTGTGGCCCGCCGTCGGCGTGTCCACGGCCCTTTGGCCCTTGCTGATGAAACAGGCGTTAATGCGCGCAGTGGATTTCTGCGGGCAATATGCTTAGCTAGGGGAAGCCCACGCGCTGGGCAATTCACGGCCACGCTCCTGCGGTTGGCCGTCCACAAGCATGGAAGGCTGCTTCGAAGACAGTGGAAGAGACATTGAAGATTGTCGTTCTGGTCAAGCACGTCCCGGACGCGCAGTTCGACCGGCACATCACCGGACCCGGCAACACAACTGACCGCGATGAGAGCATCTTGTCCGAACTTGACGAGTACGCGCTTGAGGCAGCACTGCAGCTGGCCGAAGAGCGTGGCGGGGCCAAAGCCGGCAACGAGGTCATTGCCCTCAGCATGGGGCCCTCCGGTGCAGTAAACGCAGTCAAGAAGTCGTTGCAGATTGGCGCCTACTCCGGGGTCCACCTCAGCGATGACGCGCTGGCCGGTTCGGACGCCGCCGCGACATCATTGGCGCTTGCGGCCACCATCCGCCATCTCTCCGCCGATGGACGCCCGGTGGACCTGGTCCTGACCGGCATGGCTTCCACGGACGGCGAGACCTCACTCATCCCGGCTCAGCTCGCGGAGCGGTTGTCGCTCCCGCAGCTCACGTTTGCTTCCACCCTCGAGGTTAACGGCGGCACCGTGGTGGCACGCCGGGATGCCGGCTCCCACTCGGAGACCGTTGAAGCGCAGCTTCCTGCACTCGTCTCGGTGACAGACCAGATCAACGAACCCAGGTACCCCAATTTCAAGGGAATCCTGGCAGCCAAGAAGAAGAAGATTGCCTCGTTGTCGCTTGCCGATATCGGCGTCGATCCTTCCGAGGTAGGCCAGTCAGGCTCGTGGACGGTTGTGGAGTCTGCAGCTGCCCGCCCGCCCAGAACCGCAGGGACGATCATCACCGACGAGGGCGACGCCGGCATCAAGCTCGTCGACTTCCTGGCCGCACAGAAGCTGCTCTAAAGGACTCCAATCATGGCAAATGCACTTGTTTTCATTGACAACCCCGGAGCTGCGCTCAAGAAGAGCAGCTTGGAGCTCCTGACCCTTGCGCGGAAGCTGGGGGAGACCGCCGTCGCGTTCAACGGTGAATTGACCGACGACGTCGCGGCCACCTTGGGTGCTTATGGCGTGGCGACGATCTACCAGCCCTCTGTGGCGGATCTGGACGACTACCTGGTTGCGCCGAAGGCCGCGTACCTCGCGGCTGCAGTGGCGGCTTCAGGCGTCACCGCTGTCCTGATCGAAAACTCGCCCGAGGGCAAAGAGATCGCGGGACGACTCGGCATTAAGCTCAACGCCGGAGTCATCACGGACGTCGTTGGTCTGGAGGCGGACGGCACTGCCCACAAGTCGGTCCTCGCGGGTTCGTACAACACCACGGCGAAGGCCACCACTCCGGTGGCAGTCTTTTCCGTAAAAGCGAACATCGTGGAACCGGAGCCAGCGGGCGCAGCGACAGCTCCCGCGACAGCCAAGGTTGAGGTCCCTTCAGATGCTGCAGCAAATGCGGCCCGGATCTCCTCCCGCACGGAGAAGCCCGCCAGTGGCCGGCCCGACCTCAGCGAGGCCCGGATCGTTGTGGCCGGGGGGCGGGGCGTCGATGGCGACTTTGGCCCGTTGGAAGAACTCGCCGATGCCCTTGGTGCCGCGGTTGGTGCTTCGCGGGCAGCAACCGATGCAGGGTGGATTGGCCACGACGCGCAAGTGGGCCAAACCGGTGTGACTGTCTCTCCGCAGCTGTACATTTCGGCAGGCATCTCAGGAGCAATCCAGCAAAAGGCAGGAATGCAGACGTCCAAGGTCATTGTGGCCATCAACAAGGATGCAGAGTCTCCTGTTTTTGAGATCGCGGACTTCGGCATCATCGGCGATCTGTTCAAAGTTGTGCCGCAGGCAACAGCTGAGATCAAAAAGCGGAAAGGCTGATCCCTTTGACTTCTGGCGTTTCGTCAGCAAAGAGCCCGTTCAACGCCTCCACGGAGCGTGTTGAGCGGGTGCTTTGTTTTACTGCCCATCCTGACGACATCGACTTCGGAGCTGCAGGAACCATAGCTGCCTGGACTGCTGCCGGCGTACAGGTCACCTACTGCATCATGACTGACGGCGACGCCGGCGGGTTTGATCCCGTTGACCGGGAACGCATTATCGAACTCCGTGCCATAGAACAGCAACGCGCGGCAGAGTTGGTGGGAGTCAACGACATCCGCTACTTGCACGAACACGATGGCTACCTTGAGCCGACACACAACGTCATCAAGCAGGTTGTGAAGCTGATCCGGGAAATCCGCCCGGACATCGTGTTGACCATGCACCCGGAACGGAACTGGGACCGCCTCCAGAAGAGCCACCCCGACCACCTCGCAGCAGGGGAAGCTGTGACCAGGGCGGTTTATCCTGCCGTGGAGAATCCCTTTGCCTATCCTGAATTGGCCGAGGCCGGACTGACGGCCTACAAGCTGCCCTGGCTATGGTTTATCTCAAGTCCAGAGGACCGTGAGAACCATTTCGTGGACGTCACCAAGCATGTTGATGCCAAGCTCGATGCGATCCGCATCCACGCGAGCCAGCACCCGGACATCGAGGGGATGGAGCGTGTGGTCCGTGGCATGTTGATGGCCAACGGTGCGCGTGCAGGGCTCCCTGCCGGCGCAAGTGCTGAGAGTTTCCACGTGGTGTCCGTAAACGGATCCAGTACTATCGCCGGCTTCTGACATTGCCGATATGTAACCCGTGTCATATGCTGGACCTCGGTTAAATCATATTTATTCGAGGAAGGCAGACTTTGATGGCGAAGACTGCACAGCAACCCGTACTGGTGATTATGGGAGTCTCCGGTTCGGGCAAGTCGACTGTAGCCGGCGTACTCGCCGGAAAGCTTGGATGGGATCTCGCCGAAGGCGACGATCTCCATCCGGAAGCCAATGTGGCCAAGATGCACGCGGGCCAGGCCCTCAGCGATGAGGACCGATGGCCTTGGCTTGGCATCATTGCCCAGTGGATCCGTGAGCACACAGATGCCGGTACGCCGGCCATCATCACGTGCTCGGCGTTGAAGAAGAAGTACCGCGACGTACTCAGGGGCGAAGGGGTTGTTTTCGTTTTCCTGCAAGGGAGCAAAGACAAGATCTCGGACCGGCTGGCGTCAAGGCACGGCCACTTCATGCCGCCGTCGCTCCTGGAGTCCCAGTTCGAAGCACTTGAGGAACCCACAGAAGACGAGAACTACATCTCGCTGTGTGTTTCCGCCTCGCCCGCTGAGGAGGCGGACGAAATCATCGAACGGCTCGGCTTGCGTCCCCTGGGCGCCGGTTCCGAAGCGGCAGCGTCATGATCGCGCTGGAAACGGCCACACAGGTGCAGGAGTGGTCCGCGCACGACACCCAGCTTCTTGTGGTGGCAGCGTTGGGTATTGCGCTGATTGTGGTCCTGATCGCCAAGCTGAAATTCCACCCATTCCTGGCGCTGGTGCTGGGCTCGGCGTTTGTCGGCCTCGCCTCAGGCGTGGAACTGGGCAAGGTCATTACCAACTTCGAGGACGGAGTTGGCGGCGTCCTCAAGGAAGTTGGCCTCCTGATTGCCTTGGGCGCAATGCTTGGCAAGTTGCTCGCGGACTCCGGCGGAGCCAATCGGGTAGTGGATACGTTGTTGGCCAAGGCCACCGGCAACAAGATTGTCTGGATGATCACGCTTGTGGCAGTGATCATTGGCCTGCCGATGTTCTTCGAAATCGGTCTTGTGCTCCTGCTTCCCGTGATTGTCCTTGTGACGCAGAGATCCGGGATGAAGCTCATGCGCATCGCGATACCGGCTTTGGCGGGCCTTTCAGTGCTCCATGGCCTGGTGCCCCCGCACCCGGGACCCCTGATTGCCATCAGCGCCGTAAAAGCTGAATTGGGAACAACGCTGGGCCTGGGCATCCTCGTGGCCATTCCCACGGTCATCATTTGTGGACCGCTTTTCTCCCGCCTGGCTGCACGTTGGGTTCCGGTAAACGCTCCCGCCGTGGCGGGTGGCATCGACACCAAGCACCGCGCCGATCTTAGCGACGTCAAGCGCCAGCCCTCGTTCCTGGTGACGCTGCTGACCATCATTTTCCCGGTAGTCCTCATGCTGTTAAAGGCTTTGGGAGACATTATCTGGCCGGACGCGGCCACTGCTCCGATGATCAGGATCTTCTTCGATTTCGTGGGCCAGCCCCTGGTCGCCATGACCTTGGCGGTACTTGCTGCCACTGTGAGCTTCGGCTACGCAGTGGGATTCACTGGCAGCAAGATCACTGCCAAGCTGGGCGACAGCCTTGGCCCCATCGCAGCGATTCTTCTGATAGTTGGAGCCGGCGGTGGTTTCAAGCAGACACTGATTGGTGCTGGAGTGGGCGACGCCGTCAAGAAGTGGGCGGAAGGTGCCAACATGTCCGTCCTTGTGCTCGGCTTTATTGTGGCGGTGGCACTCCGCCTCGCCACGGGCTCCGCCACTGTAGCTACCGTGACTGCTGCGGGCATTGTCGCGCCCCTGGCCAGCAGTTTGACCCCGACCCACGCGGCACTGCTCGCCTTGGCAATCGGTGCAGGCTCGCTGTTCCTCTCGCACGTGAATGATGCTGGTTTCTGGCTGGTCAAGGAGCTCTTCGGCCTGACAGTCGGTCAGACCTTCAAGACCTGGTCCGTGATGGAGACCTTGATCTCCCTGGTTGGCTTCGGCTTCGTGATGCTGTTGTCGCTCGTATTGTAGCTGCCGGTCAACTGCAGGCAAGAACGACGGCGGCCGCCCCACCTACCTCACGGAAGGTGCGCGGCCGCCGTCGGGCCTTAAAGCGATGACGCCGTCTGGCCGACGTCAGGCGCTCAGCGGAACCACCAACACAGGGGGCTGCGTTGGTGAGCTTGATCCGCCAGCGGGCTCCACCGTTATGGCTACTGAGGAAGCTGTGGACAATCCCTTCACCACCGCCGGCTTGGACAACGTCTCGGCGTCCATAGTGCCCTGCGGCACGGGGGCAGATCCATCCTTCGGCAACGTCCACAACTGGTAGACCTTACCGTCGGGTGCCGGGGCAACGCCGTCCATCAACACCACAAAGGAGTCCTTGGCGGAGGAAGCTGAAATGGTAGCCGTGCCGCCTCCGGGAACCTGGGCCGTTTTCTTCTGGACGTCCTGGGCCTGCAGGACCTGGTTCACGGGATCGTTTTGGCCGGCCATGTACGCGCCTACACCCACGCCACCGACGGCGATGACGGCAGCGGCCGCTGCGCCCACCAGCCAGGCGCGTCCGCGCCCGAGGCGGCTGCGTTCTCCTCGCTTGGTCCGGGCGAGTGCCAGTTCGTCGAGGACTGGCTCCGGCTTTGGATCACTGCCGGGCCCTGCGGGGGAATCTGCGGATTCCCGGTTGATCCGGTCCATAATGTTGGCGAAGACGGCAGGGGGCGGCTCTTCCTCAGGGGCGAAACCTGCCACCAGGGTCTCGCGGGCCTGCCTGACCCGCTCCTGGAACGCTGGACCTTCCGGGGCATCCTTGACGTAATCGTCAATCAGGGCCCGTTCGGATTCAGAGACCGCGTCCAAGGCATAGATTTCCGCGAGTTCGAGGACCCGACCCTCGGCCAAGTCGGTTGCGATGTCATTGGCGAACATTCTGCGGACAAATCCTCCACCGTTGTTTTCGCTCATTTCAGCCCACCCCCAAGCAGGTCTTCAAGCGCAGGAGTCCATCGCGGATGCGGGACTTGATGGTAGGGACCGCGGCACCAAGATGCTCCGCAACTTCCCTGTAAGTGAGCCCACCGTAATAGGCCAGGCGGACCGATTCCCGCTGTGTGTCCGTCAAGGTGCCAAGGCACCGGCTGACGGCCTCGGCCTCAAAGTTCGTCTCGGCTTCCTCGGATACGACGTCGCGATCAAGGTCCTGGCTCGCTGCGCCGTATCGGGCTTCGCGGTCTGTGGCTGCCTGCACGGCACGAACGCGGTCAATGGCACGGCGATGCGCGATGGTCATCAGCCAGGCCATGGGGCTGCCGGATGCGCGATCGAACCTGGCGGCGCCCTGCCAGACCTGGACGAAGACTTCCTGGGTGGCGTCTTCGCTCAGCTCGGAGTCAATCAGGACGCGCCTGGCCATGCCAAAGACTCGTCTGGAGGTTAGCCGATAAAACTCAGCGAAGGCGTCCTGATCGCCCGCAGCAATCAATTCAAGCAGGTCAGTGAGCTGCGAGTTCAGGTCTGTCGCCGTGCCAGAAGTCTCGACGACCGGGGGGCCAGGATTGTTGGGGATGTCCATCACTGTCCAGCATAAGTCGTGCGGTTTGAAACCCGCAGCACGAGGGCCCGGCGTTGTGCGCACAGCGGTGCAGCGGGTTGCCGCCACCACCTGGGTCTCCGGCGCGCTCACGTCTGCTCCCTCATTAAATATCAAAGGCAGGAATTGATCCTGCATAGGTTATTCGCAGCTGTGGGCGCCGCGGATGGGCTAGACCTTGGCGCCGGCAAATCCGTTCTGGCGCCACGCCTCGAAAACCGCAATGGACGCGGCGTTTGCCAGGTTCAGTGAACGCAGGGAAGGTCGCATCGGGAGCCGCACCCGGGCAGTGACGTGCGAATCCTTCTTCAGCCAATCCGGGAGGCCCACAGATTCAGGGCCGAACATCAGGACGTCACCCTCACGGTAGTTGATATCCGTGTAGGACGTTTCGCCGTCGGACGTAAACGCAAACACTCGCTCAGGCTGCAGGGCAGCCCAAGCCGCGTTGATGTCCTTATGTACCGTAACGACGGCGAGATCATGGTAGTCCAGGCCCGCCCGGCGCAGCTTGGCATCGGAAAAGTCAAAGCCCAGAGGCTCCACCAGATGGAGTTCGGCGCCGGTGATGGCGGCCAAACGGATGGCGTTGCCCGTATTGCCCGGGATTTCTGGAGTGTGGAAGAGGATGCGGAACACCGTCCCATCCTAGCCAGTCCCGTTCGAGTCAGTCCCATCGGACCGGCCTCATACTGACTCAACCAGTGCCCTCAACCTGTGCGGAGAAAGCCGATCTCAGTGCATGCCTCGGAGCAAGCGGGCAAGAACTGGAACCACCACGGTGTTGGGTGCTGGTCCTGAACCGAGGAACTGTTTCAACCCGCGGACCAATCCTGCACCGTTGACCACCTCAACCGCGTTATGGCTGGACTGCCCTTTGCCGTACTGGTCAATGACTGGTTCGTGCAGGTTGCCGTCAGGACTGTGCAGGACCACCCAGCCGGTGACGTTCAACTCGGGGAAGATGTCCTGCATGTGGCGGACGATGTGGGCGAGCTGCGGCGGGGCTACGGACCGGCCGCCGTGACGCAACGAATTGCCGTCCCACGCGTAGGCGCCCCTGGGCAACAGCATGGAACCAACCAATGCCAGCCGGTAGCCGGAAAGCACTGCGTGGTCGATGTGGTTGTTGTCAGAGGGCGAGCGGAGCCCGTTGATGAGCCGTGCGGCGGGGATGGCAGGCAGGACCTGCCTGCTGATGAGCTGAACCGTACGCATCTCGCGCTGGATGCGGGCTTCGGCTCCAAAAATGCCGCGCTTTCGCGGCAAGCCATGGACCTGCCGGGCAGCTTCTGCCATCGAAATGAGGGGAACCTCAAGAGGGTCATCAAAGGCCGGAACGTAAACGGGCGGATCGCCTGCCGTGTTGCGCGGGGCCTGCGGACGTCTGACCCCCGTACTGGTCGCCGCGCCCGGCGCGGCCGCGCCTGTGTAGTCGCCCGGACGTGGTTGGGAGCGGACCGAGGCGCCGCTGGCATACCTCCGGTCATACTCGGCCCGACGCTTCGGATCAATCAGGGTCTCATAAGCGAGCGTTACACGGCGGAACATTTCGGCTTCGCCGCCGTGATCGGGGTGGGCCTTCCGGGCGGCCTTCCGATATGCCACCTTGATCTCCTTGTCCGTCGCAGTGACGGACACGCGAAGAACCTGATAGTGGGAACTGCTGCCCTCGGCCAAGCACAGGCCCTTCTCTAGGATGGTGGTCCGCTCCAGGGGCGGGGCGGTATGGCCAGTTTATCCAGCCACTATGAGAACGTCGGCAGCGGGCTCCGTGGTTCCCGGCTGGCATAATTCAGCAGGTGAATCCTCCGGCGCCCAAGAATCCCACGCATGCGGCGCCCAAGATCGCCCTTGCCATCAATCCAACAGCATCGTTCGGCCGTCACGGCCTTGCCGGGGACGAAGCCGCGGCCTGCCTTCGCGCCCGGGGTTGTGACGTCGTCGTGCTGGAAGCGGGGAGCTATAACGACCTCCGGACCCTGGTTGATGAGGCCCTGACTTCAGGCATCAGTGCGCTGGTTGTGGTGGGCGGGGACGGCATGGTCCATTTGGGCGTCAACGCGCTCGCCGGATTGGATGTGCCGCTGGGAATTGTTCCTGCTGGAACTGGCAACGATGTTGCCAGGCTGCTGGGCCTGCCACTCACGGACACGAATGCCGCCTGTAATCGCTTGCTGGAGTCAATGGCTGCGGGCGGGCGGAAGATCGACGCCGGACGCGTCACCGCCAGCGGGCGAAGCACCTATTTTGCGGGGGTCCTGTCGGCCGGATTTGATGCTGCTGTCAACGAAAGGGCGAACTCGTGGCGTTGGCCCCGGGGAAAGAGCCGCTACAACCTGGCGATGCTCCGTGAACTCGGTTCGTTCCGGCGTATCGAATACACGGTGACTGCCGACGGCGAGCAGTGGCGCCAACCGGCGTTGCTGATTTCTGTGGCGAACGGCCAATCGATCGGAGGCGGGATGAGGATTACGCCCGATGCTTTGCCCGACGACGGGTGGCTGGATTTGTTTGTGGTCAAGCCATTGTCGCGGCTGCGTTTCCTGGCAGTGTTTCCCAAGGTCTTCGCGGGCAAACACCTTGGCCATCCGGCCGTGGAGATCCGCCGGGTACGGAAAGTGCGCCTGGAGGCAGAAGGTGTAGTGGCCTACGCCGACGGCGAGCGCGTGGGCAGATTGCCTGTGGAGGTCGAGGTTGTACCCCGTGGTCTCCGCGTCCTTGCCTAGCTGAACCGCTGCTGCAGGCAGTTAGACTCGATGGCGGCAGAAGCGGCTCCCAGCAAAAAGACTCGCCGCCAAAAGAGAGGATCGCCGATGGTACGGAGGGTTGCGCGAAGTCAGGCCCCGGCGATGGCGGGCGCCAAGCCTGGTTGGGCTGCCATTGCTGTTTTGGGTGCGCTGGCTGCTTTGGGTGCGCTGCTTGCCGGATGCAGTGTGAACGTGCCTGATCCCTCAGCACCGAAGCCTTCACCTTCCGAGTCGACGCTGTCCACCCCAACCATCACGCCCGGACATGATGCTGAGGCTCTCGCCGCGAAGGACCTGCCTTTGAGTGCGGGAGGAACATTGGCGCCTGGAGATCCGGTATTAGTGTCCAGCCGCCTTGAAGAGGTGCAGGGATGGTCCGTTGTGCACTCCGGCTTGCAAGGTGAAACCCGGTACGCGAAGACTGATGGGTGCGTGGTGGTTGTCCGGGTCAGCGTTAATCAGAGGCCATTGGTGGTGCCGGGCGATGACGCCGCGTCCACGAAGGAACTGTTCCGCTACTTGGATCCTGGAATTGTTGTGGAGAAGTTAAGGCCAGCCTCATTGCGTTGGGGCACCTCATTGGGCTGGGGCCAGGATTCCGGCAAGCCGGAGCGCCACGTGGAATTGTTGGCCTTGGAATCAGCTCCGGCTTCCGGCGGCACCGCTGCCCTGGTACTCGCCAGACTTTTCAGCAGCCCGGCTTCCTCTGTGTATGTATCAGTTGCATGTCCGGATAGTGGGACCCTGGCCAAGGCCAGGGCTGAGGTCCAGTCCCGGTTGGCCGTGGTCCCACCAGGGTGAGTTTGTTTCTTTGACGCTTTGCTATTTCTTGAACACGGTGGCAAGACGGTTCAACGCGAGCGCTCCCACCAGCAGGCCGAAGTCCCTCAGTGCGACGTCGAAGAACGAGCCAAGCACCAGTAGGTTGACGATGATGCCGAGCAGCCAGGCAGCGACAACGAGGGAACCCCAGCGCGGCCGCAGGGCGACCACGATGCCGGCGATAATTTCGATGACCCCCACGCCGTACATGAAGGTCTGGGCTGAAACAGGTACCACGGCGGTGGCTGCGGGCGCCAAGTAGACAGTCCAGTCCACCAAGAGGTTGGTGAATTTGTCGAGCCCGAAAATGATCGGGGCAATCGTGAAGATAGTCCTCAGGAGGACAAAGGCCTGCCGGGAAGGGTCCCGGAGGTCGCTGCGGCTGGACTTGGGGCTCATCTGGGTGGTTGCGGCTTCCATGACGCATTCCTTTCTAAAAATAGGTATCTTGATTTTAGATCTCCCTCTGAGATTAAGCAACGAATCTTGTTTTTAGAGATATTCTGGCTGTATGACCACTGCACGCCACTCTTGGCTCCAAAGGATTTCGGCGATCGCCTCTTTGGACGACGACAACCGGAGGGTGTTGTTCGCCTACGTGCGCGGCTCTGCTGATGCCGTAGGGCGGGACGAAGCGGCCCGTGCCCTCGGTATTCCCCGAAGCACGGCCTCCTTCCATTTGGATCGGTTGGTCAAGGACGGYGTCCTGCAAGTGGAGTTCAGAAAGTCCTCCGATAAAGCCGGGCCCGGTTCCGGCCGGCCTGCCAAGCTCTACCGCCCGGCCATGGACGAGGTTGTGGCCTCAGTCCCTGAGCGCCAGTACGATCTCGCTGGGGATCTGATGGCTACAGCGATCACCCGTTCCCTCAAAGGCGAGCTGCCCGTGCGGGACGTTTTGATGGATGTTGCCGACCGCAAAGGACAGGAAGCGGGCCGGCCCGGCGATTTCCTCGGTGCGCTGGCGGACCTTGGCTATGAGCCAACCGCTGATGACGCCGGAGGATACCGCCTGCTTAACTGCCCTTTCCATCGGCTCTCACAGGATCATGAGGAGGTGGTCTGCGCCATGAATGGCGCGTTCCTTAAGGGCGCGGCCACCGCATCCGGTCTTAGTGCTGACAACGTCCTTCCGGAACCTGGTTCTGGTCATTGTTGTGCCAGGATTAGCAGCCTGGAACCGCGTCGCTAGACCTGACCCCAAAACCGGACGCTGACGCCGTCGATGGAATTACGCCGCCGGTAGAATTACAACGTGCCTGTATACCTCGATCACGCCGCCACCACACCTATGTCGGCCCAAGCCCTTGCCGTCATGACGCGCGAGCTGGCGCGAACCGGCAACCCGTCCTCCCTCCATGGAGCCGGGCGTCGGGCAAGGCGCGCCGTTGAAGATGCACGCGAAACGCTGGCGGCGGCCGCTGGCGCCCACCCGTCCGAGGTAATTTTCACCTCGGGTGGGACTGAGGCCGACAACCTGGCGGTCAAGGGCCTTTTCTGGGCCCGCCATGACGAAAACCCACGCAGGATCCGAATCCTGTGTTCCGCCGTCGAACATCATGCGGTCATGGACACGGTGGAGTGGCTTGAGCGTCATGAGGGGGCCGAAGCCGTGTGGCTGCCTGTCGATGCAGACGGTGCGGTGCAGCTCGATGCCGTGCAGCGCGAACTGGAGCGCGACCCCGACTCCGTTGCGCTTGTCACGGTGATGTGGGCCAACAACGAAGTGGGCACCATCCAGCCCGTTGCAAAGATCGTCGAACTGGCCAGCCGATACGGCATTCCCGTGCACTCGGATGCTGTCCAGGCATTCGGTTCCGTTCCGGTCGACTTCCGCTCGTCCGGGCTCGCCGCGATGTCAGTGTCAGGGCATAAACTCGGCGGACCCGTCGGAGTCGGCGCGTTGTTCCTTGGGCGGGCGATCAAGTTGACTCCGGTTCAACACGGCGGCGGGCAGGAGCGCGATGTGCGCTCGGGAACATTGGATACGCCGGCCATTGCCGCCTTCGCGGCGGCTGCGGAGGCCGCTACGGCTAATCTGGCCACGGAGGCCGAGCGAATCAGCAGGCTGCGGGACCGACTCATTGCCGGGGTTCGGGAGGCCGTGCCGGACGCGGTGCTCCGTGGGGCACCCGGGGACGGTCGGCTGCCCGGCAACGCCCACTTTACTTTTCCCGGTTGCGAGGGAGATTCTCTGCTGTTCCTTCTGGACCTCGCAGGTGTTGAGTCATCTACGGGTTCGGCCTGTACGGCAGGGGTGCCCCGCCCCTCCCACGTCCTCCTGGCCATGGGGCTGGATGAAGATACTGCCCGTGGTGCCCAACGCTTCACCCTGGGGCACAGCTCAACAGATGCCGATGTTGATGCCCTGCTAAAGGCGCTTCCCGAAGCTTGTTCGCGGGCTCGCCAAGCAGGCATGGCCGGTCATGAATCCAGCATCCAGACAGCGGCAACGGTAGCGCGACGGGGCACGACGGAGTTTTAGCCAGGAAATCAGTCGCCAGGCAAAAGCTCCTCAAGGGGAACATCGGGATTTGTCAGGCGGGTTACGTCTACGGGCACCCGGCCAGAAATCAGCGACTTGATCGGCTTCTGCACGCGGCGCATATTCACGCTCATGCCGGCCACCACTTCGCCCTGCTCCTTCTGGCCATCGCGCAGCCAGAACGCGATGAAACTGCCGTCATCGAGCGAGCCGCGGATTACAGGCTCTACGCCGGAGGTCAGTGTGGGGAAACCCGAGTATTCCATGCTGAGCGTGAACTGGTCCGTATAGAAATAGGGGACAACGTCCAGGGCGGCATTTTGGTCCAGCATCGTCTTGGCGGCCACTTTGCCGCCGTTAAGTGCGTTTGCCCAGTGCTCACTGCGATGATGCTCTCCGGTGAAGGGATGCAGGGCGTTGGCAACGTCACCTGCTGCAAGGATGTCCGAGGCGCTTGAGCGAAGTGCGGAATCCACCACGACTCCGTTGTCCAGACGTAGCCCTGCTGTCTCAGCCAACGATGTGTCAGGCACTACCCCAACCGCAATGATGACGATATCTGCGGGCAGGACTTCGCCCGTGTTGGTTCGCACCGCGGAGGCCTGGCCCTCCTTCCCCTCGATGGCAGCAGCGCTCGCGGGCAGCCTGAAGCTCACGCCGTTCTCTTCGTGGAGTGCCCGGAAGTAGTTGCCCAGTTCGGGGCCGATGGCGGCACTGAGGGGGATTTCTTCCAAACCGAGCAGGACCACATCATTGCCGTAGCTGCGGGCAGCCGCGGCCAGCTCCATGCCGATCCATCCGGAACCCACCATGACAACACGCTTGCCGCCGTCCCTGAGCAGGGATTGCAGGCGCAGGCTGTCCTCAAAGGTCCTGAAAGTCATCACGCCCTCCAACTCGGCGCCGGGCAGCGGAATCTGCCGCGGTTGCGCTCCGGTGGCTATCAGCAGTTTGGCGTAGTCAAGGGTTCGGTCATCCTGAAGGGTTACGGTCCGGTTCCCCGCATCGATGCCCACTGCGGGGTTGCCCAACAGGAGTTCGACGTCGTTTTCTTCGTACCAGCCGGCCGGCATCACCGGGACGCTATCTTCGTCGGCCTTGCCCAGAAGGAACTCCTTGGACAGAGGTGGCCGAAGGTAAGGGATCCGTTCCTCGGATGCCAGGAGGGTGATGGGTCCAGTAAAGCCTTCTGAGCGAAGGGTTTTTGCTGTGGTTGCACCGGCCAGCCCGCCGCCGGCGATGACCATCCGTTCGTGTGTCATTTCAGCCCACCTTTGTGTTGGCATATTCTAAAACAACTTACTTTGACTTTAGATTTGGTCCTATGGCCAGTCAAGGGATTTAGCGCGGGCATTGGTGCGGGAGCTAGAATAGTTGGGCGTGCCGGCTCGCCTCAGCCGGAATCAATATCTAAAACTCCCTAAAACACAGAAAGCCAGCATGCGAGTACTTGCAGCAATGAGCGGCGGAGTCGACTCCGCCGTGGCAGCCGCCCGCGCCGTCGAGGCCGGACACGACGTCGTCGGAGTCCACCTTGCGTTGTCGCGCATGCCTGGCACCCTTCGCACCGGAAGCCGGGGCTGCTGCACCATTGAAGACTCCCGTGATGCGTGGCGGGCCTGCGACGTCCTGGGGATTCCTTACTACGTGTGGGACTTCTCCGAACGCTTCAAGGAAGATGTCGTTCAGGACTTCATTGACGAATATGCTGCCGGGCGTACGCCGAACCCGTGCATGCGTTGCAATGAGCGCATTAAGTTTGCTGCCTTGCTGGAAAAGGCCATTGCCCTGGGCTTTGACGCTGTCTGCACCGGGCACTACGCCAAGGTAATCGAAGATGCGGACGGCAACCGCGAACTGCATCGTGCGGCCGACTGGGCCAAGGACCAAAGCTATGTCCTGGGCGTCCTGACTCATGAGCAGCTCAAGCACTCCATGTTCCCGCTGGCGGACACCCCCTCCAAGGCCGAAGTAAGGGCCGAGGCCGAAAGGCGTGGTTTGTCGGTGGCGAACAAGCCGGATAGCCACGATATTTGCTTCATCTCCGACGGAGATACGCGTGGCTGGCTGGCCGAGAAAATCGAAATGACAACTGGCGACATCGTGGACGAAACTGGCACGAAGGTAGGCGAGCACCCGGGTGCCAACGCCTTCACCGTGGGCCAGCGCCGGGGACTGAAGCTGGGCACCCCGGCCTCCGATGGCAAGCCCCGGTTCGTCCTGGAAATCCGGCCTAAGGAAAACAAGGTTGTTGTGGGGCCGGAAGCGCTCCTTGCCATCGATGAAATCCGTGGAATCAAGGTGTCCTGGGCTGGTTTGCCCATCTCCGAGGTTGGGACCGGTGCGGAATTCGAGTGCCATGCCCAGGTGCGTGCCCATGGTGACCCTGTGCCGGCCCGTGCACACATTGAGCCGGTTGCCGATGACGAGGGTGTTGAGCGGGCCGAACTGGTGGTCACCCTGACCGAACCGCTGCGGGGAGTGGCACCTGGCCAGACCGTGGTGCTGTATCAGGGCACCCGGGTACTGGGACAGGCAACCATCGACGCCGCTCGTTCCCTGCAGAGGGCAATTCTCTAGCCGTTACCGCATTATTGCCTCCGGGTTTGAGGGCCCCCATACTGGCCTAAGCAGCGCACCGCTGCGGTATGTTGGGGTCCGCACCCGGGATGGCGATGACTGTGGCATTTCCAAAGAAGAGCCCTGGAGACATCAAAGCCGGGCAGATGGTCTCCGTGATGGTCCTTGCGGAGGGGCCGATAGGCAGCGGCGGGGCCCCACCGCTGACGGCCCAAGTGCGGATACCCGTAGAGCGGCTCCGGCGTGGTCCCACTGGACACCGGTATGCGATCCACATCCGAAAGTGGCGCGGAACCAATGTCTCGCCAGTTACCCTGACGCGCCAAGGCGACCCCTGGCAACTGGTTTCAGAACCTCCCCCCACGGACCTTCGCGAACTCCTGGACGATACCCGTTTCCTTGCCCAGCACGTCTACGGCGTGGCCATGAGCACCTTGGATATCTTCGAATCCACGCTCGGCCGGCGGATGCCCTGGAACCCGGAGGGGCGGGTGGTCCTGAAGGCACGGGATCGTGTGACAGCCATTGATACCGGATATGAGCGCGGTACCAACACCATCCGCTTCGGTTCAGTGGACCGCATGGGCTACAAAGTACCCACTGCGCTGTACAGGGACATCGTTGCCCATGAAGTCACCCATGCGATCCTTGACGGCTTCCGGCCAGCATGGGCAGACCAGCTGGCCACCATGGAGCAACTTGCCATGCACGAGGCACTGGCAGACCTGGTGGCCATACTGTCGGTTTTTTCTTCCCGTGAGGTGGTCTTCCGGGAACTTGAAGCTGCAGGGGAAGGCTTTGAGGCAGGGCAGATCGTGGACGACGCGATCCTGATCAGGTCCCTCTTTGACTTTGCGAGGGACCTTTTCGCCCGTGGTCCCTTGAGGGAACCATTTGTTGGCGCCGTTCCTGAGGGCTGGCAAACCATGCTGGACCCGCACGCCCGCGGGGCTGTGGTGGTTGGGGCAGTACTCCGCGCCGTCCAGCGGTTGTGGTCGGAAAGAAATGCCCGTTTTGGAGACAACCAAAGCCTGCAGCAGAAAGCTGAATCCGGTTCAATTGTGGCCACGAGGGTCCTGCGCATGGTGATCAGGGGCCTTTCCTACATGCCACCCGTGGACGTTACCTGGCGGGACCTCTTGCGTGGCATCATTGCCGCGGATCTGGACATGGTCCCGGAAGACACCTACGGGTATCGGGATGCCCTCCAAACGGAATTCTCGGCCATTGGGATCCGCCGGGTGTCGCTGAACAACATCAGCGGGGTGGATAACTACCAAGGGCTTCGCTATCCGATCCGGCTTTCGGCACTGGGGTCCGATCCCCAGGAAGTCCAACGCTTCGTGTGGGAAAACCCGAGGCTCCTGGACGCGGCCCGGCTGGAGCGGCGTACTCCTCTGAGCTCCACCAGGGTGCGTACGTCCGAACGCGTATCACCGGACGGCTTCATCATCTCCGAAATCGGGGCATCATTCATTCAAACGGTGCGGATGAGCCGTAAGGAGGCCTACGTCCGCCTTGGCCTGAAGACGCGGCGGGAATTCGTGGACGTCCGTGGGGGAGGAGTCCTCAGATTCGACGCCGGTGGGCGGCTTGTGTATGCCGCCCTCAAACCGGTGATGGACCGGGAGCGGCAAGGAATGCTGTTTGGTTCCGATCAACAGCACGACGCCGAGGAAGCCGCGTCTTCCGGTGTCAGGGACAAGTTCCACGGCACGGGGGAATAGGGGCGCAGAATAAGGACGCGGGAACAGCTAGTGCCCTGAGGTGACCCGAGCGAAAGTTAGCTGCCCCACGCAGCCTTGCGTGCCGCCGTCGTGCCTTCCAATTGGGCGACTTGATCAAAACCGCCGCCTTTGAGCCCTTTGCTCACCAGCTTCAGTACTTCCGCCCGCCCTGCTTTGCCGTTGCCCTGCAGGGTCTTCACAAAGTGATAGGTGAAGGCTCCGTTGTAGCGGCCCTCGATCAGGGCGTCCGCAGCCGTCTGATCCGATCGGCAGGCTGCCATCAGCACGGGCTTGGATAACTTTGCTGATTTCACAAGGTCGCGAAGGGTGCGGGAGTCACTGGACTCGTTTGCGACCACAGCCCGAGGCGTTGGTGCAGGCAGGAAACGCGGGCGTCGGCCCGGCAAGAGGTCCAGGGACTTCAGTCCAGTGCCACTGTGGCAAGTGTCCAGGACGACATCCATGAGGACGCCCTCCGGCAGCCGCCCGAAGAGCGTTGCCAACTCGTCGTCACTGATCACCGTCTCCGGGTCCCATGAGTCGCCGGCATTGTTGATGTCGTAGCAGGCGAAGGCCTCGTCCAGCCGATCCATCTCATCGCCGCTGGTATCAGGTATCTGCGTGCCATGGCTGGAGAAGGTGAAGACGATGTGGTCGGACTTTCCGTCCACCGCGCTATCGACCAACTTGTTGAGTTCAGCCATCACGGACTTTTTGTTGGCCTTGGCATCTCTCAGGACCTTGATGCTGGAGGAGGCGAACCCATACTGCGCCTCAAGGAGGGCGGCCAGGTCTTCAGCGTCATTAACACAACCGTGAAGCCAGCTCGATTCGGGTAAATACTTGAACTTGTTGATCCCCACACAGAGGGCTGCCTTGCTCATGTTCCTGTCCTTAGGACTGGTACTTGCACCCATTACCGCGGCGGCCCCCTGAACCGCCGCCTGGATGCTGTCCACGGCCGCATTCCGCCTGTCCGTGATCAGCGCTTATCAACTCGGAATAAAGATATTCCGGCGATCCTTCAGTGGCAATCCTTTGGCGTCCCCCGGAAAACCTACTCGTAGGTAAATATTGTGTCTCGAATCATAAAATCAAGGACCCGGCGGCGCTGAAGTCTGATTGAATCGTGGAATCAAGAGTGCGCCCCGTCACAAATATCCCACGGCGGTGCGCCTAATCCATCGAACAGAAGGTTCACAGATGGCACTGAAGAAGAAGGCCCTGCATGGCGTTATCGCGCTGGCGGGCGTTTCCGCCCTCGCTTTGACTGCATGCACGGGCCCCTCCGGCGGCGGTTCCTCGTCCGCCCCGGCTGCCGCCGGCCCGATCGCCTACGGCACCACAGATAAAGTCACGTCATTGGACCCGGCCGGATCCTATGACAATGGTTCGTTCATGGTGATGAACCAGATCTACTCGTTCCTGTTGAACTCCAAGCCAGGGGGTGCTGAACCGGTCCCGGACCTTGCGGAATCGTCCTCGTTCACGGCACCTTCGGAATACACGGTCAAACTCAAGTCGGGCCTGAAATGGGCCAATGGACACACGCTGGACTCCAAGGACGTCAAGTTCTCGTTCGACCGACAGGTTGCGATCAACGACCCCGCCGGGCCGGCGTCCCTGCTGACCAACATCGCGAGTGTCAGCACTCCTGATGCCACCACGGTGGTCTTCAAGCTGAAGAACGCAAATGACCAGACCTTCAGCCAGATTCTCAGCAGTCCTGYCGCGCCCATTGTTGACGACGAAGTCTTCCCTGCGGACAAGGTTCTTCCGGACGACGAGATCATCAAGGCAAAAGCTTTCTACGGCCAATACACGATCGATAGCTACAAGAAGAACGAACTTGTCAGCTTCAAGGCCTTCGGCGACTACAAGGGTGTCCTTGGCAAGCCAGCAAACGACGAAGCGACCATCAAGTACTACGCCAGCCCCACCAACCTCAAGTTGGACATCCAGCAGGGCAACATCGACGTCGCCTTCCGCAGCCTCAGTGCCACGGATGTCGATGACCTGCGCAAAGACTCCAAAGTCAAGGTGTTGACGGGCCCGGGCGGCGAGATCCGCTACATCACCTTCAACTTCGACACCATGCCTTTTGGCACCAAGGCAGCCGGCGCTGACACCGCCAAGGCGCTCGCCGTCCGGCAAGCCGTAGCCAACCTCGTGGACCGGCAAGCCATTGCTGACCAGGTCTACAAGGGCACCTACCTCCCGCTGTACTCCAACGTGCCCAGCGGATTCCTCGGCGCCAACGAATCGTTCAAGGATGCCTATGGAGATAACGGAAAGCCGAGCCTGGACAAGGCAAAGAAGGTGCTGGCGGACGCCGGAATTACCGAACCCGTTGCCTTGAACCTGCAGTACAACCCGGACCACTATGGGGGATCTTCAGGTGACGAGTACGCCATGATCAAGGAGCAGCTGGAGAAGTCCGGCCTCTTCAAGGTCAATCTGCAGTCTACGGAATGGGTTACTTACAGCAAGGCGAGCCGTGCTGACGAGTATCCCGTTTTCCAGTTTGGATGGTTCCCCGACTTCAGCGACGCCGACAACTACCTCACTCCGTTCTTCCCGGAGGGCGGCTTCCTGAAGAACCACTACAACAACCCCACTGTGAACGACTTGATCGCGAAGCAGCTGACCGAGGCTGACAAGACCAAGCGGGAAGCAGACATTAAAGATGTCCAGAACGCATTGGCCAAAGACATCTCAACCCTGCCCCTGCTGCAGGGCGCTCAAGTCGCGGTGGCCGGAAGTAGCGTGAACGGCGTCGATAAGACGCTGGACGCATCCTTCAAGTTCCGCCTCGGAACAGTTTCCAAGTAACCACACCACTGTGATGGAAAGGGGCGGGACACTGATCCGGTGTCCCGCCTCCTTTGCTGACCACCCTCGTGGCCGGCATGCATGAGCCAATCCCGCGCAATCCACGGGCAGGAAATACAGGTAACAATGACAACAGTTATAGAGGTACCCGAGGCGGAGCCCGGGATAGTAGCTCCCAGGAGCAAGTCCAAGGCCGGGGGAGGCCTTGGAAAGTACATCGTGATCCGGTTCTTCCTGATCATCCCCACCGTCTTCATTCTGGTGACGTTGGTCTTCTTCCTGATGAGGGTCATTGGAGACCCCATCACTGCTGCCCAGGGCGGACGCCTCCCACCGGATGTCCTGGCACAGCGAATCCACGATGCCGGCTATGACCGCCCGGTTCTGATCCAGTACTTCGAATACCTTGGCCAACTCATCACCGGCAACTTTGGCACGACGATCACCGACCGCCGACCCGTCGTGGAGGTACTCACCACCTTTGGGGCCGCAACACTTGAACTTTCGATCAACGCCCTGATCGTGGCGCTCGCAGTCGGCATCCCGTTCGGACTCATCGCAGCCCAACACCGCGACAAGAGCTCCGACGCCGTGCTTCGGTTCTTCGCGATTCTTTGCTACGCCACACCCGTGTTTTTCTCGGGCCTGCTTCTCAAGCTGACCTTTTCAGTGTGGCTCGGATGGTTCCCGGTAGCAGGACGCGCCTCCACACGCACGGAATTGAGCATGAGCAGCCTGGGAGCTCCATCAGGCATCTACTGGTTGGACGCGCTCCGCAGCGGCAACTTTGCTGCCCTTGGAGACGTTGCGTCCCACGCTGTCCTGCCAGCCGTAGCCCTGGGTTTGCTGACCGCCGGGGTTTTCCTGCGGCTGGTACGGACCAACGTCATTGGCACGCTGGGAAAGGACTACATTGAGGCTGGCCGGTCCCGGGGCGTCAGTGAGTTCCGGCTGGTTACCAAACACGCTTACAAACCGGCACTGATCCCCATCATCACTGTCATGGGCCTGCAAATTGCGCTCATGCTCGGCGGCGCCATCCTGACCGAGACAACCTTCGAGTGGAAGGGGCTGGGGTACCAGCTGGTGCAATACCTCAATGCCCGTGACTTTGTGGCTGTCCAAGGCATTGTCGTGCTGCTGGCCATCATCGTCGCCGTGACCAACTTCATCGTGGACATCATTGCCGCGCTCATCGATCCCCGAGTGAGGTACTGACCATGAGCACTCCTTCACTGACTGCTCCCAAGCAGCCCCTCTTCTCCCGGCTTCCGGTGGTGTCCCACCTCAGGAAAAGCGTTGGCCTCCAACGCGGCATGCTGGTCGTGGGCGTTGTCCTCAGTGGATTGTTCCTGCTGACAAGCATTTTCGCCCCGCTTCTGGCCCCCTACGGCTACTCCCAACTCAGCGATGCGTCCGGATCCTTCCCCACCCAAGAGGCGCCGGGTGGCAAGCACCTGCTTGGTACCACTGTGGGCGGCTATGACGTCCTGTCCCGCGTCCTGTGGGGATCCCAGACGGCCGTGACCGTCATCATCGTGTCCGTGGCAATGTCACTTTTCCTCGGCGTCGCCCTGGGCCTGCTCAGCGGCTACTTCGGCGGCTGGTTGGACAGGATCCTTGTAGTAGTGGCGGACGCCATCTATGCGTTCCCCACCCTGCTTTTGGCAATCGTCATCTCGATTGTGATCAGCCGTGGCCAGTCCAGTTTCTGGGGCGGTATTTTCTCTTGTGCCTTCTCCATCACCGTGGTGTTCGTGCCACAGTATTTCCGGGTCATCCGCGCTGAAACCATTCGGCTCAAGGCAGAGCCTTTCGTCGAGTCGGCCAAGGTCCTGGGTGCGTCCAGCCTCCGTATCATCGGACGGCACATCTTCAAAAACGCAACGCGCACCTTGCCCCTGATGTTCACCCTCAATGCCTCCGAGGCGATCCTTACGCTTGCCGGCCTTGGCTTCCTGGGTTTCGGCATCGAGCCAACGTCCGCTGCAGAATGGGGCTTTGACCTGAATAAGGCGCTGGCCGATACGTCCTCCGGTATCTGGTGGACCGGCGTCTTCCCTGGCATTGCAATCGTCCTGACGGTCCTGGGATTGACGCTGGTTGGCGAAAGCATCAACGACCTCAACGATCCCCGGATCCGTGGACGCAAGCGCGCAGGGACAACGAAATCCCCGGCAACTCCAACATCTTCAGAGGCAGGTAAGCCATGACCACCAACCTCGGAAACATTTCCGATGCCGGGGCCACCGGTGAACCGGTCCTCACCATTGACCGGCTCAAAGTCACCTTCGCCACAGACAGCGGGGATGTCTATGCGGTGAAGGATGTCAGCCTGGACGTCAAAGCCGGGGAAGTAGTGGCGATCGTGGGGGAGTCCGGCTCCGGGAAGACCGTGACGGCCAAGACCATCCTTGGCCTGCTTCCGGAAACTGCCATCAGCTCCGGCGCGGTGGTGATCAATGGCAACAACGTGATCAGCGTCAGCAAATCCGCACTACGAAAGATCCGTGGCCGCGACGTAGCCATGGTCTTCCAAGAGCCATCCACTGCTTTGAATCCCGTGTTCACCGTTGGCTGGCAGATTGCCGAGGGGATCCGTGCCCACGCCAAGGACGGCCACCGTGTGTCCTCCAAGGAGGCCAAGGAACGGGCCACGGAAGCGCTGCGAAAGGTGGGCATTCCGGACCCCGAGACCCGCGTCAACTACTACCCACACCAGTTTTCCGGCGGGCAGAAGCAGCGCGTGGTGATTGCCGCCGCGTTGGCTTTGAACCCGGGCCTGATTGTGGCCGATGAGCCAACGACTGCCCTGGACGTCACAGTGCAGGCGGAAATCCTGCAGCTACTCCGGGACTTGCGGGACAACTACGGCACATCCATCGTGTTGATCACCCACAACATGGGCGTCGTGGCCGACCTCGCAGACCGCGTGGTGGTCATGTACCAGGGCGACGTGGTGGAAGAAGCGCCCTCAAGGGTGCTGTTCGCGGAACCGAAGCAGGACTACACGAAAAAGCTCCTCGCCGCGGTCCCGCACCTGGGCCGGAACTCAGCCTCTGAAGGCGCCCGCGGTCGGTTGCATCAGGATGGCAAGGTCCTCGTCGAAGCGAAGAACCTCACCATTGAGTACCCGGGCCGGTTTGGCCGTCATGGCTTCAAAGCCGTGGACAACGTCAGCTTCACGGTCTCGGAGAACGAGGTTTTTGGCTTGGTGGGCGAGTCCGGTTCCGGAAAGTCCACCATTGGCCGGGCAATCGCAGGCCTGAACCGGACAACGGGCGGCAGCCTGAAAGTCCTCGGCTACGAGATGCTGGACTTCAAGGAGCGCACCTTCCGTCCGCTGCGGAAGGAGATCGGCTTTGTTTTCCAGGACCCGGCCGCTTCCTTCAACCCTCATCTCACCATCGGCGAGTGCGTGGCCGAGCCGCTGATTATCCACACGAAGCCCAGCGCGGCTGAGGCGCGGAAAAAGGTAGGCGAGCTGCTTGAGTCAGTCCAGTTGCCGGCGTCGTACGCGCAACGCTACCCGCACGAGCTGTCCGGTGGACAACGGCAGCGGGCCTCGCTTGCGAGATCCTTGGCGCTCAATCCGCGTCTGCTGATTGCCGACGAACCAACCTCTGCGCTGGACGTCTCAGTGCAGGCCAAGGTGCTGGACTTGTTCAAGGACATCCAGGAGCAGTTCGGCTTCGCGGCGCTCTTCATCAGCCACGACCTCGCAGTGGTGGACATGCTCTCGCACTGGGTTGGCGTGCTGTACAAGGGCCAGTTGGTGGAGCAGGGCATCGGGAACCATGTGATGGGCTCGCCCCAGCATGATTACACCAAACGGCTGATCGCCTCCTTGCCGGTTCCGGACCCTGATGAACAAGCACGACGCCGGGAGGCCCACCGGGCGCTGTTGGGCGGCTAGGTCCCAGAAACCCGGCGGCTGCGAAGTCCGTGAAGCTGCATCGAAGGTCCGTTCTCCACGCTGGGGAGCGGACCTTCGATGCCTCCATCGCGGACGGCGCTTCCTGACCTATTCCGAGACGATGGCGATGTTGAACATCTTTCCCTTTGGCTGCTGCATGAAGATCCTTAGCCACAAGGGCAGCCACATTTCCATGCCGCGGGCAGCATCAAGTCCACCAAGGTCCCTTATGTGCTCGGGTGCCCAACCAAACTCCTGCAGCAGGCCTGACACTGTGGATTTGGCATCCGCGTCGTTTCCGGCCATAAACATGTCATGTGGGCCCGGAAGGCGCCCTGGATCCACCATCACGGGGGCACTGACTGTGTTAAGGGATTTCACTACCCGCACCTCGGGGTAGGTCCGTTGAATGGTCTCGGCGATGCTGTCCGTGTTGCAGATAGTGAGAGATGGCGGGAAGCCGCTGGATCCATCAAGCGCATTTGCCACATCCAACAGGATTTTGCCGTTGATGTTGGCCTCGCCGGCTTCGGCGAGGACGGCCAGGCTGACCGTACCGGGTGTGGCGTTGATGATCAGCTCGGACTGGGCGCACGCTTCCGCGAAAGAGCCGGCATGGGCGCGTGGACCAGCCTGCTGCGCCCACTCCTCGCCCTTGGGATTGCCTGATTCACGGGAACCCATCATGACCTCGTGGCCCAGCAACACCAACTTGCCAGCGAGGGCGTGGCCCACCATTCCTGTTCCCAGAACAGCGATTTTCATGGAAGCTCCCTTGGTCGACGTGCAGTGATGCTGCCATTCTGCACCGATTTGCGCGACGGGAACACGGTTCTACCGGCGCCGGCAGGTAACACCCGCAACGCTACCGCCCCACACCATAGACTGGGGATCATGACCGAGCAGAACAATGCCCTCCCCGAAGACGACGATTCCTTCAACCCGTCAGCGAGTTCCCTCGCGGGCCAGGTGGATCGCGGCGTCATGGATGAGCTGCTCTCCATCCGGTCCAGCATCGACAACATTGATGCCACACTCGTTTTCCTGCTCGCGGAACGCTTCAAGGCCACCCAGAAAGTAGGGATCCTGAAGGCCACGCACAAGCTTCCCGCGGGCGACCCCGGACGGGAAGCAGCCCAGATCGCCCGGCTTCGCCGCCTGGCCGAGGACGCGCATCTTGACCCCGCATTTGCCGAGAAGTTCCTGAATTTCATCATCAGTGAAGTGATCCGCCATCACGAGGCCATCGCAGAGGATCACCAGATCTCCAGCCGGCAGGCCTGAAAGTATGTCGGGAGAAGTGCAGCGGGTCAGCGCTACGGCGCTGGGCCCATGGCCCGGGATTGACCCTGCCGAGTCCATGCGAATCATTCGGGGCGAATTGGGCGACCCCCACCTTCCGTTCCTGCTCGAACTGCCGGACCGTGGTGTCGGATCCGACGCCGTTGGACGTACAGCTTCGCTGCTGGTGGACTTGGCCGTGGACGTTCAACCCCACGGATGGAGATTGGTGGACCGGGGAGGAAAGGACGCCCAGCGGGCACGATCCGCGCTTGCCACCGACATCAACATCCTGGCCGACATCGCTGGAACAGAGGAAGTTTCAGCCACCGGGATCAAGATCCAGCTGATGGGTCCCATGAGCCTCGCAGCCGGTTTGTACCTCCACAACGGCGAGAGAGCCCTTCTCGATTTTGGGGCGCGCCGTGACATTGCAGAGTCACTGGCAGCTGGAGTCGCAGAACACTTTCAGCGGATCTTGGGAGCTGTCCCAGGAGCGGGCGTCGTGGTCCAGTTGGACGAGCCGGACATTGCCGCAGTTATGGGCGGAACCATCCCGACGGCGAGTGGTTACCGCACTCTGCGCTCCATCCCCGGTGAGGAAGTGGCGGGAGCCTGGCGGTTGGTGATCGACGCGCTCAGGGCAGCGGGAGCCGTCGAAATCGTGGTGTCCGTACCGGAGATCGAGGCACCAATCGATCGCATACTCGAAGCGGGCGCCGATGGCATTGCCGTGCCGCTGAAAGCCTTGACAACCCGCCAATGGGAGCACCTTGCCGGGGCAGTGGAAGATGGCAAACGTGTGTGGGCCGGTGCTATGCCCACAATGGGCGCTGATGCCATGCTCCCGCGGACTGCGGACGTCGTGGAAAGCATTTGGCGGCCTTGGAGCCAACTGGGCCTCCCGGCGTCGGCCTTGTCGGCATTGCGCTTAACGCCAGCAACGGGACTCGCGCATCTGAAGCCGTCCACAGCCAAGGAAGTGCTCACCCGGCTCACCCAAGTGGCGGACGGCCTGGACCAACTGGCGCAAGGCTGATCGGCGAGGGGGTTAGATTCTCTTTTCCCAGCGATCCGGTTCCGCGTAGCGGGGGAGCGATGTGCCAGGGGCAGCCCCGGGTAGGTAGGGCGCCAACCGGTAATCGAAGCGGCCCGCATAGACAAGCACTACGCCGATCTGGGGTTGGATGACCTTGACCTGGATCCGGTGCTTGCCCTCGTTCTCGTCCCACCATTGCTCCGCGAAGGCCTTCGCGTCGAGCGCCGCCGGCAATGGAATGCGTAGTGGACCCAGGAAGAGCCGGCTCGCTTTCGACACTCCGCGTAGCCTGCCGATGGGCGTGACGCTGACATCGAGGTCGGTGACGAGGCGGCGGTAACGACCAACATGGTCCACTAAGCGGGTCGGCGAGGGCGTGTCGGAGCTGGTATGCGGCGTCGTGATAGCGCTCGTGGTGTCGTGGAACAACCGCGTCCCGGATGGGAAGTAGATTTCACGCCGTGCCGTGAGGGCTTGCCGGCCAAAGGGATCCACGTGGGCGTGGTTTTCAATGCGGAACGGAATGCCTTCACCGTATTCAGGGAAGAAGGCCTCTTCGCTTCCCGTCAAGGCCAGCAAAGGACGCAGCCATTTTTGCTGGCACCCCACGACGTCAAAGACCCCTTCGCCGATTCCATATGAGCCGGAGCCTGCCGCGAGGGAGAAGTACTCCTGGAGTTCGGGGGCCAGCTTGGTGAAATCATTGCCCAGGGCCAACCGGTAGATAGGTTCGTTCATTGGAATCCTTCCTAGAGCCGTCCGGCCGCTTTTAGCCGGATGTAGGTGTCAGCCAGCAGGGGAGGGACCTCAGAGGGTTCGGCGTCCACCACTTCAGCGCCGAGTTGCCGCAGTTGTTCTGTGACGGCAGCGCGTTCCAGGAGTGCGCGTTCCGCGGCGGCGGCACGGAAAACCTGGCTGGCGGTGGAACGTCCGGCTTTCATGGCTGCCAGCAAGGGGTCCCGGACAGATGCGACCACCACTACGTGCTGGCGGACCAGTTGGGCCACCATGGGAAGAAGGCCTTCCTCGGGGGCGCCGCCGTCGAGGGCTGTCAAAAGCACCACAAGAGAGCGGTGTGCCGAGACAGCCCGCACCTGGCCTGGGATCTGCTGCCAGTCCAGTTCGATGAGCTCGGCCTCCAACGTCGCCATGGCTTGAACGAGTTGGGCCAGGAGATTGCCTTTCGAAGCGGATTCGACCCTCGCGCGGAGCATCCGGTCGTAGGCGAGGAAGTCAACCCGATCCCCGCCCCGTTCCGCCAGAACCGCGAGCAGCAGCGCAGCCTCAATCCAAGTATCGAGCCTCGGCTCGTCGTCAATCCTGGCCGCTGCGGTTCGCGATGTGTCCAGAACGATCACAACCCGCCTGTCCCGTTCCGGACGCCAGGTACGCACCACCACAGATGTGCGACGTGCGGTTGCACGCCAGTCAATGGAACGAACGTCATCGCCACGAACGTAGTCCCGCAGGGAATCGAACTCCGTTCCCGCGCCCCGGATCTGCACAGCGGCCCTGCCATCAAGTTCGCGCAGCTTGCGTAGTTTCGATGGCAGATGCCGCTTGGAATGGAAGGGCGGGAGCACTCGAAGCCGCCCGGGAAGTGCCCTTGTTCGCTGCCGGGCAGCCAGCCGCAAGGGCCCATAGGAGCGGATCGTCACGTGTGGGCTCTCAAGATCCCCGCGGCGCCGTGGCACCAGGGACACCGTCATGCGGCGACGTTCGCCAGGTGGAACGTCCAGCGGCTGGGCTGGGTTAAGGGCTCCAGCGGAAGGTTGCCAACCATCCCGGACCATCGCCCGCAGCTTCCTGCCGCCCAGGTTGGTTACCGTGAGGACGGAATCAACGTGACTCTCCAAAGTGACGTTGCCCGGTTGCTGACGTACCAAGCCCAGTTTGGCTGGGGAAGCCGCCAGGACAAGGTCAAGGGTCAGGAACAGCAGCAGTCCGATAGCGACGAACAGCACCGTGCTCCACGCGGGAAACAGCAGCAACGGAACCAGCCCGGCAACTGCCAGCAACACAAAACGACCCGTGATGGCCATCAGGGCAACCTTGCCATTGCTGTCATTTGCATCATCTGCATCACCGGCAGAATCAACGAGGCACCGGAACGGACGCGAGGATGCTGCCCAGGACGTCGTCAACGTGGATGCCATCCATCTGGGCCTCAGGACGCAGGCCTACCCGGTGCCTGAGGCAAGGCAACGATAACGCTTTGACGTCGTCCGGCGTCACGAAGGGCCGCCCGGACAACCAGGCCCATGCCTTTGACGTGTTCAAAAGAGCAGTAGCGCCTCGAGGGGAGACGCCAAGCTGGAAGGACGGGGCTGACCTGGTGGCCCGGACTACATCCACGATGTAGGCCAGGATTTCCGGTGCCACAGTCACTTGCGCCACAGCCGCACGCGCGTTGGAAAGCTCGACGGCGCCAGCCACCGGCCGCACGCCGGCTGCGGCGAGGTTTCGGGGATCGAAGCCGCCCGCGTGCCGACGGATCACTTCGATTTCCTCGGCCCTGCCCGGCAAAGGCATGGTCAGTTTGAGGAGGAATCTGTCCAATTGGGCCTCGGGCAGGGGGTAGGTTCCTTCGTATTCGACAGGATTCTGGGTGGCTGCCACGATGAAGGGTGCCGGCAGCGGCCTGGACACGCCGTCTACGGAAACCTGGCGTTCCTCCATTGCTTCCAGGAGCGAGGCCTGCGTCTTGGGTGGCGTTCGGTTTATTTCATCGGCCAGCAGGATGTTCGTGAAAACAGGCCCTTCCCGGAAAGTGAATTCCGATGAATGCGAGTCATACACCAAGGAACCCGTGACGTCTCCGGGCATGAGATCCGGGGTGAACTGTACGCGCTTGGTTTCCAGGCTCAGGGCAGTTGACAACGCCCGGACCAACAGGGTCTTGGCGACTCCGGGCACACCTTCCAGCAGGACATGGCCGTCGCAGAGAAGGGCGATGAGCATCCCGGTCACTGTGGGATCCTGCCCCACCACGGCCTTCCCAACCTCGGTCCGGACGTTCAACAGGGACTGCCGGGCAGGATCCTCCACCCCCTGATGGGCCGCGCCTCCGGAGTATTGGTAGTTGCTGTCCGTATAGCTGTTCGGCTGGTTGCTCATCAGGCCGTCGCCTCCTGTTCGATTCGTTCGATCTGTTGTGCCCACTGCACCAGTTGTCCTTCTGTCTGCGGCTTGGAATCAATTAACGACCACCGGATCGCCGGTGCTTGCCGTCCAAGGCGCCGGGCCACGGCGTCGACGATGACTTCCGCGGTGGCGTCGGTCCCCAGATTGAAATGCTTGGCCAACCGGGCGAGGGTTCCTGCCCGCAAATTGTCGGCCGCGCGTTCAACGGCACGTGAATCCTGATAGAGACGTGCACGGCCTTCGGCCGTTTCGGCTGCCTTCACCACCACGGGAAGCGGTTCAAAGACCAACGGTCCCAAGCGTCGTCCGCGCCAGAGAATGGCAAGGATAGCTACGACACCCAGCCATGGGCCCGCAAACGCCAGCCATGCAGGTGCAAGTTCGTTCAGCGTCGGGGCGGATCTATCGGACGCTACATCCGTGAGGCCTGGTGTGTACCAGACCAAGTCGGGCGCGCCTCCCAAGGTCCGGATGGCCAATGCTGCGTTGCCTTCGGCAGCGAGGTGTTGGTTTTCCAGCAACTCAGTGCTCCCCAGCACCACCACGCGCCCATCCGCCGAGGCCACATAAAGACCAGGTCCATCGCTGCGGGTGGCGTAGCAAATTACGGGACCCAGGTAGACGGGTCCTTGTGCTGCAACGGCTCCCGCCCGCTCTGCGTCTTCCTGGCCGCAGCCAGGTTCAAGGATTTTCGTTGCTTCGGGAACCACTCCGCCGGGACGGATGCCCGGCTCAAGGCCGTTCAGCGTGCGTAGTCGTGGTGCGACCACCACTAACCGGTCGGCCTCGGACCTGAGATCTTCCAACTGCGACCTGTCCAGGAAACCGCGGGGGTCATAGAGCAGCACGGTGGTATGGGTGTCGTCGGAAATGGCTGTCAAGGTGTCTTCGAGGGTATCGGTGGGAGTTATGGCAACACCGTGGCGCCCCAGTATTTCGGCCAACGCCATGGCCCCGTCGGGAGCGGGATTACGGGTAGACAAGGCCCGGGAGTCGTTGGGCGCCGAGAACCGCTCCACTGCCAGGAACGTCACGAACGCGGCAAACACTACGCCCAGCGCAATCCAAACCAGGTGCTTTCGGAACCAACTCCACATGGCGCTGGTCCGCCGTGGAGGAGGAGTTCCTTCCTGCAAAGCTTCAGGCACCTGTTCCTGGAGGGTCATCGCGGCACCGCGAATCCCTGTTGGTACTGGCCGCTGAAGTCAGGTGTCAGGGCCAGGAGGTCTGTATCCAGCTTGCGCAGCTCGTCATAATCCGAGCGTGTCGCGGCCTGTTCTCCGTAGCGGACCGCATCAAACAGGCGGGCGGCATCAACAAGCCGGAGCTGGGCGGGAGCGAAGGCCTGGCCCAAGTGATTAGCGGCTTCATCGGCCGTCCGTCCAGCCCGCGCTTCAATAACATCGCGCTCCTCCGCGGAGCGCACCAAGGCCCGGAACTGATCGACGACGGCGGACGGCCAGTCGCCGTCGTCGGACGCGGCCAAAGCGCGCTTCCGATATGTGGCAGCGTCCACAACCGCGTCCTTGCCGTAAATGCCGGCAACGGAGGTTTTTCGCGTTGCATTCAGCCTGGGACGGACTACGAAGATAGCCACCACAATGAGTACCACAGCCAAGGCAATGATGAGGGGAACAGCGATGTTGCCGGCCGGGGAAGTTCCGTCCCCGTCCAGGGAGCTGAGCCAGTCCAGGAAATCGCGCCAAAGCTGGTCCAGCCAACTGGGCCGGGCTTGGGCATACTGCGCCTTGGATAGTTCCTCCTCGGCCCAACGACGTGCTTCGTCCCGGTCCGGACTCACCGGCGGCTCAGTGCCGGCCAAAGCGGTAATGACATGGAGTAAGGCTGGACTCATGCCTGCGGCCGGCGCCCGGGAGGAGTGCCTGGCCATTGCCCGCCGCCAGGGGGCCATGTGCTGCCCTGGAACTGCGGGGCAGGACCACCGGGGATTCCCTCCGGATCTGCACCACTTTCCATCAGGCGCATCAACTCCACGTCCAGCCCATCCCGACGCATTCGAAGATCCATATAGATGAGCGCGGACACCGATGTTTGGAAAGCGAAAGTCACAGACCCTACCAAAGCCCCAATTGCCATCGAGATCACAGTCGTGAGGACCAGGGTGGAGGCCACTGTCCCGGCGTCGGGGTGGGGGGAGACTACGGAGCCTATCGCGGTAGCAGCGAGAGACGCTGGAATCTGCACTATCTGGGCGATGATTCCCACCATGACGCTCACCAGCAGCGTTATGCCGAAGATGCGCCACCAATTGCTCTTGGTCAACTGCCAGGATCGCAGGAGTCCGTCATAGACGCCGATCCGTTCCACGACGATGGCGGCGGGGGCGAACATGAGCTTCAGTCCAATCCAGACAAAGACGACGATGGCCCCGAAGCCCAAGGGAAACACAATCAACAAGGCAGCCGGTCCCAAGGCCGTGAACAACAGCACGGCAATCCCGACGACGGCAGCTGCGGCCAGCAGTCCACCGAAAGTGAGCACGGCTGCTACTCCCAGGAGAGGCAGGATCCGCCCGGCAGCCAGCTTCCACATTTGACCGAAGCCCGTCCGCCGGTTGAGGACAGAACGGGAAACCGGAATGACCATGACGCCCTGGAGAACGGCGCCGAGAAAGCCGATCAACACGGAGACTCCCACCGAACCCGCCATGACGGCCACGAACGGGCCGAAGAACCCAGTCGCGTCCCCGCTGAAATCCGTCGCTTCCAACGAATCCATAAGCTCGTACATGGCGACGGTGACAACACCCAGGAGGGCAGCGGCAACGGCCTGGACGATCAGGGCTGAACCAAACATGGAGGCGGCATTCCGGCGTATGGTCTGGAAGGAGCCATCAAGCAGCTCCCCGAATTGCAGGGGCCTCAAGGGAATGACACCTGGCTTGGGTGGGGCAACGTACATTGGTTGGCCATAGGGCGGACCGCCGGGCGCTCCATAGTATGGACCGCCGGGCCCAGCCGCAGGCCATCCGCCCGCTGGTCCTGGTCCTGGTCCTGGTCCGGGCGGAGGGTAGCCCGGCCAATTGTTGGCGCCACCCTGTGGGTGTGACCATGTGGGTGGCCCACCCCACTGGGGCTGGTTGCCCCAGGCAGGCTGACCGCCCGGATATGGCTGCTGGCCGTGCTCTGGCTGTGACACGATTTCCTCCCCAAGAGACCCGGCCGCCGACATGCGACGTCCCCCACATTGGACCTTCGCCCCAAGCCTATAGTCCCGGTGTCCTCCCTCATAGCTTGAAGCCCTCACTGTCCTGGCCAGCGGAACTACGTCGAGCCAAGCGCGGACGTGCAGTACGGTGGAAGTGCCTTGGGGGACGCCATGCCGTGCGGCCGCCCAACAGGACAAAGGCTGGGCGATAAGGGAATATATAACTATGAAGGCACGCATTCTGGTAGTTGACGACGACGAAGCGCTCGCAGAGATGATTGGTATTGTCCTGCGCAATGATGGCTTCGAGCCGGTATTCTGCGCAGACGGCGGCCAGGCTCTTGAAGTGTTCCGTTCGTCCAAGCCCGATTTGGTCCTCTTGGATCTCATGCTTCCGGGTTCGGATGGCATCGAAGTTTGTCGGCAGATTCGTGGAGAATCGGACGTTCCCATCGTCATGCTCACCGCAAAATCGGACACCTCGGATGTTGTCCGCGGCCTTGAATCCGGTGCTGACGACTACGTGCCCAAGCCTTTTAAACCCGCTGAACTCGTGGCCCGAGTCCGTGCACGCCTTCGGCCGGGCGAACAAAAGGCGCCTGAAACCTTGCGGATTGCTGATGTAACCATCGACGTCGCCGGGCACCTGGTCACCCGCGGTGGAGAGCGAATCTCGCTTACACCGTTGGAGTTCGACCTCCTGGTAGCACTGGCCCGCAAGCCGTGGCAGGTCTTCACGCGCGAACTTTTGCTTGAACAGGTATGGGGATACCGCCATGCCGCGGACACCCGGCTGGTCAATGTCCACGTTCAGCGTTTGCGCTCCAAGATTGAACGGGATCCGGAAGCGCCCGAAGTTGTATTGACGGTGCGTGGTGTCGGGTATAAAGCAGGTTCCTGAGTCTCCCACCGGCAAGACCGGCACTACGGACAAGGACCAGCGGGCCGACAGTCCGGAGCAGCGGGCCCAGGAGCAGACCGCAGCCCAGGAACAGACCGCAGAGACTTCGGCGTCCGGGAATTCACCCTCCGCTCCCAGCGATCCAGTAAGAAGGAATCTTCCCTGGCTGATGTGGCGCGCCAGGATATGGACGCGACGTGGCCTGATTCTGGTTCTGAGGGTTTCCCGACTCGTCTCGATCGGTGTCCGGCAGATACGGCCAGGTCTTCGCTTCCTCTGGCGTTCTTTGCTGAGGCGGTGGCGCCGGTCTTTGGAGTTCAGGACCGTGCTGACGACTCTCCTGCTTGCCGTGACGTCTTTTGCGATCGTCGGAGCTTACCTTTCCAACCAGATCGCGAATAACCTGTTCCAGGAAAGGCTGGCCCAGGCGGAGTCGGAATCCCGCTACAACGTCAAACAGGTTCAGGACACCTTCGACGGCGCACAGGTTACTGATCAATCAAGCGTCATCACGTTGGTTTATGACACATTAACCGCCGTAGAGGGCCGGGGCTCTGTGATCCAGCGGCGCTACGTCTTTGAAGCAGTGCCGGAACAGACCAAACCCCGTAACCGCTGGGTTGAGTCGCGCGCCTCGGACCAGCTCACTGTCCGCGTCATCCCGCCGGAATTGCGAAAGGCTGTCCAGGAAGGCGGGAAGCAACAATTCTGGGCCTCCATGCAGTTCCCGGTCGGAAACGAGGACCGCCCGGGTATTGCTGTAGGAAACAAAGTGACCTTCAACGGCACTGCCTATGAGCTGTATTTGATCTATGACCTGAACACTGCCCAGAAGACCCTGGACGAAATCCAGAACGTGCTGTGGGCAGGTGGTGCGGCGCTGGTGCTCATGATCGGTGCCATCGCCTGGTACGTCACCCGCAACGTCGTCAGCCCTGTGAGCCACGCTGCCGTGGTGTCGGAAAAGCTGGCGGCAGGCCAACTCCAAGAGCGCATGGTGGTCAAAGGCGAGGATGAGGTAGCCAGGCTTGGTGCGTCGTTCAACCATATGGCCGCCAGCCTGCAGGAGCAGATCACGCAGTTGGCCACGTTGTCCCAAATGCAGCAAAGATTCGTCTCGGATGTTTCCCACGAACTTCGCACCCCCTTGACCACCGTTCGCATGGCTGCCGAGGTCCTTTACGACGCCCGTGAAGACTTTGATCCGATGAACAAACGCTCGGCCGAACTCCTCTATCACCAGGTGGAGCGGTTCCAGTCCTTGTTGTCGGATTTGCTGGAGATTTCGCGCTTCGATGCTGGGGCCGCCGTCTTGGACGCCGAACCCCAGGACATCTTCCAGGTGATTTCGCACGTCATGGAGGGTGCAGCACCCGTAGCCGCCGAATACGGCTCTGAGGTCCGCCTGAACGCCCGTCAGAAGAGCATCATTGTCGAAATGGACTCGCGCAGGATTGACCGGATCCTGAGGAACCTGCTTCTCAACGCCCTTGAGCACGGCGAAGGAAAGCCGATCCACATATCCGTGGCAGCAAACCATGACGCCGTGGCCGTGGCCGTGCGTGACCACGGAATTGGAATGAGCCAAGCGGAAGCTGCCAGGGTTTTCGACCGATTCTGGCGGGCTGACCCGGCACGCGCCCGTACCACTGGTGGCAGCGGACTGGGCTTGTCCATCGCCGCTGAGGACACCAAGCTGCACAACGGCTGGCTTCAGGCATGGGGCCGCAAAGGGGCGGGCTCAAACTTCAGGTTGACCTTGCCGCTCAAGCAGGGTGGAACCATCCTCAAGTCGCCACTTCAGCTGGAACCTGCGGACATCGAATTGCCCGGAGCCGGCAGCGAACGCCAGATGCTTGTCCTGGGTACGGGTTTTGGCGCTACAGAGGGCAAGTCCGACGTCGGAACGCCTCCTTTGGGTGACAAGGGAAAGGGCGATGCATCATGAGGGTCCTTGGCACCGCACGCAGACGGGCTGCCGTTGCCGTGCTGGCGGCGCTCATGGTCTTGCTGGCTTCATGCGCCCAGATTCCCCGCTCCGGCCCAGTGGGAAAAAGCCAGGATGAGGGAGCAGGAAACCCCAACGCCCCTGTATTCTTCCCCGCAGCACCGCGGGCGGGCTCCACACCTGAAGCCGTCATTGAGGATTTCTATATGGCCGGCAGCGGCTATGAGGACGACTATCCCGTAGCACGGCAATATCTGACCCAGGCCCAGGCCGTTACGTGGAAACCGGATAAGCGGGCCGTCGTGTTCCGCGGGGCGCACGTGGTCAAGACGGCCGTGGAGAATGAATACCTCTACGAGGTCGATCTTGCCTACACGGTGGATGCGGACGGAATAGCCACGCAGTTCCCACCTGGGACCAAGGAGACCATCCCCGTCTCGCTGGAGAAAGTGGAAGGGGAGTGGCGGATCTCCAAAGTTCCGGATGGTACTGCGATTCCGGAAGAGACGTTCAAAGTCATTTACGGCGCCTTCCCCATCTACTTCTATGACCCGACGTTCACGTATGCGGTGCCGGACTACCGATGGTTCATCAAGAAGAAGACTGTTAAATCCATGACCAGCGCCCTTCTTGCTGGGCCTGCGCCCTACTTGCGTGGGGCAGTGGTGAGCGCCTTTCCCTCTGGAATGAAGTTGGCCCGGGAATCTGTCCCGGTAGTTTCCGGAGCAGCCCAGGTGGATTTGTCAGCCAAGGAACTGTTCGACGCATCGGCAGAAGACCGCCAACGCATGCAGAACCAGCTGGCACTAACGTTCAGGGGGCAACCGGACGTCATTAATGTCCAGCTTCGCGCCGACCAGGACCTGGTCCGAGTCGAGGACAACGGGACAGTTCTACCGCCGGTTGTGGACAAGAATGTGCCTGCCCGCCAGATTGCGGTCAATAACGGCGACTTGGTCCGCTACGAGAACAATCGTGTTTCACCATTGCCCGACATCCAGTCGGTTGCAGGCCTTGGGCCCCATTCACCCGCCGAATCGCCTGTATCCCAAACCGTTGCCTTCCTCAACGGCGACAAAACCACCTTGTACTCCATCGAGCCGGGTCAACCGGCCCGCCAGTTGACCACCCGAAGCACGTTGACCGGGCCATCGTTCAGTCCTCATGATTGGGTTTGGACGGCGGGACCAGGCGCCAGCGGGAATACTGAGGTTGTGGCTTTCAAACCCACGGGCGTTGCCCCCGGAATGGCCATACCCACGGCGACCATCTCTCCCACGTGGCTGTCCGGACGGATCGTCAAGGATTTTCGGATCTCGCGCGAAGGCACCCGGGCCCTGGTGATATCCGAGGCGAACGGTAAATCAGTGGTTCAGGTGACGGGCATCGTCCGGAATGCAGACGGCGCGCCGAAGGATCTTACGGCTCCTGTCACTCTTTTCACCTCCACCTCGCCTGACCAGGGAGTGTGGGTCAACGGATCCACGGTTGCCGTCATGGCCAGTTCGGCGACGGCTACAGTGGTTCCGGAGTTGCTTTCCCTTACCTCGGGGGAGCCGCAGCAACTGGCACCCTGGGACGGCCTCATGAGCCTGAGCGCAGGGAACGGGTCAGAACAGATCTACGGCCAGTCCGCAGCGGGAATTTTCCAACGTGTCGGAAATGGTTGGGAGCTTCAGCTCAAGGGCCCAACGGAGCCGGCCTTCCCCGGCTGAGCCGGAGCGCCCTGGAGGCGCTGCCGCAACAAGACGGTGGTTGTTCACATAGCGGGTTCCAGGGCTGTCACCGGAACAAAAAGTGCTCAAGGCTACTAGCATGATCGTTTCCTTGAACAACCTTCCATCTGCCGTCAATTGTCCTGGATCTGCTCAACGTATCCGACGCCGGCTTGACCCGGATGTTGGTGCCCCGGACTCCTCAGGACCCCGGCGACGCGGAAAAGACAGGCGCTTGCTTGGGCGCCTGATCGCCAACCTGCAAGGGGCGTTGATGGAGTTGCTTGCACTACTGGTTCCCGTTGAATGCGTCTGCTGTGGTGCGGAAGATACCGTCCTGTGCAGGCATTGTGCCAAGCGGGTGCGTCAGCTTTGCAGGAAGCCCTTCAGGGCCGAACAGGAATCGCCTGCGTTGGTTGATGTGGATGGCACCGTAAAGCTGGGCGTGGTGGCCGCGGGGCCCTACAGGGATGAACTTTCGCAGTCCCTGTTGTCCTTCAAGAGCTTCGGCCAGAGGCGACTGGCTGAGGTGTTGGCGCCCTGCCTCGGAAACGCAGTTCGGCTGGCCACTGGTAACCAGCCAGGCTTTTGCGTTGTTCCTGTTCCCAGCAGTGCGAAGGCCTTCCGAAGCCGGGGTTTCAGCCCCGTACACGTTCTGCTCCACTGCATGAAGAGACGAGGGATGTTTTCCCGGTACCCGGGTTTTGATGCACTTGAGAAGACCGGGAGTCTCCTGGAAAACAGGGGGCTGGCCGCAACGTGCAAAGACCTGATTGGAAATGGCGTCAGAGCCATCCTTGGCGCGGAGG
Source organism: Paenarthrobacter sp. 10N417 (assembly GCF_056394745.1). Lineage (NCBI taxonomy): Bacteria > Bacillati > Actinomycetota > Actinomycetes > Micrococcales > Micrococcaceae > Paenarthrobacter > Paenarthrobacter sp. 10N417. The sequence continues at coordinate 273,171 of NZ_JBFTIL010000007.1, forward strand.
GGAGAGATGGTTCCACAGGCCAAAAAGGCCTCGGCAGGGGTGAGCGTGCCAGGCGTGTCCGGGGTTCCATGAGGGTTCGGCCCCGCTACAGGGAACAGATCCGTGGGCAAAGGTGCCTGATTGTGGACGATGTTCTCACCACTGGAGCCACGCTTGCGGAGGCTGCACGGGCAGTGTCTGCGGCCGGAGGGATAGTCTGCGGCGCCGTTGTTCTCGCGGCCACGAGGCCACCAGCCTACGCCTCGCACACCGCCGGAGACGAGCCCCGTGGTGGGGTTAAGACGCAAACAAAAAATAAGTGGCCAAAGGGTGAATAACTCGTGCCGATGAACTAACGTCGGTTGTGGGTACCAAGAACAGATGTACCTGTCGATAGCGGCTCGGAAAGGGGCTCGACTGTCCGTCAGACCAGCCCCCTACAGCGTCGTTGTCGTGTCACCTGAGTTATTTGGAGGGCACCATGGAGTTCATGATCAGCGGACGAAATCTGACAGTTTCTGACCGCTTTCGCGAATATGCCGGCGAGAAAATCTCAAAGATTGAATCGTTGGGGGACAAAGTCCAGCGAGTCGACGCCAAGGTTTCCAAGGAGACCAACCCCCGGCAAACGCCGGGACAGCTCACCGTTGAAGTGACAGTTCTGGGCCGAGGCCCCGTTATCCGTGCCGAGGCCACAGCCGCTGACAAATTTGCTGCCTTCGATCTTGCGTACAACAAGCTGCTTGAGCGGTTGCGTCGCGCAAAGGACAGGAAGAAGGTGCACCATGGGCGACACACGCCCAAGGCCGTTCGGGAAGCAACGGCCTCCCTTGAGCCCGCGAGTGCCAGCGAGCCAATTTACGTAGAGGCCAACAGCCACCAGGAGCCTGCACCGCAGGCCGATGTGCGGTCGCCCTACGAGATCGAGAACGACATTCCAGCGGGAGATTCACCCGTTTTGATCCGTCGGAAGGTTTTCCCTGCAGCATCCCTCACGCTCGATGATGCGGTGGACAACATGGAACTGGTGGGACACAACTTCTACCTGTTCCTGGATAAGGAAACCAATGCGCCCTCGGTTGTGTACCGGCGCAATGGCTGGACTTATGGTGTCATAACCCTGGACTCCACCTGCGAGCCCGGCGAGGAAGCCGTGGAGGAGAAGATCCACGCGTACCGCTCAGATGACCAGGCGGCCACCGCCAAGTAAGGCTTGATCGCCGTGAAAGGACTTCAATGACCGCTTCGCTGAGCCTGTCACAGGCACGGCGGATCGCATTGGCAGCCCAAGGATTGGCGAAAGTCCGGCCCGCCGGCCCCGTGACCTCACGGGCGGTGGGCCGGACCTTTGCCCAGATCCAGCTTGTCCAGATCGACTCCGTGAATGTGTTGGCCCGGAGCCACTATCTGCCATTCTTTTCCCGTTTGGGAAACTACGATCCGGCAATCCTTCACTCCATGGCAGGTAGAAACCCTCGCAAAATGATGGAGTACTGGGCACACGAAGCCAGCTATATCCGACCGGAGCATTTTCAGGATCTCCTTCTCTGGCAAAAGCGGGCGTGGGTGGGTGCTCATCACTTGGAGCCCACCGTGCGGATTGCCATGGAGGAACGAATCCTCGCGGCCCTGGAGGCTGGACCGCCGATGACGGCGTCTGCCTTGACTGCACAACTTGGGCACACAGGGGATGCTGAAAGCGTAAATTGGGGCTGGAACTGGAACACCGTGAAGCGCGTTCTGGAGCATCTGTTTGAAGAAGGCCGCGTTTCGGCAGCTTCGCGGACACCCCAATTCGAACGCCTCTACACACTTACTTCCAGGGTTCTGCCGGGTTCGGTGCACGGCGGGATGGATGCAGATGCCGCCCTTGACCGGCTCATGGATGCAGCCGCAATGGCACACGGCATCGGAACGGTCCGCTGTTTTGCCGACTACTTTCGGACGCCGATGAAGGCCGGGGCGGCGTCAGTACAGCGCCTTCTCCAAGCAGGCCGGCTGGAGCGCGTTTCCGTTCGCGGTTGGGACCGGGAAACCTACCGGCACGTCGAGGCCAGATTGCCACGCAGGGCCGAAGGCCGGGCCCTCCTGAGCCCTTTTGACTCGCTGGTCTTCGAGCGGCGGCGCCTCGAAGAGTTGTTCGGATTCCATTATCGGATTGAGATCTACACGCCCGCCGCAAAGCGCCGTTACGGCTACTATGTTTTGCCCTTCCTGCTCAGGGAAGGCATTGTGGCACGGGTCGATTTGAAGGCTGACAGGGCCGCAGGCCAACTCCTGGTTCGGTCCGCCTTTGGTGAGCCAGGAGCGCCACCGGATACCGCCGTCGAGCTTTCCGCCGAATTGTGGCTCTTGGCCCAATGGCTCGGCCTTCAGGAAGTTGTTGTGTGGCCCGTGGGGGATCTCTCGGAACCGCTCGCCGAGGCAGTGGGCCGGGGCACTGTCGGACGCTGTGAACCAGAGGGGCAAAGCAGTCCGCTCACAGGGGAACCGGATAACGTGGCGATACTCTCTCCCGTAGACTGAAACAGCCAGAATTCGGCAGCATGAGACTGGGAGCAATTTCACGTGGCATCACTAATCGAAAAACTTCTCCGCACGGGTGACAAGAAAACACTCAGGCAACTGCGGAACTATGCCGATTCCATCAATGCCCTGGAAGACTCTTTCAAGACGTTCTCTGACGCTGAACTTCGGGAGGAAACGGACCGTCTGCGCTCGCGGCACCAGGACGGCGAGACCTTGGACGCTCTCCTGCCGGAGGCGTTCGCTGCAGTCCGCGAGGCCTCATCCCGAACGCTGGGCATGCGGCACTTTGACGTGCAGCTCATGGGTGGTGCCGCCCTCCACCTGGGCAACATCGCCGAAATGAAAACCGGTGAAGGCAAGACCCTCGTGGCAACTGCACCGGCATACCTCAATGCCCTTACGGGCAAGGGCGTCCACGTGGTCACGGTGAATGATTACCTCGCCGAATACCAGTCCGAGCTTATGGGACGTGTCTACCGCTTCCTTGGCCTCACAAGCGGCTGTATCCTCTCCAACCAGGATCCGTCCGTGCGTCGGYAGCAGTACGCGGCAGACATCACCTACGGGACAAACAACGAATTCGGCTTCGACTATTTGCGCGACAACATGGCCTGGGACGCCAGTGAACTGGTCCAGCGCGGCCACAACTTCGCCATTGTGGATGAAGTTGACTCGATTCTGATTGATGAAGCGCGAACCCCCCTCATCATCTCCGGCCCGGCCCAAGGCGACACAAACCGCTGGTTCAGCGAATTCGCGAAGGTCGTACTCCGACTTCAACCAGAGGTTGACTACGAGGTCGACGAGAAGAAGCGGACTGTTGGTGTCTTGGAAGCCGGAATTGAAAAGGTGGAGGACTACCTCGGTATCCAGAACCTGTACGAATCGGCCAACACCCCACTCATTGGTTTCCTGAACAACGCCATCAAGGCGAAGGAACTCTTCAAGCGCGATAAGGATTACGTCATCCTCGACGGCGAGGTCCTGATTGTTGACGAGCACACAGGCCGTATCCTCGCCGGTCGACGATACAACGAAGGCATGCACCAGGCCATTGAGGCCAAGGAAAACGTCGAGATCAAGGCCGAAAACCAGACTCTGGCAACGGTAACGCTGCAGAACTACTTCCGCATGTATTCCAAGCTGTCCGGCATGACGGGTACGGCCGAGACCGAGGCAGCCGAGTTCATGAGCACGTACAAACTCGGCGTTGTGCCGATCCCCACAAACCGGGACATGCAGCGCATTGACCAGTCGGACCTCGTCTACAAGAACGAGATCGTCAAGTTTGACGCCGTCGTCAAGGACATCGCGGAACGCCACGAGAAGGGCCAGCCCGTACTGGTTGGCACCACCAGCGTTGAGAAGAGCGAGTATCTGTCCAAGCTGCTGGCGAAGGAAGGAATCCGCCACGAGGTTCTCAACGCCAAGAACCACGCGCGGGAAGCCTCCATCGTGGCTCAGGCCGGACGTAAGGGTGCTGTCACGGTAGCCACCAACATGGCAGGCCGCGGTACCGACATCATGCTTGGTGGCAACGCCGAATTCACCGCTATCGCAGATCTCGCCAAGAGGGGCCTGGATCCGGAGGAGAACTCGGAAGAGTATGAAGCAGCATGGCCGGAGGCACTCGCTGCGGCCAAGCAGGCGGTTAAGGACGAGCACGAGGAAGTACTGGACCTTGGCGGCCTCTACGTGCTGGGCACCGAGCGCCACGAATCCCGCCGGATTGATAATCAGTTGCGGGGCCGCTCCGGACGTCAGGGCGATCCCGGGGAATCCCGTTTCTACCTTTCACTGACCGATGACCTCATGAGGCTGTTCAATTCCGGTGCTGCCGAGCGGCTCATGAACAGTTCCGTGCCCGACGACGTCGCGCTGGAATCAAAGCTTGTCTCCCGTGCCATTGCCTCGGCTCAAGGTCAGGTGGAAGCCCGCAACGCGGAGCAGCGTAAGAACGTCCTCAAGTACGACGACGTCCTGAACCGCCAGCGTGAAGCGATCTACGGGGACCGTCGTCGGATCCTCGAAGGTGATGACCTGCACGAAAAGGTCCAGTTCTTCCTGGAAGACACCATCAACGCCCTTATTGACGCCGCTACGGCAGAAGGCAACGGCGATGACTGGGACTTCAACCAGCTCTGGTCCAACCTGAAGACGCTTTACCCGGCCACCGTAACTGCCCAGGAAATCATTGATGAGGCCGGCGGCAAGTCCAGGGTCACTGCCGAATTCCTCAAGGAAGAGATCCTCTCTGACGCGCGGCTGGTGTACCAGGCCCGTGAAGAAGCCATTGGCTCTGAAAGTATGCGGGAGCTCGAGCGCAGGGTGGTTCTCTCGGTGCTTGGGCGTAAATGGCAAGAGCACTTGTACGAGATGGACTACCTCAAAGAGGGCATCGGGCTGCGGGCCATGGCCCAACGGGATCCGCTGGTTGAGTACCAGCGCGAAGGCTTCGTGATGTTCCAAAGCATGATGGAAGCCATTCGCGAGGAAAGCATTGGCTTCCTCTACAACCTTGAAGTTGAGGTAACCCCCGCCGAAGATGTCGTTGTTGCCGACGATACTGTGGCAGGTGCACACACCGAGCACCACGATCCCCAGATCCGGGCTGCCGGTCTGGAGACACCCGAAAAGCCGGCCCAATTGCAGTACACAGCCCCAGGCGAGGACGGAGCGAGCCAGACCCGCATCGAAGGCCGCTCCTCGGGCCGATCCGGTAATCCTGCCAAGGCAGCCACCCAGGAGCAGCGCAAAACTGCCAAGAAGAAGCGACGCTGATCTAGTGCCTATGAAAACGGACCCCGGACACATGTCCGGGGTCTTTTTTCGTAGAGCCGCCTTCCCCGGTCGAGGCAACCTGCCTGGTTCAGGGGTGACTAGTCAATCACGGGTGCCTAGCCAATTGGGGTGACTAGCCAATCTCCAGTGCCTAGCCAATCTGGGTGACTAGCCAATCTCCAGGGCGGTGACCTGCCACGTCCCGTCGGAGTGTTCCAACCTCATGGCAATAGCGCGGGAGCGCTGCTCCTCAGAAACAACGATGCTGACCTCGTAGATGGAGTCTGAAATGGCGCAAGCACGGACGGAACGGACCATTGGGCTTCTGTGAACCTGTAGCGAGCCGCGGGTGCGTGCAGAGTGTTCGCGTGTAAGGGCGGCCCGATGCTGGAGCGAGAGAAAGCATTGCTCATCGAGGGATCTGGACAGCTGGACAACGGACCGTGTCCCGGCAAGGACCTCAACCGCAGCTTGGGCGATGCTTCGTGCCACCAGCCTTACGTCAAGGGTAGAAGGGTTGGCTCCTGCGTTCGTTGCAGGATGTTTTGTTCTTTGGCGGTCTGCGTGGCGGCGTGCAGTTACAACAGTCATGGTCAATCCTCATGAGTTCACTCTGTGGGCCGTTGCGCGGGCATCGCTTGGCTCAGGTTGCTACGTCTGGGATGACAATGGGACTGCTCTTAGGTCATGAACGAGTGCCCCTGAGTGGGTGCCGTTCAATACATTCGGATTCTTTACGGGCGGCGAGGACCTCAGCCGGGCGTTGGGGGCTGCAGGACTTGTCCCGGGCGCAACGTCGCGGGATCGTTGCCAATGATCCCTCGGTTGGCTGAATACCACATCGGCCAATGGAGTGCTATATCAACGTCGGTTGCGAAGGGTCCAAGGTTGTCTGCGGCAATGGACCACAGCGTGTCACCCGGCTTGACCACAACGCTGGCTTCAGCGTGATGTTCAAACGCCCTGTCGCGAGAGCCTTGTCGCGACAGGAGGCCGGGTTCAACTGTGGGAGCCTGTGGCTGCCAGGCAGGCCCTGACCGATTTGCCTCGTGGCTTTCTTCGGTGGTTCGCGCAGGGGCCATCACCACAGCGGGCAGGGGTTCTTGTACGCCACCGGACGGATGCCACGCTGCCCTGCCTGTGGCGCCACTGGAAGTGGCCTGCCATTGAGGTTCCGGCGTTGCCGCAGCCTGAGCGGCCTGAATTCCGAGGAGATTCAGGCTTAGAAGGGCAAACGCCAGTCTCAGCATGAAAGCGGGACTGAACTTGGCGATGGCGTTGGCGCTGCCCCTCCTCCCCGCACTTTGCAGAACTGCAGCCCAAGCTGCGAGGCCAAGTGAGAGGACCCACCAAGACACGATGGCAATTCCCGACGCGCTGGATGCAAGGGCGAGGAGGTGGTCGAACGTACTTCTCTGCCCGTGGGCTGCATCCACCTGCCACTGCCCCAAGAGGTTCTGCCCAACGATTAGCAGCAAAAGTCCCAACGCGAGGAGTACGGCGGCCAACGTGGCATCGTGGCGGACCCTTGCCGGATAGCTGCTCATACTTACCCTTTCGGCTGTTTAATGCTGTTTGATGTCATTTAGTGCTGTTTGCCCATTCTCAGCATAGTCGAAGGACTTTGTCCAATCATGACGGGAAAATCCCATTGCGCTTGGCGCCACGCGCTACGGGTCCTATTGTGACCATATGAGATGGGACTCTCTCTTTGAAGATCTGGAAGCGCAATTTTCTGCTGAGCGCGCCTTGGCCCGTGAATCGGAAATATCCGAACGCGTGAGAGTCGAGCTAGCCGGCCTTGACCTTGTGGACAGGCTTCGGGGAGTCGGCGGAGCTGAGATCGCTTTGGTGCTGAGCGGCGGTATTTCTCTCCAGGGGACGTTGGGTCACGTCGGTGGGGATTGGTTTGTGTTGATCGACAACGGACGGCAATGGCTCATTCCATGCGCATCGGTACGTCTTTACGACGGACTCGGAAGATTGGCTAGAAAACCTGTTTCCCAGATCCAAAGTTCGCTAAGGCTTGCCAGCGCCCTCCGCGGACTCTCGCGTGACAGGACCCAGGTGACGGTCGTCTTGGCCACTGGCCCGGAGGGAGGCCACAGGCTCCATGGCGTCATCGACAGGGTTGGGCGTGACCATTTCGATTTTGCCGATACGCGGGGCGAGGCGCGGCGCGGCGGTGCAGTGGCCGCCGTGAGGACAATTCCATTTACATCACTTGAGGCGGTCTGCTCGAGCGGGAGCCAGGGGCTCTAGCCGTTCATCGGCCCGATTGGTTCCCGAACGCTAGCTCGACTTGGACTTGGCCTCTTCAATCATGCGGCTGGCCTCGGCATACCGCTCCTCGATGTATTGTTCCAGCATCTTTTCCTCGATGCGCCATTGACCACGTCCTCCGACCTGAATGGCTTTCAACTCACCGCTGCGCACCAGGGCATAGGCCTGCGGCGAGTTTATCTGCAGTTGTTCGGCGACGTCCGCCAGAGTCAGGAATCGGGGCATGGGACTATTTTGGCATCTGTTGGCGCCGTTTGGCACAGTTATCCACAATTTCCCATGATTTGGAGTTCTTGACTTTGGCGTAGGCCATGTCACGGCAACAATGAAGAGGCGGCGCGGGTAACCATGCCATGAGAACTTCAATGGGGGAGCAGGAAAATGGATCCGAGTGCAGGCGTCGCCGGCAACAGGTTGAAGAAGCCATCTTGGAGGGATCCACGACTACTGGTGGGAGTACTGCTCATGCTTGTATCCGTCGCCGGAGTCATCTCAGTTGTCAGTACCGCTGATCGGACCACTCAGGTTTATGCCGCACGGGAGGGTATTTCGGTTGGGCAAACCGTGGTTCCTGAGGATTTAGCCGTCGTCCAGGTTCGCTTGGATGACGTCGAGTCCGGCTATGTAACCGTGGAGGACGGAATTGACCAGGGCAAGGTAGCTCTACAGAGAATTGAGAAGGGCCAACTCGTTCCACAGAAGAGCCTCGGACAGGCTGACGTCCTGAACCGCAAGCCTGTTGCCATATCGATGGAAGAGTCACTTCCAGCGCAGGCGGTTCCCGGGGCGAAGGTGGACGTCTGGGTCGCAATGCCCGGTTCCCAAAACGCTTTTGAAGAACCACAGCTATTGCTGCCCGGCGCCGAAATCGCAGAAGTAACAGCGGGTTCGAGTGCTCTCGGTGCCTCAAAGACAACGGTCGTGCTGGTGCTGGTCACGGACAAGCAGATGCCCAAGCTGCTGGGCGCCAAGGCCAACGCCGCCAAGGTGTCTGTTGTTTGGAACCCTGCGGGCATCAGCCAATGAGCATCCCGGTCATCACTGTTGGCCAGGCACAGGAAGCCGTGGTTGGCGGGCTGGAGCGCTTGCATGGCCCCGTCACTGTGGTCCGGCGGTGTTCAGAGCTTGCAGAGTTGATGGCTGCCTGCCAAAGCGGGCTTGCCCTGGCCGCCGTCGTTGCCGAAGGCTCCGAAGAGTTAACCGCTACATTGGTGGACCGGCTGGCCGCCGTAGGTGTGTCCATTCTCGCCCTGACCGTGGACCCCCTGGAGGTCTCCAGGCTCACCGCTATTGGTGTAGTGACAGCGTCTACCGATATTAAGCCCGCCGATCTTGCCCTGAGGATTTCCGATGCAGTGGGCCGCCACGGTGGGCCCGTTGGAGCCCGCAAGTTTCCAGACGCCGGATTCGCGGACTCATCTGCGGGATTCCAGTTGGCGCCGGAAACCCCAGAACCAGAAGCGGCAGGCGGGGGGAGGGTGATAGCAGTGTGGGGACCAACGGGCGCTCCGGGAAGAACTCTGGTTGCGGTAAACATGGCTGCCGAGTTGGCGGCCGAAGGCAAGTCCGTGATTCTTGTGGATGCGGACAGTTACGGTGCGAGCGTATCGGTCATGCTTGGGCTGCTGGAGGAGTCGGCGGGCCTCGCCCAGGCGTGCAGACTCGCTGACCAAGGATTGCTGGATGCGGATGCACTGGACAGGGCTGCTACGCCTGTCTTCATCAAGACTGGTGGATTTCGAGTACTCACTGGAACCACAAGGGCGGACCGCTGGACTGAACTAAGGGCCTCCGCACTCTCGCTTGTCCTCCAAAGGGCCAAGCAAGTGGCCGAGGTGGTTGTCGTGGACACCGGCTTCTGCCTGGAAGCAGATGAGGAACTGAGCTTTGACACTATGGCGCCACGCCGCAATGGCGCTACCCTGCGCAGTTTGGAGCTGGCAGACGAGGTTTTTGCCGTTGGGGCTGCGGATGCAATCGGCGTCCCGCGATTGGTCCGTGGCCTTGCCGAGCTCGAAGCTGCGGTTCCACAGGCAACGCCACGGGTGCTCCTCAATAAGGTGAAGCGGGCCACGGTGGGCCGTTCGCCCCGACAGCAGTTATCCGAGGCCTGGGAGCGCTTCGGCCCTGGCCATGGCGTTGATGCCTACTTACCTGCAGACGCGGAAGCGTGCGATGCTGCACTATTGTCGGGATCTGTCCTGTTGGAATCATCGCCCGACTCTCCCTTGCGAAAAGCCATCGCGGGGTTAGTCTGTGCACCTATCCAGCAAAATCGGAAATCCCTTGGCCGATCTACCAGAGCCTTCGGTCTGCTTAAGCGCTAGGCTCGCCATGTGGGCTGCAGAGTCGCAGCAATCAACATGTGATGGAGGCGTTTGTAGATGTCGTCAGGATCCAGCGTGGAGGATCGGTCCGATGCAGCAGTTGTCCGTGAAGGGTTCTTCGGTGACTACTATGAGCATCTCGCAGAGGAGGACTCCCGGGCCTACGCGCCCGAGCTGCTGATTTCGCGGGCAAGCACACATAGGAAAGTTGCCCATTCCCGGCGACCTGGAAATGCCATTGTGGAAATCGGCGTCGAAGCCGACCGAAACGTCGTATACATCGTTACTGATGACATGCCGTTCCTTGTTGACTCCGTAAACGCCGAACTCGTCCGCCAAAACTGCGCGATCCGGCTGGTGATGCACCCGCTTTTCGTGGTTACCCGTGACCGCGTTTCCGGCGAGCTCACCGGCGCTTCCAGGGTTCCGTCAAATATCGGCATTTCCAGCGGCGACACCGCTGCGCTGCCCAGTGTCGCCCACCTGCTCGGCGACAACGATAACGCCTCGCACATGGAGTCCTGGATCGCCGTCGAAATTGACCGCGTCAGCGAGGAAGCCCGAGCAGAATTGATTGCCGGCTTACAACGCGTCCTGGGCGATGTCCGTGCCGCAGTGGAGGACTGGCCGAAAATGCGCAGCAAGGCGCTGGAGCTGGCAGAAGCGCTTGGAAAGGTCTCGCACCCGGAACAGATTGCCGAACTCAGGCAGGCGCAGGACCTTTTGCGCTGGCTGGATGACGGCAACTTCACCTTCCTCGGGTACCGCGAATACGACCTCGTGAACGAAGACGGCGAGGACGTCCTGGAACTTCGTGAGCACAGCGGACTTGGCTTGCTCCGCGAGGGCGACAACACGCGGCAGATCCAGCACCTCACTGACGCCGGCCGCAAGCGCGCCCGTGAAAAGCGGGCCCTGGTTATCACAAAAGCGAACTCCCGCTCAACCGTGCACCGTCCGGCATACCTGGACTATATCGGAGTCAAGAGCTTCGACGCCGCCGGAAACGTCAACGGCGAGCGTCGCTTCATCGGGCTCTTCGCCACAAGTGCCTACACGGGATCGGTTCGCAACATACCCATCGTCCGCGACAAAGTGGATGCAGTGTTGCGTAACGCAGGCTTCCCGATGGACTCACACTCGGGCAAGGACCTGCTGGGCATCCTGGAAACATACCCTCGCGACGAACTGTTCCAGATCGAAATTCCGGACCTTGCGGCTACGGCCACCGGGATCCAGCGACTCCAGGAACGGCGCCGGACCAAGCTTTTCCTGCGCCCCGACATTTACGGACGATTCATGTCCGCCGTCGTCTACCTGCCGCGCGATCGGTACACCACGAGCGTCAGGCTCCGTATTGAACAGGAACTGCGCGAGACCTTCCAGGCCGAGAGTATTGACTACGAAGCGAGAATCACGGAGTCCGCGCTTGCGCGTGTCTTCTTCAGGATCAGGCTGCCACGCACAGCGGAACTTGCCGAAGTCAACGTAGAAGAACTTGAGCACCGCCTGATGCGTGCCTCCAGGTCCTGGAGCGAAGGCATCGCCGAGGTACTTCGGGAGAACCGTCCCGCGGAGAGCGCCGACGTACTGTCCGCCCTGTGGGCTGAGGCATTCCCTCCCGGCTACCGCGTTGACTACGAGGTTGAAGACGCGCTTGAGGACATCGAACGGTTTGAAGAGTATGGAGCCCAGGCCGAACGGGCAGGGGAAGCGAGCAAGGAACTCCGCCCCGGCGTGCACGTGTACCTTCCCGAAGGTGCCGGTGACGCACTGGAGGAGGATGCGCGCGTCAAGCTCTACTTGATGGAGCCCAAGAGCCTGAGCCAGATCCTTCCTTACTTCCACAACCTTGGCCTTGAAGTCCTGGACGAACGGCCCTTCGAAATCGAAACTGCGGATCACCGCGACTTTTTCCTGTATGACCTTGGGCTGAAGTACCCGGCTGGCATAGACCCACTCGCCACCGGAGATCTCCTGGCTGACTCATTTGGTGCTGCCGTCACCGGGGCCGTCGAGTCTGACAACTTTGACCGCCTCGTGCTCCGCGAGGGCATGCACTGGCGCCAAGTGGTGGTCCTCCGCGCCTACGCCAAGTACATGCGCCAGATGGGCAATACCAACTCCTTTGGGTTCATCGCCGATACCCTCTTGGCCAACCCGGATGTTGCGCGGGGTCTGACCGTCCTGTTTGCTGCCCGTTTCGATCCCAGCGTCGAGGAAAGCGAGCGTCCCCACCAGCAAGGTGCCGCAAGGGCAGCCCTCGCAGAAGCTATCGACCAAGTCGCTACGTTGGACGCGGACCGCGTGCTTCGGACCTTCGTCAACCTTATTGAGTCGACGTTGCGCACCAACTTCTTCCAAAACAAGGGTTACCTGAGCTTCAAGCTGGATCCCACCACCATCGATGGCTTGCCGTTCCCGCGACCCATGTTCGAAATCTGGGTTTACTCTCCGCGGGTGGAAGGCGTCCATCTCCGCTTTGGCAAGGTGGCTCGTGGTGGTCTCCGCTGGTCTGATCGCAGGGAGGACTTCCGTACTGAAATCCTGGGCTTGGTGAAGGCGCAGACGGTTAAGAACGCGGTCATCGTACCGACCGGTGCCAAGGGTGGCTTCTTCGCGAAGAAGCTGCCCAACCCCGCAGTTGACCGCGCGGCCTGGATGGCCGAGGGCGTGGAAAGCTATAAGACTTTCATCCGCGGCTTGTTGGACATCACCGACAACCTCATTACTACAGCGGAGGGCGAACGGCTTGTGCCGCCGTCGGACGTTGTTCGCCATGACGGCGATGATTCCTATCTGGTGGTGGCAGCCGATAAGGGAACCGCGACGTTCTCAGACACAGCCAACGGATTGGCGGCCGAATATGGGTTCTGGCTTGGCGATGCTTTCGCGTCGGGTGGATCCGTAGGCTATGACCACAAGGCCATGGGTATCACCGCCCGCGGCGCCTGGGAGTCTGTGAAGAGGCACTTTAGTGAACTCGACCTCGATACCCAGTCTGAAGAGTTCAGCGTTGTCGGCGTGGGCGACATGTCAGGTGATGTTTTCGGCAACGGAATGTTGCTTTCGCGGCACATCCGGCTCGTGGCCGCATTTGACCACCGTCATATCTTCCTGGACCCCAACCCGGACACCGCCGCCTCGTATGCAGAGAGGCAGAGGCTCTTTGAGCTTCCGCGGTCTTCGTGGGATGACTATGATCGGGCCCTCATCAGCGAAGGGGGTGGCGTCTACCCACGCCAAGCCAAGACGATCCCCGTGTCCGACCAAGTACGAAAGGCCCTGGGGTTGCCGGACGGAACCACCCAGCTGAGCCCTCCCGAATTGCTTCGGGCAATCCTGCTTGCCCCGGCGGATCTTCTGTACAACGGCGGCATCGGCACTTACGTCAAGGCCAGCACGGAGACGCATGCTGCCGTAGGGGACAAGGCCAACGACGCCATCCGCGTGGACGGCAAGGACCTCCGCGTCAAGGTGGTCGGCGAAGGCGGAAACCTGGGGTTGACCCAGCGTGGTCGTATTGAGGCTGCGTTGCAGGGTGTCATCCTTAATACGGATGCGATTGATAACTCAGCGGGCGTTGACTGCTCCGACCACGAGGTCAATATCAAGATCTTCGTTGATCGTATGGTGGCGGCCGGGAAGCTTGAGGCCGCAGAACGGGCAGCATTCCTGGCTGACATGACCGAAGAAGTCGGCCGCTTGGTCCTGCAGGACAACATCGACCAGAACATCCTGCTCCTTAACGACCGTACTCGCGTTGCGGACTGGAGCCCCAGCTACGAGCGCCTGATGGACTGGCTGGAAAAATCAGCCGACCTCAAGCGTGACCTTGAGGCACTGCCCACTACAGAGACATTGCGGCAGCGCCTGGAACAGGGACAGGGACTGACGTCTCCCGAGCTGTCTGTCCTGGCCGCCTACGCGAAGATCGAGTTGGCGGGTGCCCTTCGGGACAGCAACCTGGCCGACGACCCCTGGTTCAAGGACACGATCCGGGCCTACTTCCCGAAGCAGTTGCGGGAGAGGTTCGACGCCGAACTGGACACCCACCCGCTGCGGCGCGAAATCATCGCTACGGTCGTGGCCAACGACATCATCAACCTCGGTGGGATCACCTTCGCCTTCCGGGCGATCGAAGAAACGTCCGCCAACGAGGTAGCCGTAGCCAAGGCATTCGTGGCGCTGCGTGAAATCTACGATCTCGATCCGATGGTTGAGGAATTGAATGCCCTTCCGGCATCGTTCCCCACCGAACACTGGAGCGAAGTCCATCTCGATGTCCGCCGGCTCCTTGACCGTGCGGTCCGGTGGGTGCTCGGGCAGGGCATGGCATCCCGCCCGATCGCGGACGTCGTGAAGTCATTCAAGCCCATGATGGTGCCGCTTCGGGCCAAATTGTTGGATTACCTGCGTGGGGATGACAAAGTTCGCATCACTGGCTGGCTGGAAAAAGCCCGCACTTGGGAGCTGCCGGATCACCTGGCCCACAGGTGGGCGGAGCTGTTCGAGAGCTATGCTTTGCTGGACATCGCAAAGATCGCCCAGACCGGAACCAACAGTGTCGAGGAAGTGGCACATGTCTACTACACGGTCTTCAACCGCTTCCACGTTGACTCGCTGCTGGAACGGATCAGCGCCTTGCCACGCGACGACCGCTGGCAGGCACTGGCCCGTGCGGCGCTCCGGGACGACCTCTACTCAACCGTCGCAGACATGACGACGTCGGTGCTTGAGTCGAGCACGCCGGGCACCCCTGCCGAGGATCGCCTGAAGACGTGGGAAGGCCTGAATGCCGAACAGCTCGGACGGGCGAAAACCATGTTTGATGAGGTCAATTCCCTCGAAGCCGATGACATGGCTTCACTATCGGTAGCATTAAGGCTCTTGAGGTCAATCGTTCGACGCTAGGGGCTGGTCCTGGCGTCGCAAATGGAGGTGCAGTGGCAATCTTTACAGACCCCATCAGGGAACACGCTGATTTCGGGCCTGGCGATGCTGAATGGCTGCACCTCCTGGTAGGCGATTGGCAAATGGTCGCCGACCTCGCGTTTGCCGACCTCGCCTTGTGGTTTCCGCATCCGGAGTTTGGGTACATCGCCCTCGCCCACGTACGTCCGTCAACATCGCATACGGTGTTTCACGCGGACTTCGTGGGTGAGGGCATCCGCTCGGATCTTCGTCCACTCGTGGAAAAGGCCTGGAACAGCCGCTCCATTGAGCGCTCCAGTGAGACAAGCTGGAGCAGCGAGATGGCGCTGCGCGTCGAAGCCGTGCCGATGGTGCGCAACGGCAGGACCCTGGCCGTTGTCACGTCCCATATGGACCTGTCCAGTTCCCGTATGCCATCCAGGCTGGAACTCACGTATCGGCAATGCGCCTACGACCTCCTTCGCATGGGAACTCTCGGGTTGTGGCCTGATTTCGCATCGCCCACCGGATCCCGCAGAGGTGCTCCCCGTGTAGGGGACGGACTCATCCGGCTCGACGCTGAAGGCATCGTGCAGTACGCAAGTCCCAATGGCGTATCTGCTTTCCGGCGGCTGGGGGAGGTCGAGTCCCTGGAAGGACGTTCCCTCGCTGAAGTGACGGCCGGATTGCTGAAGGATCGGCGCATGGTGGACGAAACACTGCCGTTGGTTGTCACCGGACGAATGCCGTGGCGCAGCGAGATTGAGTCCAGAGGGGTCAGCCTTTCCCTGCGTGCCATTCCCTTGCGCGACGAGCAACATCGCTTTGGCGCCCTTGTTTTGTGCCGCGATGTGTCCGAGTTGAGGCGCCGTGAAATGGAGTTGGTCACCAAGGACGCGACGATCCGCGAGATCCACCACAGAGTAAAGAACAACCTCCAGACCGTTGCCGCCCTGCTGCGTATGCAGTCCCGACGTATGGTCAGCGACGAAGCAAAACAGGGACTGGAACAGGCCATGCGCCGCGTGGCTACCATCGCGCTTGTTCATGAGACCCTTTCCCAAGGTCTGACCCAAAGCGTCGACTTCGATGAACTCATCGGGCGCCAGTTCAGGCTTTCTGCCGAAGTCGCTTCGCCTTCCCAGCAAGTACGCACCGAAAGGTCCGGGATGTTCGGCGAGCTCCCCAGCGATTTCGCCACGCCCCTGGCACTGGTCATCAACGAACTGGTCACCAACGCTGTTGAGCACGGGTTGGAGGGGAGGACGGGAACCGTTTGGTTGCTGGCTGATCGTGCAGCAGGAGACGGAAATGACGAATTCCTGACAGTGACAATTGCCGACGACGGCGTTGGGCTGCCGGACGGGCAGTACACGGAGGGCCTGGGCCTGCAGATCGTGCGTACCCTCGTCACAAGTGAGCTTGGGGGATCCATTCAATGGAGCCCGCGGGAGGGTGGCGGTACCGCCGTCGAAATTGTCCTGAACCTGGCTCGCGCATAGGGCGTTCCGGAGGTCGACGGGTTTAACAGGCAACTGTCTTAAACGCAGAAGGCCGTGGACCATGTGGTCCGCGGCCTTCTGCGTTTG
The DNA here is from genome assembly GCF_056394745.1 of Paenarthrobacter sp. 10N417. Classification (NCBI taxonomy): domain Bacteria; kingdom Bacillati; phylum Actinomycetota; class Actinomycetes; order Micrococcales; family Micrococcaceae; genus Paenarthrobacter; species Paenarthrobacter sp. 10N417. The sequence continues at coordinate 289,573 of NZ_JBFTIL010000007.1, forward strand.
GTGCTTGTACTGCCTGCTACGAAGCGCGCCGGGCGCGTGCTGCGCGACGCTTGAGTGCGCGGCGTTCGTCCTCGCTCATGCCGCCCCAGACGCCTGCATCCTGGCCGGACTCAAGAGCCCATTGAAGGCAAGTGTCCACGACGGGGCATCGGCGGCAAACGCTCTTTGCTTCCTCAATCTGCAGAAGTGCTGGTCCCGTGTTGCCGACTGGGAAAAAGAGCTCCGGGTCCTTGTCGAGGCAGGCTGCGCGATTACGCCAATCCATGCTGATCAGTCACTCCATTCGTGAGAACTAGTTTGAGCCTTTTGTGAAAACATTCACGAGAGGCTCCAAAGGAAAGGGGCCCGCATGGGCCCCCTTGGTCGTCTGAGTCAAGCGTTTCATGTTAACGCCTTGTAAACAAGGGGTATTAGTCGTTGAAATGCCCTGAATCCGTGAGCGATGCATCACATCAGCCGCCAGTGCCCTCACTGCTAGATGACTATGTCCGGTAGTGTGCCAGTGTGTCAAGACCTCCTGTTAACCCGGCCCAACCAAACTCTGGATCAGATGGAAACGACGGTCCAGTCAGACCTGTGCCTGAGGACCCGATATCTGGGGGGCTGAAATCCGGTGGCAAGAAGCCCCCTGGAATCCTGATTATCTCGATCGTTGTCGTGCTGGAAGCACTGGCCCTCCTTGGTGCAGCTGCTTGGTACGCTTTCGAACTATTGACAGGAGCCCCTGTCCTGACGTTTTGGGGAGCGGTCTTTACTCTGGGCCTCTTATTGGCCTTCTCGGCCTGGCTGTTCGCAGTGGGCCATTTCCTGTTCCGCGGGTACAGATGGACCCGCGCCGCCGCTCTGGTTGCTCAGTTGTTCGTCCTCACCATTGGGTTCCCAACGATGACCGGCGGCTTGGTTCTGCCAGGGTTGGCTATGATTTTGCCTGCACTGGCTGCGATCGTTTTTTTGTTCCAAAAGAGCGTTATCGGATATGCGTCACGAGCAGGAGGGACGCAGGGCGCGCTCTAGCGAATGCTGCCATGACTTCCGATCGTGCTGATGTGCTTTCTGGTGTCGGACGTGAAAGCCACCTGCACCTGGACCACACGGTTTCCGCGGACAATCACACCCCGACCAGCACGCGGTGAGGTTTCTATTTCCAGCCTCACGCCGAGGATGTCGCCGTCCAGGGGAGTCCTCGGAGCCAGAATGAGGCCCATGCCACTTGCTTGGACCTCTGCGGCCAGTGGCAGGCGCTGAAGCAAAGCGGGACCCGACGTGGCAGTCAAGATCACTCCTCGTGTCCGGCCAGCCAGTGCGGCGAGAGCTGCCCGCCCCTCCGGATCCAGGAGATCGGCGTCATCGACAATGAGGATGCTTGCAGGATCCAGCGATCCCGTGGTCGCTGAGCGGGCCACAGTTGCCCAGAAAGCTCCAGCCGTACTTCCGACTCCCGGGAAGACCCACGGAACCTGGGGATGAAGGGACTTCAGGGATGCCAACACTGAAGTCTTGCCGGAGCCGTGACTCCCAATGATGATGCTGACGCCACGCGGCCCAAGGGGAAATGAGACGGGAACTGATTCGTCATTTCCGATGCCGATCCACAAGGGGATGGAGTCCGGCGTCATTCGGCAGTCCAGGTCTTCAGCCGCAACCTCGTTGCTGGCGGACTGCGCCGATCCCGAGGACGGGCCGGACGGTCTTGGGATCGCAGCCATCGCAACATCGAAATCAGACTTGCTGAGGGATTCGGGGAGCGGCCGCACTCGGAAAGGTGGTTTTGACGAAGGCTGAAGGTCAATGAACGGCCAGGCTGTCCCGCTTGGTGCAGTGCGGAAATGAGCTGCCGTGGCTGCGCCCTGAACAAATGCACCCATGGCAACAGCGCGCCCCTGGACATGCTCGACTTCCGGAAGGCGGGGCCAGTGATATCGTGACTCTTCCGTGGCTCCCGTTGGAAAAAATACCCGGTTTGGGATGGCGGCAAAAAAGCGTGAGCTTACCAGTTCGCGTTCGCCGCATATCAGGACTGTGACTCCAAGGGGGGTCCCGTCCCGGATGATGTCCCTCAAAAGGTCCTCTGCCCACGCGAATCGCCCTGATCGGAGCGCTGCGGCCCATGAGCACCAGCCAGTAACTATCAGGACCATGCGGGGACTTGCGGAGACGTCCTCGCCCGCCACGCGTCGACGTGCCATTTCTTCAGTAAGCCGCTCAAGGACCCGAACGGCCAATGCCAGCTGGTGCAGGCCCAAGGTGGCGCCATAGCTGCCTCCCCGGCGGAGCTTTCCCAGCATTCCAGCCGAATCCAGGATGTACAGATGTGGTGGGGTGCCATGTGCTGCCAGCATCGCAGAAGCAGCCTTGAAACATTCGTGCATTCCACTGGAACTGCTGCCGATCATGGCGAAATGACCATGGTCAGGAGGTGACCATTCCAGGGCCTCAACTGACTGCTGTTCCGGCCTGTCCACGATCCCCAATGGACCTACGGGGGCCATCGACGTGTCCAGTGTGTCTTGACCGTCCTTGCCCGCAACACCGAAAGCGGACAGATCTTCATTCCACCCAATGGATGACGGCAAGAGTGGGGCTACAGGTTGCCGGGGATCGGCCCGCCCCAGGGAGCGCCAGACTGTTCGGGTTGCCGAGACCACCGCCTCCGCCCTTGCCTCCGCCTGGGCTGCTGACTTACCGACCATTGGCTGTTTGTTTTGAGGAGCGTGCAAGGCCTCGATGGCCGACTGAACGATTGCTGCCCCCGGAGCCTTCCGGCTGACCGTGGCTGACACAGCAAGGGACGCTCCCTGGAATTCTTCGGGGGAACCCGTGGCCCTCACAAGATACGCCCGCCCCGGGACATCAACGCCGATGGATGCTGCAGCTTTGGAATTGATGATGTCCATTGACTCCGCATCCGACTGAACTCGCAGGGCGATGCTTGAAGTGACGTTGGCGCGGATGTCGGCGGTCAACGCACCCTGCGGCCTTTGAGTAGCCATAACCAGATGAATGCCCAAGGACCGCCCAATGGCGGCAACACGCATCAGCTCACGAAGGGCTCCGGGGGCTTCGTCGACCAACATTCGGAACTCATCCACAACGAGTACCAGATGGGGGATCGCCACCTCTACAGCCGCACGTGAACGTTGATATGCAGACAAGTCTGAAGTCCCCGCGTCCGCGAACAGCTTCTCGCGACGGCGGATCTCGCCTCGAAGGGAAGTAAGCACGCGGTCAAGATGATGACTTCCAAGGTCAGTAAGAAGCCCGACGCAGTGCGGAAGCCCAAGTAAAGGACTTAGGCCGGATCCGCCYTTGAAATCGACGAAGAGGAATGTCACCTGGTCCGGCGAATGATTCAGTGCCATGGATGCCACGATTGTGCGGAGGAGTTCTGACTTCCCGGCGCCGGTGGTCCCGGCTACCAGGAGGTGGGGTCCGTCGACGTGGAAGTCAAACGTCAAGGGGCCCTCCTGGCCCTGACCCAGAATCGCCTGCAGTTCATGCTGCCCGTTCTCGCCAGTCCATCGCCGCAGTATGCCTCGAGGTCCGCCTGGAAGCAGGTCATCCAGAGAGCAGGATCCTGGTATGCCGTCGCCGGCAGGACCTTCCCCGTGTGGATTGGACACCACTGTGCGGCAAAACTGTTCGAAGGCCTTAAGCGGAACCATGTCCGGGATGAACTCCTGGCGGCCACTGGGAACCTGCAAAACGGCGGATGTACCAGATGGTCCTATCTCAATGGCCACACCCGTGGGTCCGGCATGGGGGCCGGAATGCCGCAACACCTGCCACGAAGCCTCGATGGCGGCATCCAGGAGTTTGGTACAGCGGTTACCCGAGCCCTGCGAGTCACAGAGAACTATGAGCCTGCCCTGGTTGGTTCCCTTCAACCTTCGAAGAGCTGCTGTCGCTGCCGCCTCATTCGTGGCAAGTGTCAGGTATGGCAGGAACCGCGCGCTGAGAGGTAGCCGCCCTATTGGTCCGAGAAGAATGATCGGTGTGGACGACGACCTTGGGAAACTTGCCAGTTGCATGACGATGAAACGGATCAGGGCGTCGATGTGCTCGGTCTGGCCGTGCAAGGCAACAATGGCGGGGTGCGAGCCCAGCGTCACTGGCATGGGGCCGATTGCGGGTGGACGGAAATGGGGATCTGCTGGGACGAGCCGCACATTGGCCAGACTGGGCGCGGTACCCAGCCGGATCCATGTTGCTGACCCGGCGGTCGGATCTTGTCGTGATGCATCGGGCGGTCCTGCCCCAGAGCCAGGCAATGTTAGAGGTGCTGGAGGCTTCAGGATCAAGCCTGCCGCGGGGGCCAAGGTGGCAACAATGATTTCCGCCGCAGACGGCGAACATCGGCGGCGGCGTTCGGAGTCCTGCCGCACCGCCTCTGCGACGGCACGCCTGAACTCTTGGCGTCCCTTCCTTCCTGTGATCGTTGGAACAATGAGGCTCACCGCGGAAACGGCCGTAAACCCCAGAAACATCCACATCCCCGTCGCGAGTGCCAGGCCAACGCCTGCTATGAGCGGGAGCCCCGCCGCAACGGCAACCGACCAGCGGTTCAAGGAGCCCGTGTGGCGCTGGACTTCAAGGGGCTCGGCAACAGAACGTCCGGCGTCGGCATGAATCCCGGGGGTGGAGCTGCTTGGCGTAACGATGGTGAAGGTAGTGCTTCCGCAGCGAATTCTCGACGACGATGTCACCGTCCTTTCCCGGGCACGCTCCCCGTCAACGAGTACCGAGTTCCGGCTCGCTTTGTCCGTGACGCTCAGTGCGGTGCCGGACACCTCCAACACGGCGTGCTCACGGGACATCCCCGGATCAGGGATGCAAATGTCGACAGCGCCGCGGCCAATGCGGTGGAAACCCCGCTGGAGTGCAAAGACTGAGCCGGCCCCCGGCCCGGTATGTGCCAGGAGCAGGAGCGGCGTGGCCGGAGAGTCCGACTTTTCCGCAGGACAATGTCCGTCCACCAGAACGGCCCCGGCTACGAGTGGGGGGTGTCCGACGGTCAGGGCGGATAGGTCTTCCCCGGCAACTGACAGGGGACCGACCCCGCGGGCTTCCTGCAATTGCCGCTGAAGTTCTGAGCCCGGCATTCCGCTGGAGACAGTGATCGTCAACTCTTCCGGTGGCGCCGGTGATGCGGCATTCGGGCCGCCAACGAGCGTGCACTCAAAGATCATTTGCCCGCTCCTTCCTGAATTCCCGTAGCCGTCCAGAACTGAGGCTATGGAATTCCCGGGCAGGCTGCTGCCCCTTTCCTGGGCTATGTGGACAACTCTCGGCGATACCGGCTGAAGGCGCCGACTTGACGCGAGGACATGGCGTCTCGGCTAAGATGAAACTCGTTGTCGCGTGTGCTCAATGAGAAGGGACCTTCACCGGTGATAGTGGTTGCAGAGAGCGCCGATGTTTCAGACGAGGCGGTAATTGGTGATGGATCCAAGATCTGGCATCTGGCCCAAGTCCGCGAGAAAGCTGAATTGGGTGTCAATTGCATCGTCGGACGCGGCGCCTACATAGGCACTGGCGTCAAGATGGGGGACAACTGCAAAGTCCAGAACTATGCACTTGTCTACGAGCCCGCAGAACTGGAGGCCGGCGTGTTTATCGGTCCCGCAGTAGTGCTGACGAACGATACTTATCCCCGTGCTGTAGGTCCGGACGGAAGTCTGAAGAGTGCGCACGACTGGGAGCCTGTGGGCGTCACTATTCGTGAAGGAGCGTCCATTGGTGCCCGCGCCGTGTGCGTCGCTCCCGTGACCATCGGACGCTGGGCCACCGTAGCCGCCGGAGCAGTTGTTGCCAAAGATGTCCCTGATTTCGCGCTGATGGTCGGGGTTCCGGCCAAGCGGCGGGGCTGGGTCGGTAAGGCGGGCTTCCCGCTGCAGAACATTGGCGGGAACTGGGTATGCCCGGAAACCGGCGCCACATATGTTGAACAGAACGAGACACTTCGAGAGGTAGAGGCATGAGCCCCGAATTCATTCCCCCCGCCAAACCCATCATTGGCGACGACGAGCGCAAGGCCGTAGAGGCAGTTCTGGCCTCCGGCCAGCTTGCCCAAGGCTCGGAGGTTGCGTCCTTCGAGCAGGAATTTTCCCAAGTACTTCTGGACGGCCGCGCAGCTGTCGCCGTCAACTCTGGCACCTCAGGGCTGCACCTTGGCCTTCTGGCCGCCGGCATTGGCGCCGGCGACGAAGTCATTGTTCCTTCCTTCACCTTCGCAGCCACGGCCAACTCGGTGGCGCTGACCGGAGCCACGCCGGTCTTTGCCGATGTTGACCCGGATTATTACACGCTGGACCCTGCGTCCGTTGAGTCGAAGATCACCGACCGCACGGCTGCGATCATGCCGGTCCACCTCTACGGTCACCCCTTCGACGTCGATGCCATCGGCGCGCTCGCTTCGAAGCACGGCGTTAAGGTGTTCGAGGATGCGGCCCAGGCTCATGGTGCCGCTGTCAACGGCCGGAAGGTCGGAACCTTCGGCGACTTCGCCATGTTCAGCCTCTACCCCACGAAGAACATGACTTCCGGCGAAGGTGGGATGGTCAGCACAGGCCTGGCCGACGTCGAACGCCGCCTCCGCCTCTTGCGTAACCAGGGCATGGAGCGCCAGTACGAAAATGAGTTGGTTGGCTTTAACGCCCGCATGACCAACATCCATGCAGCCATCGGGCGCGTCCAACTGACAAAGGTCAAAGGCTGGACGAAGACGCGGCAGGAAAACGCAGCATTCTTTGACGCAAACATCGAAGGCGTCATCACCCCGAAGGTAGCCGAGGGCTATGAGCACGTCTACCACCAGTACACCATCCGCATTACCGATGACCGTGATGGTTTCGCTAAGGCATTGCGTGAGGAATACAACGTCGGTTGTGGCGTGTACTACCCCATCCCGAACCACCGCCTTGCGCCCTTCCAGACATCGGATGAGCTGCCTGTAACCGAGGTATCTGCAGCCAGCGTGCTGTCCCTCCCGGTGCACCCATCGTTGAGCCAGGATGATCTGGACCGCATCGTGACGGCTGTCAACGCCATCGCAAAGGCAGGAAGCTAGTGGCAAACCTCCGGGCAGGCCTCATCGGACTGGGTATGATGGGCCGCCACCATGCCCGCGTAATCCGCGAGCTTGATGGCGTTGACCTGGTTGCTGTCGCGGATTCGTTCGGTGATCCACACAATGTTGCTGATGGCCTGACTGTCTACAACACAGTTGAGGAACTGATTGAGCAGGGAATCGACATGGCAGTGGCTGCCGTGCCGACCATCCTGCACGAGGAAGTGGCGTTGCGGCTTGCTGAGGCCGGTATCCACTGTCTCGTCGAGAAGCCGATCGCGAACGATTCCGAGTCGGGCGGACGCATTGCCAAGGCCTTCGAAGCCAACGGCCTCATCGGCGCGGTCGGTCACATCGAGCGCTTTAACCCTTCCCTGCAAAGCCTTCGCGAGCGGCTCGGGAATGGTGACCTTGGTGACGTTTACCAGATCAGCACAAGACGGCAGGGACCCTTCCCGGCGCGCATCGCCGACGTCGGGGTGGTCAAGGATCTTGCGACGCACGATATCGACCTCACCGCATGGCTGGCGCAGAGCAACTTCGTGAACGTCGTAGCGCACACGACCTCCCGCAGTGGCCGCGAACATGAAGACATGGTTACAGCCATTGGCCACCTCAGGAGCGGTGTCGTAACCAACCACATCGTGAATTGGTTGTCACCCATGAAGGAACGTACAACGGTCGTTCTGGGCGAACGGGGGGCGTTCATCGCCGACACCATTTCTGCAGACCTGACCTTCGTGGAGAACGGAACGTTCCAGACTGATTGGGATTCCGTCGCAGCCTTCCGCGGAGTATCGGAGGGGTCCTCCACCCGGTTCGCCCTTGCCAAGCGGGAGCCGCTAAAGATGGAACACGAGGCGTTCCGCGATGCAATCCTCGGAAAGTCGATGAATATCGTCACGATGGCCGAAGGCCTTGAGACCCTGCGGGTTGCTGAGGCCGTGTTGGACTCCGCCAAATCGGGCTCTGTCATCAGCCTCTGAGACGCCAAATCAAGCATCGCCTTTGGGGGAGGCTGGCCACGTGCCAGCCTCCCTCTGGTGTTTGTGGACCCCAGCCGCCCCTGCTTGGCCAAGGGCCCGGATACGGGGAACGCACGCCATGTCGGGTAGCCTTGACCAGTAGACGTGGGCACTTCTGTGCCCGCACGCCAATACACAGGAGAGTTTGTGAACGCTGATCTCGTCGTCGTCGGCTCGGGTTTCTTTGGCCTGACCATTGCAGAACGCGCCGCTACCGAGTTGGGGCTAAAGGTCGCGGTTCTTGATCGCCGCCACCATATTGGAGGAAACGCCTACAGCGAGAATGAAGAGAAGACGGGCATCGAGGTGCACCGCTACGGAGCGCATCTCTTCCATACTTCGAATGAACGTGTCTGGGAGTACGTGAACAGGTTCACCAAGTTCACGAGCTACCAGCACAAGGTTTACACCAGCCACAAGGGCGAGGTGTACCCCATGCCGATCAACCTCGGCACCATCAACCAGTTCTTCCGTGCAGCAATGAGCCCCACCGAAGCTCGTCAGCTCATTGCCGAGCAAGCGGGCGAGCTTGCCGGCACTGATCCCCAGAACCTGAATGACAAGGGAATCCAGCTGATCGGACGGCCCCTGTACGAGGCATTCATCAAGCACTACACGGGCAAGCAGTGGCAGACGGATCCGAAGGACCTTCCCGCGGAGATCATCTCCAGGCTCCCCGTGCGCTACAACTATGACAACCGTTACTTCAATGACGCACATGAAGGCCTCCCGGTTGACGGTTATACGGCCTGGATCGAACGCATGGCGGACAACCCCAACATTGAAGTTGTCCTGAACACGGATTTCTTTGACGATGGCGAATTCGGCCGTTCATCCGTTCTTGGGCAGGTTCCAGTCATCTACACAGGCCCGGTTGACCGCTACTTCGACTACGCCGAGGGTGATCTCTCCTGGCGCACGATCGACCTCGAAGAAGAAGTGCTGCCGATTGAGGATTTCCAGGGGTGCCCGGTGATGAACTACCCGGACCCGGAGACTGCTTTCACTCGCATCCACGAGTTCCGCCACTTCCACCCTGAGCGCGACTACACGAAGGACGCGACGGTCATCATGCGCGAATTCTCGCGTTTTGCGGAGAAGGGCGACGAGCCTTACTACCCCGTCAACACATCAGAAGACCGCAGCAAACTGCTCGCGTACCGTGATCTTGCACGTGGCGAGAAGTCTGTACTGTTTGGCGGGCGTCTTGGAACGTACAAGTACTTGGACATGCACATGGCCATCGGCTCGGCCCTGTCCATGTTCGACAACAAGATCAAGCCGCACTTTACGGGCGGCGCCAAGCTGGAAAGTGGTGGAGTGGACGCATGACCGCCACAACAAATGAAAGCCAGGAGACTGCCATGACGGCCACAACAGCCGCAGACAGCCCGGCCTCGACTCAGCAGAACCTTCGAATAGTCCAGCGTGTGGTTTTCCCGGCCAACCGCGACCTCGATACCCTGCCGCTCTATGTCGATCCGGACACCAACAAGGTCCGCAAGCAGGATGACAACGGCTCAGCAATTGTGCAGGCAGTGGGCATGGCCCGCAAACTCCACCCGGAGGACATCCTGGACCGTGGGTCGGTACAGGTGCGCCGGGGCGAGCGTCTTTCCTTTGGGTCCTACTTCAATGCCTTCCCGGCCAGTTACTGGCGCAAATGGACCATTGCCACAAAGACGGTTCTCCACATCGAGACCGAGGGCGAAGGAACGGTCATCGTTTACCGGTCGAATGCGCGCGGCGCGTCGCAGCGGGTCGACTCGATCCTCGTTGAGGGAACTGCGTCGAACGACTTCGAACTTACGCTCGCTCCCTTTGGCGATGGCGGTTGGTACTGGTTCGACCTCATTGCCGGCGGCGATGGAATGACGCTTAAGAGCGCCCACTGGGCTGTTCCTGATGAAGGCAGGCCCCAGGGGAAAGTCACGCTGGGTGTTACAACGTTCAACCGTGCCGACTACTGCCTTGAAACCATCAAGTCAATCGATGCCGACTCCGGTCTCCGTGAAATCCTCGCGGAACTGATCATCGTGGACCAAGGCAACAAGAAGGTGGCCGACGAAGACGGGTTCGACGCCGTCGCCGCATCCATGGGCGAGCAGTTGCGCATTATCAACCAGGGCAACCTTGGTGGTTCGGGTGGGTTTGCCCGCAACATGTACGAGATGCTCGTCTCTGACAAGAGCGACTACGTCATGCTGCTCGACGACGACATTGAACTTGAAACCGAAGGTGTACTCAGGGCGGTCGCATTTGCCGACCTCTGCCGTAAGCCCACCATCGTCGGTGGACACATGTTCGATATGTACAACAAGTCCGTATTGCACGCCTACGCGGAAGTGGTGAATTTTTACCGCTTCCTCTGGGGACCCGTCGAGGGCCTGGGAAATCACGACTTCTCCGCGGAGGGCCTTCGCTCAACGCCTTTGCTGCACCGCCGCTGGGATGCTGACTACAACGGTTGGTGGATGTGCCTCATCCCCAAGACCGTCGTGGAAAACATTGGACTCTCCCTTCCCGTTTTCATCAAGTGGGATGACGCGGAATACTCCCTGCGCGCCCGTGCCGCAGGCTTCCCGACGGTTACGCTGCCGGGTGCAGCGGTTTGGCACGTCTCCTGGGCTGATAAAGATGACTCAGTGGACTGGCAGGCCTACTACCACGAACGCAACAGGCTCATCGCGACCCTTCTGCATTCGCCGTTCCCCAAGGGTGGCCGCATTTTCCGCGAAAGCCTGAACACGGACATCAAGCATTTGGTGTCGATGCAGTATTACCCGGAGCAAGCCCGCGTCATGGCTCTTCGGGATGTCTTGGAGGGCCCAGGCAAGCTCCATGAGCAGCTGCCCACCACAATGCCCAAACTTCGCGCCATGCGCGAGGAATTTGTCGACTCACAAGTCAAGACCGATCCCGGCGCCTTCCCTGAGTCCTTCCGCAAACGTCCGCCGAAGAAGCCGCAGTCCTACAAGCAGCCGGGTGCCCTTGGCCTGCTGCCTTGGGCGGTTAAGACGGTCCTCAAGCAGGTCCTTGCTCCGGTTCGCGATTCTGCCAAGACCAACCCTGAGGCCCACGTTGCGCATCAGGACGGCAAATGGTGGAGCTTGGCGCACCTGGACAGTGCAGTTGTCTCCAATGCCGATGGCACAGGTGCCTCGTGGTACCAGCGCGATCCCAAGCTGGCACGCCGGCTTTTGGTTGAAACAACGCAGCTGCACGCTCAGCTTTTCTCGAATTGGGAGACGCTTCGGGCCCAGTACCGTGCAGCACTGCCGCAGATCACGTCGATGGAGTCCTGGCGCGAGACATTCGATGCTTCGGAGCCCAAAAAGTAGCGATGGCCAACTCCACTGATATTTATGCTGTTCCCGGGGTAGGTGCCGGTCTGCTGGATGTTTTCCGGCGCCGGTAYCTCCTTAAGCTGATCGTCCGCAAGGAACTCAGGGTCCGCTACCGGGGTTCCGTGCTGGGTCTGGCTTGGTCATATGTGAAGCCCTTGGTCCAGTACTTGGTTCTGTTCTTTGCACTGGGCATCGTCCTTCGCGTGGGGGACCAGATTCCCAACTACGCCCTGTACATGTTCTCCGGCGTCATCGTCGTCAACTTCTTCACTGAAGCGTTTTCAAACGCTACGCGCTCCATAGTCTGGAATGCGGCCCTGGTGAAGAAGATCTACCTGCCTCGGGAACTTTTTCCCGTGGCGTCGGTCTGGGTCGCTGCCGTGCATTTCCTTCCCCAACTGGTGGTCTTGCTGGCTGCTGCCCTGTTCAACGGGTGGCGACCTGATGTAATGCAGCTGCTTGGTGCAGCGCTGGGCTTCGTCATTGTGGCCGTAACCGCCACGGGCCTGGGCCTCCTGGCAGGTGCTGTCAACGTATTTTTCCGCGATGCAGAGAACATCGTTGACATGTTGATGATGATCGTCACCTGGACTTCACCCGTCCTCTATGACTGGACCATGATCCGCCGTCTTGCACCGGACTGGGTCTTGACGATCTACCAGCTCAACCCCGTGACCGTGGCGGTGGAATTGTTCCACTGGGCGTTCTGGTACCCGACGGTCACTAAGCCGGTCGAACTGCCCCCTCACCTGATGTTGACGGGGTTGGCTGGACTGGGGATGGCCGCAGTTTTCCTTATCATCGGCCAGCTGGTGTTCCGCCGGCTCGAAGGCCATTTTGCGCAGGAGGTCTGAGTGGGCGCCGCCGTCATAGTCAAGGGCTTGAAAAAGACTTTTAATCTGCGTCACTCGCACTCCCTTAAAGAGACGCTTGTGTGGCTCGTCAAGGGACGCAAGGGTGATCTCACCAAGAAATTTGATGCCCTGCACGACGTCAGCTTCGAGATACAGGATGGGGAGACTGTGGCCCTTCTGGGCTTCAACGGCTCCGGTAAATCCACGTTGCTCAAGTTGATCTCCGGTGTCATCCTTCCCGATCAGGGCACTGTGCGGACCAAAGGCAGGGTCGCGGGCCTGATTGAGGTTGGGGCCGGGTTTCACCCGGATTTGTCCGGCCGTGAGAACGTCTTCCTTAACGCCGCGATCCTTGGAATGACAGAGCAGGAGATCAACGAGAAATTCGACGAGATCGTCGCCTTCTCGGAAATCGAGCAGTTCATCGACACGGAAGTGAAGTTCTATTCTTCCGGAATGTTCCTGCGCCTTGCTTTTGCGGTGGCAGTTCATACGCAGCCGGATATCTTCCTTGTGGACGAGATCCTGGCTGTTGGAGATGAACCTTTCCAGAGGAAGTGCCTGGCCAAGATCAAGCAGCTGTCCGACGAAGGCAGGACCCTCGTGGTTGTCAGCCATGACCTGGACATGATTTCGCGGATCTGCGACAGGGGAGTCGTCTTATCCTCCGGCACTGTCCAATTCGAAGGTCCGGCTGATCAGGCTGTCGCCTGGCTGCGGGAACGCAACTAAGTCCCGCATCCAATAGCAAGAGTCGTCTGTCAAGGGATGGCTAGTGGAAGCATCTAGGAAAGGCGATCGTAGGAATGGGTATCGGCCCACTGCTGTTGTGTGTACTCCTGATCATTGTGTTGTGGTGGGGTCCAGGCTGGCTTCTCGGAGAAGCGCTGGGAGTGCGCCGAACCCTCCTGCCCGTCGTGGCACCATTGTTGGGCATGGGTGCCCTGACGGTCATCGGTGTGATGGGCAATTCCTTGGGCTTGAGCTGGCAGCTGCTTCCGGTGTCCGCCGTTCTGCTGGTGTTGGCTGGTGTCCTGTTGGCTCTGCGCCTCGTGTTGAGGCGCAGATTCCCCGACAAGTTCCAGACACCCCTGCGAACACAGCCAAGCATTTTCGGTAAGCACCGATTTGCGGGCTCCTGGTGGATCCTGCTTGTGGGCCTTGTTGCGGGCGGAGCCGTCGCCGCCGTGGCATGGTTTGTCGGCACTGAGGGCCTTCTGGGCATAAACCAGGACTGGGACATTCCTTGGCACGCCAACATGATCCGGCTTATCTCCGTGAATCATGAATGGGATCCCGCCATTGCGGGCAACTTCGCCTACTACGACACCACAATTTCTGATGCTCCCATCAGGAGCTACCCGATTGCGTTCCACGCGGTGCTCTCGCTGTTCTGGCCGATGAGTGGTGTCAGCATCCCGGTCTTCCTGAATGTTTTCGTCTTGGTGATGATGGCCGTTCAGTTGCCCCTCAGCGCCATGGCCTTGACCATGATCCTCACGCGCCGCCCTGTTGCCGTGGCCGCCGCGGCTGCAGTGTCGGGATGGTTCACGGTCTACCCCTACGATTTACTGTGGCGTGGCCCGCTGATTCCGTTTTTCGCTGGCATGCTCTTGGTGGGTCCATTCGTCTTCCTGGCCGTCAAAGGTGCCTTGGAGCGGCAAAAGTTCTGGGTCCTGGGCATTGCCTTCGGCGCAGTGGGCCTTATTGCCGTCCACCCCTCGCTGGCGTTCGTAGTACTGCCGGTCCTCGTCTTCTGGCTGCTCTCCGCATTGATACGACGCAAGGGCCGGATCCTGGGCATTACCGTTTACCTGGCGGTGTCAGGGGTTCTCGCGGCGATCATCGGCCTGCCGATCATTACCCAGATGCTTAAGGAATCTGAGCGCGTCTCCAAGATGATGTGGGCTCCGGATACTGATCGAAACGGTGCCATTCAGAACATTGTTTTCCTGAACCATGGCTCCATGGCAATGCCGATCCTGACAACGCTTGTCGCACTTGGCTGCCTTGCTGTTGTCTTCAGGATCCGCATGTGGTGGTACTTCGGCCCGGTCCTGGCTTTTGCGTTTCTTTCGGTTTACACCATGGGCAGCGACAGCCCCCGTTTCCTGAACCTGACAGCCCCCTTTTACGACGATCAATGGCGTATTTTCGGCATCCTTGTCATGCTTCTCGTGCCGCTTGCCGGCTTGGGTGTTGCCCAGGCTGGCGAGGCAATCGAGTGGGCCGTCCGGTGGCTCCGCAATCGTCGGGCAGCATCCCATGAATCCCAAGGCACAAAGGGACGCAGGCCCAACCACGTCATCACAGCGGCGGCTGCTGTCGCAGTTTTGCTGGTGTGTGGCGTTGGGGCGATCCCGTATTTCAAGCAAAACGCCGAACGCATCAACATCAATACGAAGGTGGATGGCCTCACCCTGAGTTCATCCGAAGTGGATCTGCTGAGCAAAATCGACCAGTACGTCCCCCAGGACGCCACAGTGCTGAATGACTCCTGCGATGGTTCCGTATGGATGTATGCACTCGGGAACCGAATGCCGATGATTCGGCACTTCGAAATACTTCCTACGAACCGCCAGCTGCTTGTCCTGCAAAAGCTCCCTGAGTTGGCGACGGATCCCGACGCGCGGGCTGCCGCTTCGGAGCTTGGTATCGAATGGGTGTACATAGCCGACGGTCGGATCCGGGCCTGGGATGAGCCCAAGGCAGGCTTGACCCATCCTGATTCCATCCCTTACTTGAAGCTTGTTGTGCGTGACGGAAACGCTGCCCTCTACCGGATCGATTGGTCGCAGTTACCAGGTGGCAAGCAAGCCTTCGACGCCGCTGCCAAGGACCGTGTGCAGCTTGATGGAGTCCCGGGCATCCTCGAGAACCGGAACCCCGATGGCATCGCCCCGCTTGGAAGGATTTGTTAACCAATGAAGGCATTCATTAAAAAGTTCCTCTCGTCCAGTTTGTTCAGATTCCTCGTGGTGGGCGGTCTGAGCTTCATTGTGGACCTCGGTCTGCTGGCGCTCTGCTTCCAAGTGTTTGGTTGGCCCCTTTGGTTGGCCACGGGCGCAGGATTCTGGGGAAGTTTCTTCTTCAACTATTTCCTGCAGCGCCACTTTGCCTTCGGGGGTGGCGGAACGGCATTGGGTGGAGTGCTGCGGTACTCCGGACTCCTGGCCTTCAACACCGTGGCGGTCATGGGAATCGTCGAGCTTTTCCAGTTCCTGGGGGCCGGATATGTTGCCGGTAAAGTGGTTGCGACGATTGTGACCATGGGCTGGAACTACTTCATTTACAAGCACTGGATCTTCCCGCAAAAGAAGCAGCCGCAGAGCGCCGGCGGACAGACAGATGGCGCCTCGGGCACTGAAGCGCCAGCACAGAAATTCACACCTAACAGCAGCGAAGGATAATCGATGTATCGAGGCGTTCGAATTGCCGCGGTAGTACCGGCCTATAAAGAAGAGAACCACATCGCACAGGTGATCGAAACGATGCCTGATTTCGTCGATGACATTGTCATTGTTGATGACTGCAGCCCGGACGACACCTCCGGGGCTGCCCTTCGGGCGGATGACGGCAGGGTCACGTTGATCCGGCACGAGGTCAATCAAGGTGTGGGTGGCGCTGTCCTGACGGCCCATAAAGCAGCAATGGAGTTGGGCTCCGACATCAATGTTGTGATGGCCGGCGACGCCCAGATGGATCCGGAGTACCTGCCCCAGCTGCTCGACCCCGTGGTGGATGGTTACGGCTTTGCAAAGGCCAACCGCTTCTTTTCAGGTGAGTCTTTTGCCGGCATGCCTGGATACCGTATCTTCGGAAACATCGTTCTCTCGTTCATGACAAAGCTGGCGTCGGGTTACTGGCACATCTTCGACCCCCAGAATGGCTACACGGCGATCCGGACGGAAGTTCTTCGCCGCCTGCCAATGAATAAGGTGGCTGCGCGCTACAGCTTTGAGAACGACCTCCTGATTCACCTGAATATCCTCGATGTACCGATTGTGGATGTCCCCATTCCTGCTGTTTACGGCAACGAGGTTTCCAGCATCAAGCTCCGGAAGGTGATCCCCGAGCTGCTGGCCATGCTCTTTGGCGGCTTCTGGCGCCGTGTGTGGTGGAAGTACATGGTGTGGTCCTTCTCAGCTGTGGCTCTTCTGTTGATCGCAGGCATCGCCCTTATTGTCATGGGTCTGGTGGCTGGGATCTGGGTGCTCGCGGCAAGCGTAGGATCTCCTACCGCGGGATCGGTGATGTTGGCTGTTGTGCCCTTTGTGCTGGGAGTTCAGATGCTGTTGGTATCCCTCCAACTGGACATACAGGCAAGCCCAAACAGACCCACGATGCATCCCATGAAGGAACGTACGTAGGGAATTCCTGGAACAAGAAGGGGAGGGTCAGGACGCTTGGCGTCCTGACCCTCCCTTCTCTTTCCTGGCCGGGGTCACGTCTTTGCTGCTAGGGGAGCGACGTGAACCCTCCCCAGCCCCACCCGACCTGGCTCCGGGAGAGCCATCCTGATGTTCCGTTGCCGGGGTACAGGAAGAGGTTGCCACCGGAGTCGCGGGCAAGCACATCGTTCTTGCCGTCTCCGTTGAAGTCGCCAGGGCCCAGGATTGCAGTCATCCCGCTCCAGCCGCTTCCAACTTGGACCCTGCTCAGCCAACCGCCGGTCCCGTTGCCTGGGTAGAGCCACAGGATGCCCGACGTGTCCCTGGCCAGGACATCAGTCTTGCTGTCGCCGTTGAAATCGCCGGTACTCAGTATCGCCGTCATGGAGTTCCATCCGGTGCCAATCTGGGCGCTTGATACAAAGCCGCCAGTGCCGTTTCCGCGATAGAGCCACAGGACACCGGCCGAATCCCGGGCCAACACGTCCGCCTTGCCATCGCCGCTGAAGTCCCCTGGCGCGAGGATGAGCGTCATGCCCGACCACGCTGTGCCTGCCTGCACCCGGGGCTGAAGCCCGCCGGCTCCATTCCCGGGATAGAGCCAGAGGACACCATTGGTATCTCGCGCCAGGACGTCACTTCGTCCATCACCATTGAGGTCCTTGGTGGGGACGATAGCGTTCAGCGAGTTCCAACCTGTGCCCAACGAACGTTGCGTCAGCCAACCGCCGGTGCCGTTGCCCGGATAGAGCCATAGCGTGCCGCCATTGTCGCGTGCCACGACGTCGTTCTTTGCATCACCGGTGTAGTCCTTCCACGTATTGGCCGGTGGCGCTGTCACAGTGTAGGCCTGGCTGATGATCGCCGAACTGTTGTTGGACGGATCCACCGCGAAGTACTTCAAGGTCATCGCGGCCGTCAGCGTGATTGCTGTGGAGTACTTATTGGCGGCTGTGGCAGTCGGAGTGGTTCCGTTGGTGGTGAAGTAAATGCTCGATCCCGCTTCATTCACCGTGAGCGTGATCTGCTGGTTCACAGGGTAGCTTCCCGCAGGTGGAGTCACGGTAACCACTGGTGGGGTTGTGTCCAAGACCGTGTAAGCACGGGCAGTGACTGCGGAAGCATTTCCATATGCGTCCACAGCAAGAGCCATTACGGTGGTGTTTGCCGTCAGCGCGAATGGGCTCGAGTATGCTTTCGTGCTTCCTGCGACTGCAGTAGCGGGCGTGGTGCCATCCGTTGTGTAGAAGATGCTTCCAGGTTCGCTGGAAGTCATGGTGACAAGTTGCCCTGAAGCATAGGCTCCGGCAGCGGGTACAACGGTCAGAACCGGGGCAGTGGTGTCAAGGACGTACGTCTGGGTGGCTACCGTTGAAGAGTTGCCCGCGGTGTCGCGTGCAAAGTACTTCAATGTCATCGACGACGTCAGCGCTATCGGTCCAGAGTAGACAGGACTGGATGTGGTGGGCGTGGAACCATCGGTGGTCACGTAGATAGTGGCTGCTTCATTCACCGTGAGGCTGATGGTTTTGTTTGCCCCGTACGTTCCTCCAGCCGGATCGACAGAGACCACAGGGGGCGTGGTGTCGGCAGCGAAGACAGTGACATTCCTGGTTGAAGTGGAGGTGTTCCCCGCGTTGTCCGTGGCTTCCACCGTGAAGGCGACAGGACCATTGGGTACGTTGCTGTACGACTTTGGCGACGTACATGCGGTGAAGGCGTTTGTGCCCAGCTTGCACCTGAAACCGGCAACGTCCGTGGACGTTGAGGCAAAGACGAACGACGGCGAGATCCCGACTGTTGCGCCTTCTGCAGGTGAACTGATGGACACCTGAGGTGCGGTCAAGTCCGCGGTCACAGTCACCGATGCAAGGGTACTGACGTTGCCCGCCATGTCTGTCGCCCGGACCCCTAGGATGTGCTGTCCTGCGGTAGCGAGGTTGAAGACATAGCCGTTGCTGCAGGCAGTGAAAACTGTGGTGGAATCGACCGAGCAGGACAGGACGGAGTCCGCCTCCGAGGTCACGCCCAGGACAGGCGAGCGGTTGACGGTCGCTCCAGCGGCCGGTGAGGTTATCACCGGAGCGGTGGGTGCCGTCAGATCAACGGTGAACGCCCTGGATACAGGAAGCCCTGATGGTGCCGCGCGTACAGAGAATGTGTAGGCGCCGTTGGTCAAGGCGGTTGCCGGTGTATACGTGCCACTCGTGCATACCTGCCATACAGGTGTTGCGGTGCTCAATTGGAGGCTGCATTCAAGAGTGCCCCCGGGAGGCGTTGAGGCTACGGTGAAAGTGGGAGTGGAATCGTCGGTGAAAGCCGGATTGGCCGCTTGGGTTCCGTTAGCCGCCGTCGGACCGCTGACGATGGAAGGTACTACGCCGCCCAAAGTGAGCAGCCTGCCCTGCTGGGCCGGTTTGGCGGGATCCAGCTGACCTGGATCTTCCATGACCATCAGCTTGCCATCGCGCATGTTCAGTCCACCGATCTTGCTGAAACCGAGCGCCCATTGGTTGTTTACGGTGTCGGTGCTCAAGTCGATGCGCGAGACGGTGTCCTTGCCGGCGTCGGCAGTAGTTGTTCCGCCACCTGTTCCTGTGTACAGGACCAAGGGCGACTGCCAGTCGTAGTAGATGGCCGTCGGCTTGCCGACGTTATAGAGGGGCGAGGGGACGAAATTGGTCAAGACTCCGTCCTCTGGTGCCGTGAACACGGTCAGTCCCGAAGTTTCCGCGACATAGACCACTACATTGCCGGCACTGTTGCGGTGCGTGGCAGCAAGGCTCAAGGAGCTTGAATTAACCGAAGCGATTGATTCGATGCTCGGATAGAGGGCAGTCGGATCTACGATCTTCACAATCGAGCGGGCATTTGCGAACGACAAATAGATGTTGCCATCGGGGCCGTCACTGACCGCGTTCGGACGAAGGTCGCCGTCGAAGATGGTCAACTGACCGTCGTAGTCGAAGACTCCGGCGGTGGGCTTCCAGATTGCACGGACTACCTCGGAACTTCCGACGGCGGCATCCGGAATGAACGCGATTTCGTCGCCCGAGCCGTGATTGGCAGGCGACGGATCAATCATGGCAGGAGTTCCGGCTAACGCAGGGCCCTGTTTATGGCCAGCCAGGGTGCCCCCAAGGCAGGTGCCTGTTTCGAGCCCGCCCGGCGTGGCGCCCACAGCTTCGGTCACTCGGCAGAATCCGGCACGCGCGTCCGAGACCCAGATCCTTCCGGCTGGGTCCACCACCGAACCGGCGGCCTTCGTGAGACCCACGGCGACGGTTTGGCGGGCCTGGTCGGCGTTGGCAGCCCCCGCTGTGAACACACCTGTGAGCGCTGCTGTTGCCAGGCTGGCCGAGGCGATCAGTGCGGTGATTTTATGGCGATGCGGTCCTCGGACCATCCCGCTGATGGCGGAGGGATGGGAGTTTCCATGAGATGTTCTTGAGCGACCGGCGAAGGCAAGACACGCCAAACCAAGCTGAAGAACACTGCGATTGCGCGTGTCCACCGAGGGATCCCCACTTCATTCGGATGCTCCCCAGCTCCGCATGCATTGGTTATTCGCCCCACGCCGTTTCCGGCTGCGTCTACGTACATCTTCCCCCAATTTTCACTTTTGTCACTAGGTAATTTTCTTGCGGGACATTTTCTTGCTTCACTTTCGCCCTTCCCGACGTCTTGACCGGGCAAACGCAGCCCCGCACGATTGAGGTGGAGGTCACAATGCGCAGACTGTTTCCGATGGTGGTGCCGCTGATTATGCTGCTGGCCGCCTGCACTCCATCGCCCCAACCGACTCCGGGATTGAGTACCTCGTCAACAGCCGCGTCGACACCAACCGGCACCGCGACTACCGGCGCCACAGGGGAACCCAGCCACTCGCCGTCGACGGTTCCGAGTAATGGCACCACAGGTGATGGGGAGCCATTGGGCGACGGTGACGAACCTGGCCGCTACGCCTATCGATGCACAAGCCTTGACGCCTCCCCGGAAGTCCAGTTGTCGAGCCTTGCCGAGGTCTGGGCCGCCACCAACTACACGCGGATGGACTCCTGCGAAGTTACCTACACCGGACCGCAACCGTTCGAGCCCACACCACGGGAAGCAGAAGCAATCTCGACGGCGGCACCACAAGGATCAAGCGATGATGGAGGCCTGGCAGTGTTGTTGGACGTCCTCCGTCTCTGCACGCGGGTAAGCGATGAAAGCGGACCAGGCGGATTCGAGGAAGCCGGACACGGGCCGTTGCTTGCTGCAGCCTCACTTTGCCCGGATGCTCCACAGGGCAAAATCATCGCAGCGTGGGCCGAGGGCACGAGGATGTCTGATGGCAGCCATCTGGTGGGCGATGCGGTGCAACCCGGCAAATACCAACTGGTCAAGCAAGGCGCTTCTGCGGCAGATTGCAGGTGGACCGTAGCCGGCACAGGGGGTGCCATTACCGCGGAGGGAGGACTGCCGGAGGCCGGCGCAGGCGTCGATCTTGCTGGCGGCCAAAACTTTACTAGTGACAAATGCGGAATTTGGGGGAAGATGTACTAAGACGCAGCCGGAAACGGCTTGGGGCGAATAACCAATGCATGCGGAGCTGGGGAGCATCCGAATGAAGTGGGGATCCCTCGGTGGACATGCGCAGGCGCAGTGTTCTTCAGCTCGGTGTGGCAGCTTTTGCCTTGGCCGGTTGTTCAGGAACCAATGTAGATACTTCCCAACCAGCCGCACTTGATATGGCGCCTGTGGTCGCGAACGATGACAAAATCCCACGGGAACGTCCGGAACCTTTGATCCGGTATCAATTCACGTGCACAGGTGCTGATGGCAGCCTGATAGGCAAGTTCTCGAGCCTGGAAGAGGTCTGGGCATCCACGCGCTACATGCACGTCACGGACTGCCAAGTGCAGTATGTCGGAAGCGGACCCCACATGCTCACTCCCGAGGAGACGGCTGCCGTGAATGCCGCCCTCGCGGCAGGTGCCGCACCGGGCGACGCCTCCGCTCTGTGCTTACGCATCATTAAGGCCTGCACCCGGACGGACCCAAGGACGCTCGCAGCCTCGCTCGCCGCTTATGGGGTTCCGGTTGTGAAGGGCGCCCTGACACTTGCCCCGCTCGCGCCGCAGGCGGCCGTGCTCACCAGGTGGCTGAAGACGGCAGTTTCCGGATAGCTGCATCGGCGTGTAGCGCGCAATCAAGGAGAAATTGAAAGGCGCGGACCACTTTGGGTCCGCGCCTTTACGTGGGCATTTCTGTTCAGGCAAGCAATGAATTCATCGCATTGATGAGTGTTGTTTCCACGCCATTCGTACCCGCCTTGAAATGGGCCAGATGTCCGTAGACGGTCATTGAGCCACCAGCAATTCCCGGGAAGTCCGGCTCCCAACCACCCTCGTAGCTGCCAAGTGGCATGTTCGGCGGAAAAAATTCATTGCTCGGTATGTAGCAGCAGGACTCATTGGCGTATCCGCCGACGATTATGCCGTTGGTTCCGCCATTGCGACTTCTGAAATACGCTCCGTATCCACTGACGAGTTCGCCGCCGATCATGGCGATCTTCAGTTGGGGGCTTCCGTTGAATTTCCACACTTGGAAGGGGGACGGCACCGCAGTTTTGTAGCTATTGCTGTCAATACGGCCGATCATGACCTGGGCGTGACGCTGGTACCACTGCGGCTGGCCGTTGGGGTTTGGCAAACGCGCAACATACGCGGCACGTACAGCGGCGAGATTACCCGCGGTGGGGGTGATGTCCAGTGGAAGCTGGACCTCCTGATAGCGCGTCACCATCGGGCCGCTGAGCGCCCTGCCGGCAGACTGCATGTTTGAATTGACGGTTGCCCCAAGGGCGTCCCCATGCTGGTCCCTGAGTTCCCAGCTGCGGACCCCTCCAGGGTCCTGGTCCCCGGCGGGTCCCTGCACAAACATGGCGAAACAATTCGGATTGCGGTTCTCGATGTAATTGCAGGCGCCCGCCGCGAAATCTCCGTCAAACAGCGTGCGCAAACCAGCGCTGATGGGGTGGCAGCCGTAGCTGAAGATCACAGCTGCCGGTGTGCCGTTGCCCCGTCTGGCTACGAGTATGGGGACGGCGGTTTCTGTGTACGGCAGGCCAACCCTGTTCGCGGAAAAGTTCTGTGTTGAAACTTTGTAGTCGAAAGTCACTGCAGTTTCAGCCGCGTCCAGGGCTTCCTGGGCAAGGTCAACGATTGTGTCTTCCAGGTCGTCACTGTACGAGCGGAGCAACCCGAGGTCTGCCAGTCCGTACGCCATGTAGGGATGCAATGTGTCGATCAGTGCTGGACCGTTGTGCGTATGTGTCGCCTGGATCAGGATGTCGCTGCTGGACCAATCCGCGAGTTGAATGATCCTGTCGCGGATCCGTTGGTGCATAGCCCGAGGCACTGCCAGAACGTCCAGCGAGATGATGATGTGGGGATGTGCGTCTTCCCAGATGAGGATTGCCCGAGCATAGAGGGGCTCGAACGGCGAACTGCTGGTGGCCTCGCGTCCGCCATCGGTGGTGCCATATCCGGCCATATACGGATTGGTGCTCAGCGACGGCGTAATGTCAGCGCTTGCAGTTCCAACTCTAAACGCCATAAAAGATCACTCCTTGATTGTGCGCAATGGGTGACCTTCGCTTGCCCCCAAACAAAGTCCGTTTCCCGAATGCGCTGAACAGCCAATACGTGAGACCACCTTCATTAGACCATGTGATCCAGCAATTTAGGCCGCTCCTGGGCGATATTTATCGCCCGCACGGGCGTGTCAGTCAGCTGGAATGAACCGAGGGCCCCTTCATGGAAGTTTTCCACGAAAGGGCACTCGAAACCGGACTGCGTGCGTGCTATTTTGCCGCAGGTGCCAGAATGGTCAGGGAATTCCAGCCTGTACCGATGCGGGTTGTTGTTCCCCACGACCTGTTCGAACCCACAGGGTAGTACCGCAGCTCGCCAGCGGTGGTCCGGGCGATGACACCGCTGGAGCCGGCTCCGGCAAATCCGCGGACCGCACCGAAACTCGTAACGACGTTCCACCCTGTTCCGACCACCGCTGCAGGTTCCTGCATGAAGTTTCCGGTGCCATTGGAACGGTACAGTTTCAAATCGCCAGCTGCGTTTTTGGCCAGGAGATCGGCATTTGCGTCTTTGTCAA
Organism: Paenarthrobacter sp. 10N417; assembly: GCF_056394745.1. NCBI lineage: Bacteria > Bacillati > Actinomycetota > Actinomycetes > Micrococcales > Micrococcaceae > Paenarthrobacter > Paenarthrobacter sp. 10N417. The sequence goes on from NZ_JBFTIL010000007.1 coordinate 313,414, forward strand.
AGTCCATTTGCGCTATGTCCAAACCGCTCCAACCGACTCCAATGGAGATACCGGTGGACACGGTCTTCCCGGTGGGGTTGCTGAAGTAGTACAGGCGACCCGTGGAGTCGTATCCTACGAGACCGGGGTGTGCATCGGCCTTTTTCCATGTCCCAACGCTTAGCGTCCAGTCCTTCCAATTGCTGCCGAGGGCGATGGGGGTCCCAAAACCGCTGCCAGTCCTGCCCGGGTAGACGTTTAGCCGGCCGTCGGACCATTGCGCCACGATGTCCAAGGCGCCGTCCCCGTTCCAATCCGTGACGAACCCGGCCTTCAGGCCGGCCCACCCTGTTCCGATGAGATCCTCCGGCAGGAGCGCCGTGGTACCGGTACCGGGATAGCGGTAGAGGTTGGCATCGGCACGGACCGCGACCACATCCTCCTGGTCGATGCCGAGTGTTGTCTCAACATCCAGGGGAGCGTCGCTGATCCGGATCGCGTCATCCCAGCCAAGTCCGATGAGGCTGCGGTTGCCCCACGCACCCGAGACCGCTGGGTAATAGTAGAGGTCGCCGTTGGCGGTGCGGGCATGGAGTCCCTGGGACCCGGCCCCGCTGAAGCCGATCGCTGAACTTACCGACGTCATGCCATTCCATCCGGAACCAATTACTTGGGCGGCTTCGTTGAGGAAGCTGCCCAAGCCGTTCGAACGATAAAGGCGAAGGGTGCCATCGGAGGTGCGCGTGAGGATGTCCTGGCTACCGTCGCCATCGAAGTCGATCTGGTTCAACTGGTGGCCGCTGAAGCCGGTCCCGATCAGCACCCCATTTCCCAGCGTTCCACCTCCCGTGTTCGGGTACCGGTACAAATTGCCCAGGTAGTCCTGTCCTATTACGCCCGGATAGCCGTCTTTGGAGTTCCACCAACCGACCGTCAGGGACATTTCCTGCCAGCCGGAACCGACTTGGAGGGGAGCATAAAAGCCCCCGCCGGGAGCGCCGCGGAAGACTCTCAGTGTCCCGTCGGACCACTGCGAAAGAATGTCCTGGACGCCGTCCTGGTTCCAATCAACGACGTACAGCGATTTTGCACCGGTCCACCCCGAACCGATGGCCACAGGACCAGTGATCCGGCCACTGCCGTCGGCTGGAAATGCATCGAGCCGGCCCGTCGAGCTTGTGGCCAGGAGGTCGGCGCCGGACTTGATGGACGGGTTGGAAGGGGCTGAGGCACCACGGGCGAACGTCCGCAGCTGATCGTAGCTGCCGTTGAAGATGTTGGAATCACCTTCGAACGGCCCGGTGCTGCTGTACTGCCACATGGTGTAGTCGCCCCAACTGGCCGGTAAAGATCCAGGAGAATTCGTGGGGTTGTTCCAGTACGACGCGATCCACAGCGGGTAGCTCCCGAACGTGGAGTTGCCCACGCACGTATTCCACCAATCCGTGGTGCTGTAAATGACCGGAAAGCGCCCCGTCAGGGCTTTGACCGTGTTGCCGAAATCGGCGGCCCACTGCCCAAGTTGCGCCTTTGACATGTTGTAGCACGTGTTGCCGAAATAGAAGCCGTTGATGGTGCGTCCAGCGTAGGGGTTGTATTCGATGTCCAGGACAGGAGGAAGCGTGTAACCGTCTGCAGTCCATCCGCCGCCGTTCGCCACGAAGTATCTCGCCTGGTCCGCACCCGAAGACCAGTTTGGAATGGYGAAGTGATAGGCGCCACGAACCATTCCGACGTTCCTTGAGCCGTCATATTGCTGTGCATAGTTTTCGTTCAGGTAATAGTTGCCCTCGGAGGCCTTGACGTAAGCCCAGCGGGATCCTTCGTTCCATTGGTCCTGCCAGTCGACGTTGCCCTGGTGCGCGCTGACGTCCTGTCCATGGATACCGATGGTTGGCCTCCAGTGACCTGGGTCAGCGTCCATCGGCACCACCTGTCCCACTGTGCGTGAGCCAGCAGGCCCTGAATTTCCGTTGCCTTGCTTTGCCGCGATGACCCTGGGCGAGCGCTGACCCATTTCTGCCCCGCCCGCTGGAATCGCGGCTCGCATTGCTGCCTTCATGGTCTCGGCGTCCGGAGCATTGCCGGGCATTGCCTTGGCGGTTGGCAGCCCAGCTGGATCGTCCATGGAGGGGCCGTTGGCCGGCTGCGGAGCAACAGCAGGTGAAGGCTCGACGGCGGTTGGCACCTGCTGCTGGTTCGTCACCGGCGGTGCGCTTTCCGCGGGGAGGGCGCCGGAGTCTGTCGATGGCAGAAGTGGAGTCGTCGCTGGCGACTTCTGTTCGGCGATCGGGGCTGGCGCTGGCCGAGGGCCGGAGTCCTCCGCCCATGCAGGAATGCCGGGAAAAGTCCCTGCAAGGAGGACCAGACAAAGGGCGATTCCAGTCCTTGCAAGCGGCATGCGACGGACCGTCTTTACGGGGGTTCTTGTCATATCCAATTCCGGCCCTGTGCCGCGGCTCAGCGGCGCATGGTGTGGCTTGCTGACAAGCTCCGGGGCGGGCGCCTGCGCATGGGACCAAAGGCCAGCTCCTAACGGGCTTTACCCTAACATTCGGAAACTGGAGTGACTAGTGGTACAGACGATGCCAAAGGGACTCTTGTTCCAATAGTTATCCACAATCCCTCATGCGGGACTTGGCCCTAAACTTCGGCTCCCCTAGCGTAGGTGACTCGAGATACGCCTCTCGGATACGGACAAAGAGCTTTTTGGGGGGGAAATATGGAGGCCGTTGGGATTGTGGAGGGTGAGGTCCGCGAACTTATCAGACGCCGCGGTTTGGACCCTCTTGAACAGACCGCGGAAGTCCGGCGCTTGGTTGAGGACGCGGTCAACGACTATGACGAAAGGGCTCTCCTTGGGCCCCTTCCGCCATTGGGACATTTGGAAACCGCCCGGCGGCACGTATTTGACGCCGTAGCGGGATTCGGGCCGCTGCAGCCATTCCTGGATGATCCTGGAATTGAGGAAATTTGGATCAACGCGCCGCACGAAATTTATGTCGCGCGTAATGGCGAGTCCGAGCTAACCGGAATTACCCTGAGCGAGCAACAAATCCGCGACCTCGTGGAGCGGATGCTCAAGAGCTCGGGGCGGCGGCTGGACTTGTCTTCACCGTTCGTGGACGCGGCCCTTCCGGACGGGTCGCGCTTGCATGTTGCTATTCCAGACGTGACCAGGAAGCACTGGGCTGTCAACATCAGAAAGTTCATCGCCAGGGCTAACCGGCTTGAGCATCTCGTGGAGTTGGGAAGCCTCACACCCCAATCTGCCAGGTTCCTTGGTGCAGCCGTTGCAAGCGGACTCAACATCCTCGTTTCCGGTGCCACCCAGGCAGGGAAGACCACTATGTTGAACTGCCTTGCAGCAAGCATTGGCTCACGTGAGCGCGTAATAACCGTGGAAGAGATCTTTGAATTGCAGCTCCCTCTGCGTGACGTCGTGGGTCTCCAATGCAGGCAACCGAACCTGGAAGGTCATGGAGAAATTCCGTTGCGAAGGCTCGTTAAGGAAGCCCTGCGCATGAGACCTGACCGCCTGGTGGTCGGTGAAGTCCGCGAAGCCGAAAGCCTGGACATGCTGATCGCGTTGAATTCCGGGCTTCCTGGCATGTGCACGGTCCATGCAAATTCGGCCCATGACGCCGTCACCAAGATTTGCACCCTGCCTTTGCTGGCGGGGGCGAATATTTCCAGTGCATTCGTCTTGCCCACAGTTGCCTCGTGCATTGACTTAGTGGTGCATTGTGCCCGGCAGGCCAATGGGCGGAGGCAGGTAACCGAAATCCTGTCCTTGGGACGCCGCGTGGAAAACGGGGTCATCGAATCCTCGGTGGTGTTCCGCATGCTAGAGGGGCAGTTGCAGCCCAAAGCCAACTCCATACCCGCGGTCGAAAAGTTTGCCGTGGCTGGTTTTGATGTCGCCGCGCTGCTGGAGCTGAACTGATGGCCCCGCTACTGGGGATCCTTTGTGGCAGTGGCGCATTACTTATTTGGTGGTCCACCTGGGACCATCCACCTGACCTCCGGGTCAGCGAACCCCGGCCACGGCCCCTGGAACTTCTCTTGCTCACGGCAGGCATAGAAAGGGTCACCAGTGCGGGCCTCCTTCTCAGTTGCGCTGGATGTGGAGTCGTTGCAATGCTCCTGTTCTTCGTTGTGACCGCGTCATTGCCCGTCTGCCTTTGCTTCGGAGTCTTCGGCGCTTGGATCCCTTTCGGCCTCGTGCGTCGGCGGGCGCGGAAACGGCGTGCCACTCTGCGCCAACTGTGGCCGGATGTTGTTGACCATCTGAGATCCGCCATTCGCGCCGGCCTGGCTTTGCCAGAGGCATTGATCCAACTTGGGCATAACGGGCCGGACGAACTGCGGAGCCTCTTCCTTGATTTTGGTGCCGATTACCGATCGGGCGGTCAGTTCGATGCGGCTGTCAACAAACTGAAGGACCGCTTGGCAGATCCCGTGGCCGACAGGATTATCGAGGCACTCCGCATGACCCGGGAAGTGGGTGGCTCCGACCTCGGGCGCATGTTGGGCACGTTGGCCGGGTTTCTTCGGGAAAGCGCCCGGACGCGCAGCGAACTCGAGGCCAGGCAATCCTGGACCGTAAACGGTGCACGGCTGGCAGTCGCGGCACCCTGGATAGTCCTGGTGGTCATGGCCGGTCGGCCTGAAGCCATGCTTGCCTACAACTCCGGAATTGGTGCCGCGGTGCTCCTCGGCGGACTTGTTGTCTCCGTTTTGTGTTACGCAGTCATGCTGCGGATTGGGGCATTACCCGAGGATGAGCGGGTCCTCCGATGAGCACCTCGACGGCGACCGCCACGCTCCTTGGTTTATTCTTGGGCGGAGGGACATGGTTGATCCTGGTGCGGCTTCCCTTCATGCGTGGCCGGACCTTCGCGGAGCGGATTGACCCACAGCTTAAGTCGCAGAATCTCGAGTCGCGCCTCCTCCGGGCGCCTACGCATAATCTCACACCCTTTGGACCACTGGAACGCATTCTCCGCCCCGTTATGCAGGATGGAATTCTCTACTTGTCCCGTTTTAACGGTGGCGGCCCAGCCTTGCGCAAGAGACTCGCTCGAGCCGGCTCCGCGAAAAGCGTGGTGGATTTCCGCGCCGAGCAACTGGTGTGGGCCGCAGGCGGCTTCCTGCTTGCTGTGATCGGCGTGGGGCTGGGTGCTGCCTCCGGACGATTCAGCCCGCTTCCGTCACTGGTGGCGGTCATCGGGGGTGCCTTTTGTGGTTACGTGCTCCGCGATTTCCTGCTTGGCCAAAAGACTAAGCGCCGGGAATCGGTGATTCTTGCGGAGTTTCCCAGCCTTGCCGAACTTATGGCGCTTGCTGTCGCCGCCGGAGAGAGCGCCGTGGGTGCGATGGACCGAATCTCCCGTACCTCCAATGGCGAGCTCGCCAAGGAATTCAGCGCCGTCCTGGCGGACACGAGATCAGGAAAGTCGCTGATCCAGGCACTCCAAGCTTTCTCTACCCGAACGCAACTGCCGCCCCTGGTCCGATTCGTCGACGGATTAGTGGTGGCTGTGGAGCGGGGCACTCCATTGGCCGATGTACTTCGCGCACAAGCTGCCGACGTCCGCGACGCTGCGAAGCGGGAACTGATGGAATCAGCCGGTCGAAAAGAAATCGGAATGATGGTGCCCCTTGTATTCGGCGTCCTTCCGCTAACGGTCATTTTCGCAGCGTTTCCGGCGCTCGCCGCTTTGCAGTTGAGCCTTTGACAGGACCGAGCCGGGATCTTGACCAATTACCTTTATCCGCCGGTCGCACATTACCAGCACAAACACACACATTGGGGAAAATAATGAAGAAGAAGTATGGACACTCGTTTTCTGCAAATACAATGACTTTGCCGTTTTTCTCATGGGCCTTCGCTGTGATCGCGCGAAATGTGGCATCACCCTTGGAACACCGTGAGCGCGGTGACGTCCCGGGATGGGTGATGATCACCCTAATGTCCGCCATATTGGTCGCAGGGCTCCTCGCGATTGCATCGCCAGCACTGGCGGACCTCTTCACGCAGGCTATGGCCAAGGTGGGTAGTTAGGAAATGGGGCAGGTGTGGTCCCGCAGCCAAAAGCGCCCATTCTGCCTGCCCTGTGGATTTGAAAGTCCAAGTGCACTTAAAATTCGCTGCGCAGATAAAAATCCGTGTGCAGTTAATAGTGGGGAACGAGGTTCCGCGGTTATCGATTTCGTGATGATTGGTGCCCTCCTGACGTTGCTGTTCATGTCAATCGTCCAGCTCACGCTTGTCCTTCATGTCCGAAACACACTTGTTGATGCCGCCGCGTCCGGAGCGCGATATGGAACCCTTGCCGATCGAACGGTTATGGATGCGGAGGCCAGGACGTCCGAGCTGATCGAAACGGCGCTCAATGGAGATTTCGCGGCAGATGTGACCACCGCTGAAAGGACTCTGGATGGAATTCGGGCGTTGGAAGTGACCGTGAGGGCGCCTATGCCAGTTGTGGGGCTTATCGGCCCCGGTGGACTCATGGAGGTTACCGGACATGCTGCCCTTCCAAAGTAATGTCCTGACCCCGGTGCCGTGCCCAGGTTCGATAATGAATCGCCTTGGGCATTGGCTGAACAGGGCTTGGCAATTGGCGTTCGGCCCATATCAAGACACATCCAGTATGGGTACCGACGTCAAAAGGCAGCGCGGCAGTGCCATCGTGGAGTTTACGTTCCTGGCACTGTTGCTCATGGTCCCGGTGGTCTATTTCCTGGTAACCGTAGGCCAAATCCAAGGCGGATCCTTTGCAGTGGTGGGTGCGGCGGATCAGGCGGCCAAGGTCTTTGTCTCCCAGAGTGAACCTGTCCTCGCGAGGACCAGCGCAGAACAGAGCGTCCTCTTGGCGCTGAGGGATTACGGCTACCCGGCGCAAGCAGCCACGATGGAGATCACGTGCGACCGGGCAGACTGCCTTTCAGCAGGCGCAGCAGTGACAGTTTGGGTTCGATTGGCTGTCCCTTTGCCGATGGTTCCGTTTGGCGACTCGCTACATTTGAATGCTGCTGTGCTCAATGCCTCTGCCACGCAAGTCGTGGGGCGCTTTAAGTGAATCGTCAACGTGAGGAGGAGGCGCAAAAGTGGCGATGGGACGGATAGGGAGCAAAGCCGAAGAGGGACAAATGAGCGTGCTGATCGTAGGCTTCGTGCTTCTGGCACTCCTGTTGGCTGCGGTGGTAATGGCTACTTCCGCGATTTACTTGGAACACAAGAAACTTCTGTCCTTGGCTGATGGCGCCGCACTTGCCGCTGCAGATTCGTACGTGGTGGGTGACATCGAGGGAAGCAGTGTGCCCTCGGCGTCGCTGGTGGACGAGCGGGTGCTGGGCGCGGTTGATCTGTATCTGGGAAACAGCGAAGCCTTCTCCATGCACGATCACTTGGAAGTTTCTTCCGGGACGGGTAGTTCTCCCGGCGGTACAGCGGTGGTGGTCTTAAGTGCCATCGCCCATCCGCCCTTGGTCACCTTCCTGCTGCCTGAAGGAATCGCCGTTGAAGCAAGATCCACTGCCAGGTCTCGGCTCACCCAATAGGGGCACAACGTAATAACGCAATGATAGGGACGCAATGACGGCGCCCAGTCGGGGGAGTCCGGCTGATAGCGTACGCTGGAAAGACCATGGCTGAGATTGATTTTCCCGCAGAAATCCGCGCGCTTCGCGCCACTTACAGTTCCATCGAGAACGTCACCGATATTGATGCCTTGAAGGCAGAAATCGCCGAATTGAGTGAGCAGGCTGGCGCGCCGGACCTTTGGGATGACCCCGCATCGGCGCAAGTTGTCACTTCGCGTTTGTCCCACCGGCAAGCTGAAGTGGAGCGGTTGTCCAAGCTTGCCTCCCGGATAGACGACCTCGAAGTGCTGGTGGAGCTCGGCCAGGATGAGGGCGACGAAGCCTCGATGGCCGAGGCCGCGAAAGAACTTGCTTCTATTCGCAAAGCCCTCGCCGAGCTCGAAATCGTCACCCTGTTGTCCGGCGAGTACGACGAACGGGAAGCCGTAGTGACCATCAGGGCAGGAGCAGGTGGTGTTGACGCTGCCGACTTCGCCGAGATGCTGATGCGTATGTACCTGCGGTGGGCGGAGCGTCATGGTTACCCCACTACCGTCATGGACACGTCCTATGCTGAAGAAGCAGGCCTGAAGTCCGCGACGTTCGAGGTCAAGGCGCCGTACGCTTTCGGCACCCTGAGTGTCGAGGCGGGCACACACCGCCTGGTCCGTATCAGTCCCTTTGACAACCAGGGCCGACGGCAGACGTCGTTCGCCGCCGTTGAGGTCATCCCGCTGATTGAACAGACCGACTCCATCGAGATTCCGGACAACGAAATCCGCGTTGATGTCTTCCGGTCCTCTGGACCAGGTGGCCAATCCGTCAACACCACGGACTCCGCCGTGCGCTTGACACACATTCCCACGGGGATCGTCGTTTCAATGCAGAACGAAAAGTCGCAGCTTCAAAACAGGGCAGCGGCCCTGCGTGTGCTCCAGTCGCGGTTGCTGCTTGTTAAGAAGGAACAGCAGGACGCTGAAAAGAAAGCCTTGGCAGGTGATGTCAAGGCGTCCTGGGGTGATCAGATGCGCTCCTATGTGCTCAATCCTTACCAGATGGTCAAGGACCTCCGCACGGAACACGAAGTAGGCAACACTTCGGCTGTTCTGGACGGCGACATCGATGACTTCATCGACGCCGGTATCCGCTGGCGCACCGGCAACCGCAACGCTGCCAACTAGGGTCTCAGTCCGCGTACCGGAGGCGTCCGATTCCACGACACGCCCCCCAAACCCCCGGAATCCCGGCTGCTGCGTGCGTATAGTCGAGTGGCCGGTGCTCTCACTTCCCCCATCGAAAGCCCGCGCTCCGGCTGTTGGACTGGGCGAGTACGTCATGTCCGGCGGGGTTCTAAAGGGCCATGATCAGATTTGAGAATGTCACCAAGGTCTACGAGCAGAATGCCCGACCGGCGCTCGATTCTGTCAGCCTTGAGATCAACCGCGGTGAATTCACCTTCCTGGTGGGCGCCTCAGGCTCAGGAAAATCCACCTTCCTGAGATTGATCCTGAAGGAAGACAAAGCATCCTCAGGTTCGGTTTACGTTGCCGGCCAGAACGTGGCCAACATTTCGAGCTGGCGAGTGCCCAAGCTTCGCAGGGGTATCGGTGTGGTCTTCCAGGATTTCCGTCTCCTCCCGCAGAAGAATGTCTTCGCGAACGTAGCCTTTGCCATGCAGGTCATCGGCAAGAGCCGCTCCATCATCCGGGAGACGGTCCCTGAGGTATTGAAGACCGTTGGCCTTGAGGGTAAGGAAAAGCGGATGCCTCACGAACTTTCAGGCGGCGAGCAGCAGCGTGTGGCGATTGCCCGCGCCGTCGTCAATCGCCCAGGCATTCTCCTTGCGGACGAACCCACAGGGAACCTTGACCCCATTACGTCCATGGGAATCATGGGAGTTTTGGACAAGATTAACCAGAACGGCACCACTGTGGTCATGGCTACCCACGACGACGACATCGTTAACGAAATGCGCCGCCGCGTGGTGGAGCTCAAGAATGGCAAGGTCATCCGTGACGAAGCGAAGGCACTGTACACGTCCATGATTCCGGTTGTGGGTGAATCGCGGCGGCTGAAGGACGCCAGTGGCGAGGAACTCAACCGCGCGCAGGGGGCACAGCTGTGAGGCTCCTTTTCATCCTCGGGGAAATCGGCAGCGGCCTGCGCCGCAACCTGTCAATGGTGATCTCAGTGGTCTTGGTGACCTTTGTATCCCTGACGTTCGTTGGCGCAGCTGGAATGCTGCAGATGCAGATCAACCAGATGAAGGGCTACTGGTACGACAAAGTCCAGGTTGCGGTCTTCCTCTGTAACGACGGCTCGACGGCGGTTGGTTGCGCCTCGGGGCCAGCCACCAAGGAACAGCAGGCCAATCTGCAGGCAATGTTGGAGTCTCCCGCCGTCAAGCAGTACATCAACGACTTCCAATTCGAATCCCAAGCCGAGGCCTACAAGCACTTCAAAGAGCAGTTCTCGAATTCGCCGATTGTTGATTCCGTGTCCGAGGACCAGTTGCCGGCGTCGTTCCGTATCAACATGAAGAACCCCGAGAAGTACCAGATCATCAGCGAAACATTTTCCTCGCAACCGGGCGTTGAGACGGTGAGTGACCAGCGTCAGGTATTGGAGCGGATCTTCTCCTGGATGAACGGCGCTTCTGTGGCCGCGATGGGTGTGGCCGCGGTGATGATCTTCTGTGCGGTGCTGCTGATAACCACCACGATCCGGCTATCGGCGTTCAGCCGGCGTCGGGAAACGGGGATCATGCGCTTGGTGGGCGCCTCCAAGACAGTCATCCAGTTGCCGTTCATCCTGGAGGGCGTGATCGCCGCTGTTGTCGGGGCGTTGTTGGCCTCCGTGACGCTGTGGCTAATGGCACACTTTTGGCTCAACGGTGATCTGTCCAGGCAATTCCTTAACACTCCCTTCATCTCATCGACGCAGGTCCTGGTGATCGCACCGGTGCTGATTGCGCTCGGCGGTGGCTTGGCCGGGATATCCTCCTTGTTGACCCTCCGGCGTTACTTGAAGGTTTAGTGATGGATGACGGGCGGCTGCGAACGATTCTGCTGACAAGCGAAAAGGACTCATGATGACCACGTTGGACCAGAACTCCCTGCGTCGGCGGCTTGCGTCCGGCCAAGCCAGGATTCTTGGTGGCGTGCTCGCCTTGGGCCTCGCCGTCAGCCTCCTGTCCGCTGTACCTACGGCCCATGCGGACAGCCTGGACGACCAACAAGCTGCGCTCGAGGCCGAATCGGCGCGCGTTCAGGCGTCCTTGGAGTTTGTGGACTCGAAGATCGCCAAGGCCGCCGGGGACCTCGTCATCTACCAAGGACGCCTCCCGGGCGCCCAGCAGGCACTTCTCGAAGCGCAGGGCCGCGTGGCTAGTGCTGTCAAGGAGGTCGAGGCGTTGGCAGCCCGGGTGGAGCTCGCCCAGCAGAACAAAGCCAAAATTACTGAGCAGCTTGAGAGTGACAAGCAGAAGATCACCGATACAAAGAAATTGATCGGCCAGATCGCCTCCCAGGCCTATAAATCCGGGGGTGTGCCCACCAACATCGCCCTGCTCTTCGGATCCAACGAGTCCGGCAGCCTGACAGAATCCATGGACCTCGCCGATCAGGCCATGCGAAGCCAGAACGCTGCGATGACCAAGTTGACCCAGCAGAACGCCACCAACGTAAACTCGCAGGCCCGGCTGGCCGCCGTCGAGGCTGAGATCCAGGACCTGAAGGCCAAAGCCGACGCCGCGCTGGAGCGGGAGAAGGCTGCGCGCGACGAGGCCGCCAGCAAGAAAGCCGAAGTCGACAAGCTCATTGAGGACACCACCCGCCTGAATGGACAACTACAGGCCGCCAAGCCCGGCATTGAAGCCGATCTTGCCCGAGTGAAGGCCGAACAGGACTCAGTTGCGGCCGAAATCGTCGAGAGGGACCGCAAGCTTCGGGAGGCGTGGGAGGCCGAGCAGCGTCGCCTTGCCGCGGAAGCCGCTGCTGCTGCGGCTGCCGCAGCAGCAGCGCAAGGAAAGCCGGCACCGCCCGAGCAGCCGTATGTCCCGCCGGTGGGTTCGCCGTCCGCGTTTGGTTTGCGACACCCCTTCGCCAGCTACGTACCCATCACGTCAGGATTCGGTTGGCGGGCAACCCCGCCCGGAACCATCGATTTCTACGGCACGGGTGGTTACATGCACACCGGCATCGACTTCGGTGCAGCCTGCGGCACTCCTGTTTATGCTGCAGCGGCTGGTACCGTCTTCAACTCCGGCTGGAACTCGGCCGACGGCGGTGGATGGCGCGTGAAGCTGTCCCACGGTGTGGTGCAGGGCAACTCCCTGACAACCATTTACTACCACAACAGCAGCATCGTGGTTTCCAACGGCCAGCAGGTATCGCAGGGACAACTCATTGCGTACTCGGGTAGCACAGGTAACTCGACGGGGTGCCACGCACACTTCGAAACCTGGCTGAACGGGGCCGCGGTGGATCCGATGACCCTCCTCTAGTGGGCCGACCCTTTGTCAGCGACCAAGGCCTGCGGGCTCTGGCGTACACTAGTTGAAATCCGCATCTAACAAGGAGTTCTACCGTGCCCAAGGAAAGTGGCCGTAAGGTAGTGGCCACCAATCGGAAGGCCCGGCATAACTACCATGTCCTGGATACCTATGAGGCTGGCATTGCGCTGATGGGTACGGAAGTGAAATCCCTCCGTGAAGGCCACGCCTCCATGGTGGACGGCTTCTGCACCTTCTACAATGACGAACTGTGGATGGAGGGCATTCACATCCCTGAATATCACCAGGGGAGCTGGACCAACCACGCCGCGCGCCGCCGTCGTAAGCTTTTGCTTCACCGCGACGAACTGGACAAGATCTCCCAAAAGATCCGCGAATCCGGTTTCACCGTGGTGCCGTTGCAGCTTTACTTCCTGGACGGCCGGGCCAAGGTTGAAATAGCCATAGCTCGAGGTAAAAAGGACTACGACAAGCGCCAAACGCTGCGTGAGCAGCAGGATAAGCGCGAATCGTTGCGCGAACTGCGGGAGCGCAACCGGCGCTAGGTCTGAATGCAGATGCTTCCGCCCAGGGCTTGTGTCGCGGGAATGATCTTCCGGGCGAATGCGTTATGATGGATAGTCCGGTAGGGATTTGATCACTTGATGAATGCCTTGCCGGTTTGGTAACAGAATACGGGGATGATCGGTTTCGACGATGTTAGTCGCGACAGGTGAAGCGGGCCGAGGATGCAGAATTATCTCGTAAACGCTGTCTGCAAACCAATAAGTGCCGAATCTAAGCGCACTGACTTCGCTCTCGCTGCCTAAGCAGTAAGACAGTCCGTCAGCCCGGGGTTGCTATCGCCCCGGTTCCTGGCGTCATTTAGATAGCCACTGCTGTTTGCCTTCGTCATTGAGGTAAACGGGACTTTTAGATGACTGGGCCCGGATCAGCCACCTGTTTGCAGGATGGCTGGGGCCGAGAAAATCCGACGCAAACTGCGCCCGGAGAAGCCCTGACAAAACGACATCGGACGGGGGTTCAATTCCCCCCATCTCCACCGGAAAGCCCTCGGATCCTCGTGATCCGGGGGCTTTTACTATGCCTGAACCTGCCCCTGCCTGAACCTGCCGCAAATACCGTTCACCCACGGCGTAGGGGAACGAGGACTAGACGCCCTGCGCCGACCGTTGTACAGGTAGGCACTGGACTGAACTGGACAGGACGTGCACGGCACCGCGGTAGCAGGAGGCATGTGATGAGCACCGAGCCAGAGTTTGAAATACCGGATGAAGGCCGGGATTCAGAAGCGCCTGAAGAGCAGGGTGACGACGCGGCCTTGGACGCGTACTCACAGATCGTCATCCGGGTTGCGGAGTCTGTCACACCGCACGTCGCCGCTATCGAAATGACCAGTGCGCGCCGGAACGGTCAACTTCGTGTGGGCAGCGGATCGGCCGTGGTCTTCACCGGTGATGGGTACATGCTCACCAATGCCCATGTGGTGGCAGGTATCCAGTCCGGAAGAGCGGTGTTTGCGAACGGCAAGCAGACGGACGTCGAGCTCGTGGGGGCGGACCCATTGTCTGACCTCGCAGTGGTGCGTGGTCTCAAACCCACTCCGCCACCCGCCATTTTGGGTAACGCCGACTCGTTACGGGTTGGCCAGCTCGTCATCGCAGTAGGAAATCCCCTGGGCTTGGCGGGATCAGTGACTGCCGGGGTGGTCAGCGGTCTGGGACGATCCATTCCCGTCCGTGCAGGGGAGCACCGGCGTGTGATTGAGGATGTCATCCAGACTGACGCGGCCCTCAACCCGGGCAATTCCGGGGGCGCCCTTGCCGACACCCGGGGCCGCATCGTGGGCATCAACACGGCGATAGCCGGACTGGGCCTCGGACTCGCCGTACCTATTAATAGGACAACCCAGCGGATCATCGCCTCCTTGCTCAAGGATGGGAGGGTGCGACGCGCCTACTTGGGCTTGGTGAGTACGCCTATTCCACTCGATGCGAGTGCTGTGGTGCGCACGGGCCAGAAAGAGGGGCTCCGTGTGGTGGAGGTCATCGCAGGCTCACCTGCTGAATTGTCGGGGCTCCAGCCGGGGGACCTGGTGCTTCGGGCGCAGGGCAGGGCTGTATCGAGTGCAGAAAGTCTGCAGAAGCTGCTGTTTGCCGAGGCCATAGGCGAACCATTTCCGTTGACCGTGTTGCGTGACGGCAAAATGGTACAGCTGATAGCCGTTCCCTCGGAGATGAGCCAGCAGTGATGAGCCAGCAACGATGAGGCGAGCCTAGGCTTGTTCCTCGCGGACGTCGACCACGCCGACAAAGCGGCTGCCGACGCCTTCATATTCGCTGCGCACGTCACCCAGGAACAGTTCCGGCAGCTCACTGTTCTTGTGGTGGCCACAAAAGACGAACGAGAAGTCGGGCCACCACTTTTTGGGCCGCACCGCCTCTGAGTAACCGCACACCGCGCAGGTCAGGTGGACCCAAACAGGACGTTTTCCCGTGCGGTTGGCACGTGACTGGACCAGCCAGGCCGGTGGATTGTCCTGGAGGCTACGTAGTTCCGCATCTGACAGCCGTGACGGGATGCCGTGGCGCTGGGCCATTTCCATGGAGATATCAAGGGCCAATGCTGCGTCACGTCTGCTAATCACTGTTTAACGATACGGGACTTCGCCATGGACGAATGCCGCGTAGGCTGTGCACATGACGGATGCTGTGGCTTTATTGCCGAGAACGCCGCTTCAAAAGCGTGTGCTCGTCGTTGCAATTGTGGCTTCTTTTATCGCCATCCTGGATGGTTTCGTGGTGAACCTTGCGCTCCCGGCCATTGGACGTGAACTTGGCGGCGGCCTGGTCATCCAGCAATGGGTGGTGGATGCCTATCTTTTGACCCTTGGTGCCCTCATCCTGGTAGCTGGTTCATTGTCGGACCACTTTGGCCGGGCGCGGATTCTCGAGTGGGGATTGGCAGGTTTCGCGCTGACATCGGTGATGTGCGGTCTGGCTTGGAACGGGGAAGTCCTGGTGGTGTCCCGCGCACTTCAAGGTATTGCAGGCGCCCTCCTGGTGCCCAGTTCGTTGGCCATGATCATTACCTCGTTCTCCGGGCCTTCCCAGTCCAAAGCGATTGGCCAATGGTCGGGCTGGACGAGTGCCGCCGCCATCGTAGGGCCACTTATTGGTGGCGTCTCCGTGGACATGCTGTCGTGGCGGGTGATTTTCTTCATCAACGTTATTCCCGCGGTTGCGATTTGGCCTTTGCTTGCAGGCCTTCGGGCATCGGATGCGGCCCGGGACAAGAGCAAGGGAATCGACTACCTCGGCGCTGTTCTGGCAATGATCGGACTAGGTGGTCCCGTCTATGCCTTCATTGAACAGGGCCGGATGGGTTGGGCGAGCGCCCAGGTGTGGGTGCCGCTCCTAGCCGGTGTAGTGGCGATGGTGCTGTTCCTGGTCCACGAGGCAAGGACCACGGAGCCGATGTTGCCCTTGAGGCTGTTTGCCATAAGGAACTTTGGCTGGGGCAACCTTGCCACGCTCGCAATTTACGGTGGAATATCCCTCGGATTCTTCGTCCTGGGCATCTATCTTCAGCAGGTGGGAGGCATGGGGGCTACCATCGCGGGAATTGCCTTGCTTCCAGCGACTGTCATCCTGATGCTGACTGCGTCCTACTTCGGTGGGCTGGCTGGAAAATATGGTCCGCGGTGGTTTATGACCGTGGGGCCGCTGTTATGCGGTGTGGGCTTTCTGATGTCCCTCTCCATCCAGGAGCCCCTGAACTATTGGACCCAGGTGCTGCCGGGGCAGATCGTCTTTGGCGTGGGACTCACCACCCTCGTCGCGCCACTCACCGCAGCGATTCTAGGCGCGGTACCGCAGGAAGAGGCCGGAATTGGTTCGGCGGTCAACAATGCCGTGGCCCGTATTGCCGGCCTCATCTGCATTGCCTTTGCCGGCCTGATCGTTGGTCCGGTGTTTACACGGCAGGGCTTGTACAACGCCTTGGTTGTCACGGCGGCACTGTTCGTTGTCGGGGCGGTGGCGTCCGCCGTCGGGATCCGCAACCCCGTGCTCGAAGCGGCAGTTGCCGCTGAAAGCGATCCTGATACAGCGTCCGACGACGGCGGGCCGGCCGGCCAGCGCAGCTAGCCTGTGCCACGTGCCTCTGCAGCGCACAAGTCAGCGCGCGGGAAGCACGCAGCCTTCATGGACTTCGGCGCTTTGGACCCAAAGTGCCGCTGTAACCTCGTCCGCGAGATCGAATTCGCGGCGTTGGGGTCCGCTGCCAATCCGAACAACCAGGGCTCCGCCGAATGGTTTGCGCCCCACCACTTCCACGGGCGCGTCCAAGGTGATCTTTTCCGAGGCGAGATAGCGAAGAAGGTCAGGATTTTCATCGCTGATCCGGGTGATGCGGCCTGAGTGGCCTTCGTCCAACTCGATCATGCGGTAGGCGTGGGGAAGTTCCACCGATCCGTCAGCCGAGGGAATCGGGTCGCCGTGAGGATCCCGGAGGGGATGGCCAAGCTTGGCGGCCATGCGCTCAATGAAGGTATCGGACACCGCGTGTTCCAACATCTCAGCTTCATCATGGACTTCGTCCCAACTATAGCCGAGTTCGTCAACGAGGTATGTCTCAATGAGGCGGTGACGCCGAACCATTGACAGTGCCAGGCGCATGCCTTCCGGAGTCAGCCGGATGGCACTGTACGGTTGGTGGTCCACCAAGCCCTGGTCCTTGAGTTTACGGACCATTTCAGACACCGAGGAATTGGCAACGCCAAGCCGCAGGGCAAGCTGCGAGGACGTAATTGGTTTGTCCTGCCACTCCGTATAGGAGTAGATGACCTTGACGTAGTCCTCGATCGAGGAGGAGGGCGTACTGGTCTTCACACACCAAGCCTACCGTGGCGGGGCGCCGTCGATCTTGCGGGCCCGCCAGGTAGTGGTCAGATATGGCAATCCCAGGAGCTGGCCGGGGACATGGCCCAGATGATCGAAGAGGTACCACTCCAGGTTGCCCATGACCTTTAAGCGGGTGGCTTCATTTGCGCGGAGGTAGTAGCTGCGCGATTTCGTGAGCTCCAGGATGTCCTCCGGTGACACGGCGTCCTCCCAGCTGGTGAGATGGCTCGTCAAGTCCATAAACTCCGGTCCGATAACTGGCCGGAAGCCGGGCTTGTGCACATCCCCGGCGTGCATGATGCGTGACAACCGGTGAACCCAGGGCACGGAGGTGTCCAGTTGGTTCCATATCAGGCCGAGTACTCCGTGGGGCCGCAGGATCCGGTCGATTTCCGTGCTGGCTTTCAGCGGGTCACACCAATGCCATGCCTGGGCAACGCTGACGACGTCGAATGCTGAGTCCGCCAGCCCTGTTGCCTCGGCCGTTCCCTCCAACGCCTCAACGCCGGGACAGGACTTTCGAAGTTGCTCCAGCATGTCTGTGGAAGGATCGACGGCGGCCACCTGCAGGCCGCGGTCCACGAGCAGTGCCGTAAATTTTCCCGTGCCTGCACCAATATCCGCGGCGGACTTCGCTCCAGGAGGGAGAAGCCAATCCATTGAGTCTGTGGGATAGCCGGGCCGAACGCGATCGTAGTGTTCGCCGCCGTCCTGGAAGCTCTGGCCCAGCTCGCGGCGGCGCGTGGCATGCAGCTTGGGACCACCCGGCCTGCCAACGCGGCCGGAAACACTTCCGCCGGAAACAACGCCGGAAACACTGCCGGAAGGCACGGCCACGCACAGACTCCTTTACCGCGAACGCCAGTTACCCTACGAATTTACCGCACAGTACGTGCGTTTTAGTCAATCGTGCAGGGCGCAGCCCCTGCGGTGCCCGGGGTGTTTGGTGCCCATTCTGGGTAGCTGCGGTGGTCGTTGGCCGGTACCCAGCGGCCTTCGTCTACTACATAGTCCCAGCCGAGCCCGGTGCGCTTGAGTTCTTCGATACCAGCCAGGAGTCGTGTGGCATCCTCCAATCGGGAACCCACTCCGAAACTGGCTCGGAGCGAGCCCGAAGGGAGTCCGAGCCGCTTGAGCAGGGGATGGGCGCAGAAGCGGCCGTCACGAAGTCCTACACCATGTTCGGCGGCGAGGTAGGCGGCCACCAGTCCGGCGTCGAATCCTTCCACGGAGAAATTGACCACGCCGATAGTGTCTTCGGAGTCGCTGAAGATCCGGTGGACGGTCACGCCTTCGATTGCTTCAAGTCCCTGTACGAGGTAGGAGCGGATGGCAGCTTCATGGGCATGCCATGCCTCTTGGTCCAGCCCGGCCAGCACCTGCGTCGCGCGGGCCAATGTTGCCGCGCCGAGGACGTTGGGGGAGCCGCCCTCGTGGCGGGCGGGACCTGAAGCCCAGCTGACCGAGTCCAGGCGGGCTTCGCGAACGGCGCCACCACCGGCAAGGTGCGGAGTACCGGCGTCGAGCCAGTCAGGACGGCCCACAACAACACCGGCGCCGAACGGAGCGTAGAGCTTATGCCCGGAGAACACGATGTAGTCCACGTCTGCTGCGGTGATGTTGATGCGGCGGTGGGGGGCAAGCTGCGCGGCGTCCACCACAATCCGGGCGCCGTATTCGTGGGCAAGTGCTGCGAGTTCGGCGATCGGCAGGATTTCACCGGTCACATTCGAGGCCCCGGTGACCGCCAGCAACGACACGCCGCCCTGGCTGAGTTCCTCGCGAAGCTTGGCGAGGGTAGCTGTCAGTGTCGAAGCAGCTACGACACTGCGGTGAGGGACGCCCTGCCAGGGAAGGAGATTGGCATGGTGCTCGATGTCCAGGTAAAGGACCTCGCCCGTTGGCTTTCCGTCCAGTTGCGGGAGGCAGCCTGCCAACAGGTTCAGCGAGTCCGTGGTGTTCCGGGTGAAAATGACGGAATCGTCGGGACGACCGCCGACGAATTCGCGGACGATGTCGCGGGAGTTCTCGTAGACCGAGGTGCTGATCTGGGAAGCGTAGCCCGCGCCGCGGTGGACACTGGCGTAGTAGGGGAGGATCTCATTGAGATACGCAGAAACAATTGTCAGCGCTGGAGCGGATGCTCCGTAGTCGAGGTTGGCGTAGCGGACGTGGCCACCCTGGATCAGGGGAGCTTGCAGCTCTGCGCCTGTGACGGCGGCCAGGGGCCTGCCTGCAGCGGCTTCGTGCGCTGCTTCTTCGACCACAAGGGACGGCAGAACGGTGGAGTTGAACGTAGCAGTGCTCATGGGACCTCACTCAAGAGGGACCCCCTATGGGGATCCGCGCTTGCCGTATCCGTTCCGGACCGGCCAGGTCGTCACCCGGGGCACCCCACCGCGAATGGAGGGTTGCCGGCCAGCAAACCGGGGTTTAGCGCTGGCACTCGTGACCTGTAAAGAGGTTAGGGCACTCCTCTGGCCTGCTCCAAAGTCGCTTCGCTTTGTTAAGCACATTGTTACGAAGGGTCCGGAAATCGGGCTTTGGGCGAAGAAAAAACGGCGGACGCCCCGAAAAGGAGGCATCCGCCGTCGAAAATTCTATGCAAAGCCGGTTGGCTAGTTGGTGCCGCTGGGTCAGAGGAGGTCATCCAGAGCAGGGTTCAGCCGCTTGAGGACCTCTGAGTGCAGGATGGAGTTGGTGGCCAGGGCGTTGCCGCCAAAGGGGCCATCCTCGCCTTCCAACGAGGTGAAGCGGCCGCCGGCTTCCGTCACGATCGGAACCAGTGCTGCCATGTCGTAAAGGTTCAACTCTGGCTCGCAGGCGATATCCACGGCTCCCTCGGCAACCAGGCAATAGGACCAGAAATCGCCGTAGGCGCGTGTGCGCCAGATGTCTTCCGTCAACCCCAGGAACTCGTCCAGATTTCCGCGTTCCTTCCAACCGGAAAGGCTGGAATATGACATTGAAGCATCTGCCAACCGCGAAACGTTTGACACTTTGAGCCGGGTCGCTGACGCGAGGGAGCGACCCATATAGGCGCCCATGTCCTTTGCTGCCCACCAACGCTTGCCCAACGCGGGAGCACTGACAAGTCCGACCACCGGCTCACCCTCGTCCACGAGTGCGATCAGGGTAGCCCATACAGGAACTCCCCGAACGAAGTTCTTGGTGCCGTCGATGGGGTCGATGATCCAACGCCGGGAGCCGTGGCCGCTGCTGCCGAACTCCTCGCCGAGGACGGCGTCACGGGGGCGCGAGCGCGACAATTGGCCACGAATGGCTTCTTCCGCAGCTTTGTCGGCATCCGTCACTGGCGTGAGGTCAGGCTTGGTCTCGACCTGCAGATCCAAGGCCTTGAAGCGGTCCATGGTTTGGGCATCCACGGAATCCGCCAGCACGTGGGCCAGTCGGAGGTCATCGTTGTAGCTGGAAACGGGTTGGGTCATGCCACCAAACTATCGTGAAACGTTCCCTGCAGTTGGGATCGCCTTGCACCAATGCTTAGTTGACGGTACCCAGTTCTTTGGTCTCTTTCGCTTCCAAACGCGGGTCCGCGCCCAGCAGCCGCCGGAGCGAAGACAAGCGGGCCACCCCGGAAGGACCGGCGTGTCCCTCGTTCACCCACGCGTCAAGTCCGCAATTGATGGCACTGGCATCGTGCTTGCAACCGCGGTCGCAAGCTTCGGTGCCCGGTTCCAAATCGGGGAAGGAATGCAGGATGCGGTCGGGGTCCACATGCGCGAGTCCGAAGGAGCGGATACCGGGGGTATCGATGATCCAGCTACCTGGCGGTGCGTCCGCCAGCTTCAAGGCCAGCGCCGACGACGACGTGTGCCGGCCCCGCCCTGTGACGGCGTTGACACCACCCGTAGCACGCTCGGCTCCGGTCAGGGCATTAACCATGGTGGACTTGCCGACGCCCGAATGGCCCAGCATGACAGTCACTTTTCCATCAAGGTGGGCCCGCAATTCGGCAACGGCGCGGCTGTCCAGCCGCGCGGACAGTCCGTCGTCCGAGCGGGCATCGATACCGGACGCTTCATCGTCTGCGGTACGGCTGATGATGATGGGAAAGTCGAGGCTGAGATAGTTCGACAACAGTTCCGCAGGATCCTTGACATCTGCTTTGGTGACGAGCAGCAGCGGCTCGATCCCGGCGTCGTAGGCTGCAACCAGGGCGCGGTCAATAAAGCCGGTTCGGGGCTCCGGATTGGCCGCCGCGACCACCACCACAAGTTGGTCTGCGTTGGCTACCACCACTCTTTCGATGGGGTCGGTATCATCAGCGCTGCGCCGCAGGAGCGTCTTCCGCTCCTCTATTCGGACGAGCCGCGCAAGGGTATCCGGTTCTCCGGATACGTCGCCCACCAAGGCGACGAAATCGCCGGGGACAACGGGGTTTCGTCGCAGTTCACGCGCGCGTGCAGCGATGATGATGCGTTCATCCGCCGAGTCTTCACCGACGATGGCGGTGTAGCGCCCGCGGTCTACCGTGATAATCCGGCCAATGACCGCGTCATCATGACTGGGACGGTCCTTGGTGCGGGGCCTTGATCCTTTTTTATTCGGACGGATCCGGACATCGGATTCGTCCCAGGAGCTTGCGTCGCGACCCATGCTCAGTTGCTGGCCTCACTGGTGACGGTCAAGTCATCGCCTGTGCCGTGCTGCAGCATGGCCTCCCACATCTGCGGAAATTCGGGCATCGTCTTGGACGTGGTAGCGATATCCTCCACCTGAACGCCCTCAACGGCGAGCCCCAAAATAGCGCCCGCCGTAGCCATGCGGTGATCAGCGTAGCTGTGGACGACGCCTGCGTGCAGAGTGGCCGGACGGATAATGAGGCCGTCGGCTGTTTCTTCTGCGTCGCCGCCAAGCCGATTGATTTCAGCGGCCAGCGCGGCGAGCCTATCCGTTTCATGGCCACGAAGGTGCGCGATCCCGGTTAGACGTGAAGGACCTGTAGCCAAGGCGCACAGCGCAGCGACGGTGGGCGCGAGTTCACTGGTCTCGTCGAAGTCGGCGCCCTTTATTTCAGGCCCGCCCTTCACGGTGAGCGTGCCGTTTTCGAGTGTCACGGTGGCTCCCATTTCAACCAGGATGCTACGCCAGAGGTCACCCACCTGGGTTGTTTGGGTGGGCCAGTTGGGGATCCTGACGGTGCCATGGGTCGCGAGGGCTGCGGCAAGGAACGGGCCGGCGTTGGAAAGGTCCTGTTCGATCCGCTGGTCGAAGGCGTGAATGGGGCCGGGCGCGACTCGCCAGTGGTTGGGGACTGAATCGTCCACCTTGACGCCGACTCCACGAAGGACGGCAACGGTCATATTGATGTGGTCCAGGCTGGGGACCGGCTTGCCTACGTGTTCCAGGTGAAGGCCTTCGGCGAAGCGGGCGCCTACCAGCAGCAAGGCCGAGACGAACTGGGAGGAGGCGCTGGCATCGATTACCAGGTGGCCGCCCCGAACCTCGCCAGTGCCATCCACCGAGAAGGGAAGGGCCGACGGCGTCCTGCCGCCTTCCGTGGCGACAGGAACTCCCAGGGCGAGGAGTGCCTCGATGATGGTCCCCATAGGCCGCTTACGGGCGTGGGGGTCGCCGTCGAACGTAGTTGGACCATTGCGTAGCGCAGCTAAAGGTGGAACGAAGCGCATGACTGTCCCGGCAAGGCCGCAATCGATGGCAGTCTCCGCCCCCGACGCTGAAGGATCCATGGGCGTGATCTCAAGGTCCGGCCCATAATCACCATCGCCGGGTACCTCGGTAACGGTGGCACCCAACTGCCTGAGCGCCTGAATCATCAGGACGGAATCACGGGAGTGAAGGGGTGCTCGCAGCCGGGACGGGCCGTCGGCCAATGCGGCAAGGACCAGGAAACGATTGGTGAGCGATTTTGAGCCCGGTACCGTCACTGTGGCATCCACTGGCCCGGTGGCGTAGGGAGCCGCCCAAAGGGGCAGGGTGTCGACGGAGTGTGTTGAGCCCGTGTTTGCTGCGGTGGTACCTGTCATGCTTCCTTATGCTCCAACTGCGTTGTCTACGGCCTTGCGTACTGCTTTGTCTGCCCGCTTGAGCTGCTTGCCGGTGGCCTTCTTGGCATCGGCGGCCAGGTGTTCAGCCCGCCATGCAAGGCTGGGGCGGCCTTCTGTGTCTACGGAGGCCAGCAAAACGCCGCCGGTCAGGGAAATGTTCTTCAGGAGTTGGGCCCGGCGGGCGTTCCGGCCTTCCTTCGTGCTGATGTCTGCTGAGCGCCACTCCACATAGGAGTTCAGTGCGGACGTCAACGCCAGGACCGTTGCCGCGAAGCGGGAGAGTTTGCCAAGGCCAAGCAACGCGCCGGCGCCCAGCTGCGCGCCACCGATTACCCGGGCCAGGACTTTCTCATCAGTCGGGAAGGGCAGTGACTCGGAGGCGCGGCGWAGGACCGGGGACAATTGCCTGGCAGTGTCGTCCGCGTTCTTGAGCTTGTCCAGACCTGCGATGACGAAGCTGGACGCGAGCATCGGTCGCGCGAGAAAACGGATAACAGACATGTCTTGCCTCCTGGATGGCTTGTCATGTTGATTCATGACGTTATTCACTAAGTGCTGTGTTCAAGGGGTGCAGTCTGCTCTAGTCTTGCACCTTTGCGGAATATTTACCCAGCGGCTGCCGTTGTGAACAACAGGCACGGTGAAGACCGGGCCGCGGCATGGTGTTGCCGCTTCGCTGAACGGAGTTGGTTTTTTGACCTTGGTTAAGGACCGTGTGGGTCTGCTGGAGGCTGGCTATCCTGCACAGGGGGATTCCCGGAAGCTGACAGTAGACTTGGCAACGATGAGCACCATTGAACCGGCCGCAGCGGCCATGTACGAAGCAGCCGACTCGTCCCCGGAGGACAGCACAGCCGACGCATCGGTACCGGCCGACGTCGATATCGCCACGGAAACTCCCGAACAGCGGCGGGAGCGGTTTGAGCGCGACGCCATGCAGTACGTGGACCAGCTGTATTCAGCGGCGATGCGGATGGCACGGAATCCCTCAGATGCCGAGGACCTCGTGCAAGAGGCTTACACCAAGGCGTTTTCGGCTTTTCACCAGTACAAGCCGGGGACCAACCTCAAGGCCTGGCTCTACCGGATCCTGACCAATACCTACATCAACCTCTATCGGAAGAGGCAGCGTGAACCGCTGCAGTCAAACTCGGACACGATTGAGGATTGGCAGTTGGCAAAGGCTGAGTCGCACACCTCGTCCGGGTTGCGCTCCGCAGAGGCTGAGGCCTTGGACCACCTGCCGGATTCCGATGTCAAGAGCGCGTTGCAGGGCATCCCGGAGGAATTCCGGTTGGCTGTCTACTTCGCCGACGTCGAGGGATATGCGTACAAGCAGATTTCCGAAATCATGAACACCCCGATCGGCACAGTCATGTCGCGGTTGCACCGCGGCCGGAAGATGCTGCGGGACATGCTGGCGGATTACGCCGCAGAACGGGGCTTCAAGGCCCACACCGAAGACCAGGCCGCGGCCGGGAGCAACAATCAGGAGAAAGAGCAATGAGCGACTGCCAGGGATTGGGCGATTGCGACGATACACGGATGCAGCGGATCTATGAGTACCTCGACGGCGCATTGACCCGCGAGGACCTCACAGAGATCAAGCAGCACTTGGACACCTGCGAGGAATGTGCTGAGCAGTATGACCTTGAGTGCCTCATCCGCACCATGGTCAAGCGTTCCTGCACGGAGTCTGCGCCGGAGAACCTCAAGAACTCAATACTTGACCGGATCCACTCCATCAAGCCGGTGGAGGCTTGATTTAGCGCCGCTGATCCAGCAATGGACCAGGTAAAAGGCCACACACGCCAAGGGCCCCGGAAACCGTATGGTTTCCGGGGCCCTCGCTGTTAAGCCTTGACGCTAAGCCGGTGGCTTAGGTGTTGGGACGCTTGCCGTGGTTCGCGCCGCCGCGCTTACGGTCACGACGCTTACGTGCACGCTTGCTCATAGCTGGCCTCCTTCAATGATTGATACTCAATAGAGCTGCCCTCCAGTTTCGCACATCCGGGCGTTCGCTCGCGAACCGGACTGTACTGTTGTCAGCTCCGCAGGGAATTCCTGATGGAGATGCGGGCTTGGTCCAGGACTGCACGTACTGTCTCCAGCGTTACGGGATTCAGCGGGTGCGAGGCGCTGTGTTGACGCAGCTCCACGCGGATGTCATCGCGGAATGATTGAACCAGGAGCTCGGCCTCTTTGAGCATTCGGTGTCCTTCAGGGGAAAAGCCCGACGTTCTGCTTTGGAAGGTGGCGGCCGTCGCCGTGCTGCGCGCGGCTTCAGCTGTAGCGGCGAGATCTGCCTTCAGCCCACGCATGTTGGTTCTGATGTCTTCCCGCAGGTTGTCGGCCAGCCGCCGCACGGAGGCTGAGATATTATCCTCGACGTCGGCAAGCTCCTGCCGCCGACGGTTCAGTTCCGCCAGCCCCGCTTCCGTGATGAAGTACTTTGTTCGCCGGCCCTCCGTCTCGGTAGCCACAAGGCCTTCCTCCTCCAGTTTCCCGAGCCGCGGATAAATCGTCCCGGCGCTGGGGGAGTAGGTACCGCCGAACCGGTCACCCAATGCCTTGATGAGCTCATATCCGTGCTTGGGTCCTGACTCAAGCAGTGCCAGAAGGTACAAGCGCAGGGCGCCATGCGCAAAAACAGGAGGCATCAGAGACCAGCCTCCCCAGGCATCGGGCGGTCATTTTCGGATGCCGGCGCTGTACCGTGCATGATGTAAGTCTTGCCTGAGACCGTATTGGTCCGTACGAGCATGAGCCTCTCATCCGGACCAACAATGGTCTGCACTTTACTTCCGGGTTGGGCATACATCTGGTCATCAATGATGACGGTGCCGCTGGCGGACTTGGCAACGATGTCCAGGCCGATGTCGTGCGGCAGCCGGATGGTCAGGTCCCCTGACACCGAATTGGCTCCGAGGTCGTTTGTGTAGTCGTGGAGGTCGAAGCTGAGGTCCCCGCTCACCGTGCTTGCCCGGACGTTCTTGAACTTGCCTGAGGCGGTGACTTCACCCGAAACGCTCTTGGCGGTCAGGACGCCGTCGTGGTTTCTGGCGATGACCTCGCCACTGACGGTGTTGACGTGCAATTCACCGCTGGTGCCGTCGGCCATGACGGAGCCCGAAACTGTGTTGAGCCGGATCCGTCCGTTGATGCCGGAGACCATGCCATCGCCGTTTACTGTTCCCGCTTCGACGTCCACTCCACGCGGAAGCGCGATCCCGACCACTACGGAGTTGGTGCTGGTGTTGTTGACCGTACCCATCAGGTTTCGGAACCAACCTTGTGGTCCTTGGAGTTGGTGGCGTACCTCCAAGCGGCCGTTCACCAGCGTGATGGTCAGGGGGTCGCCGCTGATCTCGCTGACCTCGATCCGGACGAAGGGTTCGTCGTGGGTGACGACGTCGAACCTGCCCTTGACTATTCCAAGTTTGAGCGAGCGGACATCGTCCACATCAATTGTTTGTGGGCCCGTCACGGTCCAAAGCTCGTCAGACATGATCCCTCCAAATTGCGATATATCGCGTTGATGAAAACACGATATATCGCGAATGAAGGGAACGCAATGGTTTTCTGGGAGGGCTACTCCGGCTGGGCGATGTTAAGCCACTGGAACCAGCCGCGGTGCAGCACGAGCCACGCAATCAATCCGTAGCCGGCCTGTCCTGGTGTCCCCCCATTGGCTGCGAGGTCCGTCCTCCATTGCTCGTGGTTCAGCAACGGAGAGAAAGTGTCGACGTAGTGGTGGTTGCGGCGGGTGGTGACATCCGCAAATGCCGTGTTGAGATCGGCCAGGCGTTTGTTGCGCGCCGGATCAAGGGTGGGCGGAGGGCCCACCACGAACACTTCGACGCCACTGTGCGAGGCTCCATCAAGAATGTTTGCAAGGTTCAAACGGCTTCGCGCCGTTGAAAGCCCGAATTCCAGGTCACGGCCGGAGAGTCCTATGACCAGCCGGTTCTCGTGCGAGTCGCTGAAACGGCGGCCGGCTTCGTCCTGCCATCGCGAGGCCAAACCCTCTGTGCCTTCCATGGGGCAGGGGAGTGAGAAGCTTTCCACCACCACGGTGTCCTGGGGCGTACGGGCCAGCACTCTTCCCAGCCAACCCAAGGCGCGGGGGTCACCCAAACCGGCGAGCAATTCATCTCCTACAGCCGCAATGCGCAGCTTCCTGTCTTCCACGGTTACCTCTTCACACTCGTTACGGTCCTTGCACGGCTTTTGGATCTGCGGCCGGCTTGATGAACCGGGTACCTGTCCCATTAAACAGAACTGCCCGGCCGGAGGTGCATTGACAGCACCTCCGGCCGGGCAGTTTTTTTGGCTACTTGCGTTCGAACGCCTGCTTGATCAGGGCATCCTGCTCAGCAGCGTGGCGCTTCATGGAGCCTGCGGCGGTGGACGCAGACGCCGGACGCGACACGAGGCGGAGCCTGCGATCCAGCACCGGTGCCAGGTTCAGGCCCATGAACGGCCACGGACCCTGGTTGGCGGGCTCATCCTGCGCCCAGACGATGTCAGCGTTCGGGTACTTGGCGAGCTCTGCATCAATTTCGGCCTTCGGGAGCGGGTACAACTGCTCCACGCGGATAATCGCAGTGGAGGTGTCCCCGGACTTCTGTCGGTTGGACAGGAGGTCGTAATACAAGCGGCCGGAGACCAGGATGACCCGGTCCACGTTTGCGGCCTCTACCTCGGGATCGCTGATGACTGGCCTGAAGCCGCCCGTCGTAAAGTCCTCGACGGCGGACGCGGCGCCCTTGAGGCGCAGCAACTGCTTCGGCGTGAAGATGATCAACGGTTTGCGCGGACGGCTGTAGGCCTGGCGACGCAGCAGATGGAAGTGCGAGGCTGCCGTGGTGGGGTTGGCCACAATCATGTTGTCCTCGGCACAGAGCTGCAGGAACCGCTCGATGCGTGCGGATGAGTGGTCAGGCCCCTGGCCTTCGTAGCCGTGCGGCAGCATCAGGACGAGCGAGGAACGCTGGCCCCACTTCTGCTCAGCGGAGGAAATGAATTCATCGATGATGGTCTGGGCACCGTTGACGAAGTCACCGAACTGGGCTTCCCACAGCACCAAGGCGTCGGGACGCTCCACCGAGTATCCATATTCAAAGCCCATGGCCGCATATTCGGACAGCAGCGAGTCATAGATCCACAGCTTCGCCTGGTTATCCGAGAGGTTGCCCAGGGGCAGCCACTCATTGCCATTGGCGCGGTCGTGGAACACTGCGTGACGCTGCACGAAGGTACCGCGGCGCGAGTCCTGGCCAGCCAACCGGACGGGGACGCCCTCCATGATCAGCGAACCGAAGGCGGCGATCTCGCCAAAGCCCCAGTCAATGCCACCTTCACGGGACATCTGCTCACGCTTCTCCAGGAGCTGCTTGAGCTTGGAGTGAACCGTGAAGCCCTCCGGGATCTCCAGGTGGGCCTTGCCGATGCGGGCAAGGGTCTCGGGGGAGATCGCGGTGGAAGCCGGTGAGTTGGTTCCGAAGTCTGCCTGCTGGGCAATCGGGCGCTCGATGTCCGAGACAGCAGCAGAGTCAGCCGTGATGATCGGGATGGGGGAGGTCTGCGCCGCGTGAGTCTCAGCAAAGACCCGCTCGAGGCGTTCCTGGTAGTCGCGGAGCAGCTGCTCGGCTTCTTCCTCGGTGATGTCGCCACGACCGATCAGCGATTCCGTGTACAACTTGCGGACTGAGCGCTTTGCCTCGATCAGGTTGTACATCAGGGGCTGCGTCATCGAGGGGTCATCGCCCTCGTTGTGACCACGGCGGCGGTAGCACACCATGTCGATGACGACGTCCTTGTGGAAGCGCTGGCGGAACTCGTAGGCGAGCTGCGCAACACGCACCACGGCTTCGGGGTCGTCGCCATTCACGTGGAACACCGGAGCCTGGATCATCTTGGCAACATCTGTGGAGTACGTCGATGAACGCGAAGAGGACGGCGCCGTGGTGAAGCCAACCTGGTTGTTCACGATCACGTGGATGGTGCCACCGGTGCGGTAACCACGCAGCTGGGACAGGTTGAGGGTCTCGGCGACAACACCCTGGCCTGCGAATGCAGCGTCACCGTGAACCATGATGGGCAGGACCGGGAAGGACTCGCCTTGATCCAGTCGGTCCTGCTTGGCGCGGACGATGCCCTCGAGCACGGAGTCGACTGCTTCAAGGTGGGACGGGTTGGCGGCGAGGTAGACCTTGGTCTGCTTGCCGTTGTCCGAGGTGAAGGTGCCTTCAGTACCCAGGTGGTACTTCACATCGCCGGACCCCTGGACAGAGCGAGGGTCCTGGGTGCCTTCGAATTCACGGAACACCTGTGCGTACGTCTTGCCTGCAATGTTGGTGAGCACGTTCAGGCGGCCACGGTGGGCCATGCCGATCGCGACTTCGTCCAGGCCGTCGTCGGCAGCGTCCGAGATGACAGCGTCAAGGAGCGGAATAAGCGACTCGCCGCCTTCGAGGGAGAAGCGCTTCTGCCCGACGAACTTGGTCTGGAGGAAGGTTTCGAAAGCCTCGGCTGCGTTGAGCTTGGAAACGATGCGCAGCTGCTCTTCGCGGCTCGGCTTGGAGTACGGGTGCTCCAACTGGTCCTGGAACCACTTACGCTCCGCCGGCTCCTGGATGTGCATGTACTCGATGCCGGTAGTGCGGCAGTAAGCATCACGGAGTACGCCCAGGATGTCGCGGAACTTCAGCTGCGACTTGCCACCGAAGCCACCGGTAGGCCATTCGCGGTCCAGGTCCCAGAGCGTGAGACCGTAGGTCAGGACGTCCAGGTCCGGGTGCTTGCGCTGGACGTATTCCAGGGGGTCCGTGTCGGCCATGAGGTGGCCACGCACGCGGTATGAGTGGATGAGCTGCTGGATCCGGGCAACCTTGTTGATCTCATCTGCTGGGTCAACCTGGAGGTCAGGGCTCCAACGGACGGGCTCGTACGGAATGCGGAGGGCTTCAAAGATTTCGTCGTAGAAGTTCTGCGCACCAAGGAGGAGCTGGTGGACCAGCTTGAGGAACTCGCCGCTGCCTGCGCCTTGGATAACCCGGTGGTCGTAGGTGGAGGTCAGCGTGAGAATCTTGCTGATGGCGTTCTGGGCGATGATCTTCTCGCTGGCACCCTGGAACTCGGCCGGGTAGTCAAGGGCGCCGACGCCGATGATGGCTGCCTGTCCCTTGGAGAGACGCGGTACAGAGTGAACGGTGCCGATGCCGCCCGGGTTGGTCAGGGAGACCGTGGTGCCGGCGTGGTCGTCCGCCGTGAGCTTGCCGTTGCGGGCTCGCTTGATGAGGTCCTCATAGGTGTGCCAGAACTCGGCAAAGTCCATGGTCTCGGCCTTCTTGATGTTGGGAACCATCAGGAGGCGGGTGCCATCGGGCTTGGGCATGTCAATGGCGATGCCAAAGTTGACGTGGGCAGGCTGGACAGCGCTCGGCTTGCCATCAATTTCGTCGTAGTAGACGTTCATCGACGGGAACTGGGAGAGGGCGCGGACAACCGCGTAGCCGATGAGGTGCGTGAAGGACACCTTGCCGCCGCGGGCACGTGCAAGGTTGGAGTTGATGACAACGCGGTTGTCGATCAGCAGCTTGGCCGGAACTGCCCGGACGCTGGTGGCAGTAGGCACTTCAAGGCTGGTCACCATGTTGGTAGCGATGGCCTTCGCCGGTCCGCGAAGGACGGAAACGACGTCCTCCTCGGGAGCGGTGGGCGCCTTGGTGCTCTTGGGCAGCTGGGCAGGAATCGGTTGTGCAGCATTGCCGCCGACGGGCTTCTTTGCTCCATCCTTGGCAACCGTGGCCGGGGCTTTCTTCGCCGGAGCCGCAACTGCCGGTTCACCGGAAGCAGCAGCGGCAGGGGTGGTCGCAGGGGCAGCTTCAGGAGCGGCCGGCGCCGGTGCCGGTGCCGCTGCAGCCGGAGCTACCACGGGAAGTACTTGGGTGGGGGGATTGGCAGCGGTGGGGGCTGCGGAGGTTCCGTTGGAAGAAGTGCCGTCACCGGTGTCGAAGGATTCGAAGAGCGGCCACCACTTGGCGTCGACCGAATTCTTGTCCTGCTGGTACCGCTCGTACAGTTCGTCAACGAGCCACTCGTTTCCGCCAAATTCCTCTGGTAGACGGTGGCTGGGCTGCTCTGGCACTTGAAATACGCCTCTTCCATGAGTTTTGATTTCCCGCTGGTCAAGGTTGCTTTTCCGCAACAATGCACCAGGGTCCGGGTCCCGCGAACTCAGACCTTTGTCAGTCTAGTTAGGATCGTTGGTTAACTGCCAATAGTGGTGACCTAAATCATGTTGAGGCCGACGTAATGCTCCGGCGCTCCATTTCCCGGGGGGGAGGGACCGCTGCATGGGCCCGCGGAACCTGCCCTGTAGACTGAAACCCTTATGGACAGTAAATCTAGGTGCCGGCCTGGGAGCTGTCGGGGGAGCCGATCAGGCAACTCCGCACAGCGCACCCCTCGAGCCGGCAATACCCGTTCACATGCCCATCACGCGCCGGCGTTCCAAGCCGGTGGCGCCACGGACCATGCGTCTGCGGCACCCGATCAGCCTCCGCCTGGGCGAATCTCTCCCTCGAGGGCAAGTTCCGCACTGCAAGCGCCTGCCCTTGGAGGGAAGCGCTAAGTGGAATGGTTTCTCCTCCTTGCCGGCTTTGCCCTGATTCTTGGCACCGGCTTCTTTGTAGCAGTTGAGTTTTCCCTCGTTGCCCTGGACCAGGCGAGCGTTCAGCGCGCAGTAGACAACGGTGATCACGGCGCAGCTCCGCTGCTGAAATGCTTGAAGTCCCTGTCCACGCAGCTTTCCAGCTGCCAACTTGGCATTACGCTGACCACGCTCCTGACGGGTTTCGTGATGGAGCCCTCTGTGGGACAGCTCCTGGTGGGGCCCCTGGGCCTCCTTGGCCTCACCCCGGAAGTCGCACATTCCATAGCACTTGTTCTCGCAATGGCTTTCGCCACTCTGCTGTCGATGCTCCTGGGCGAGCTGGTGCCCAAGAACATGGCGATCGCCCTTGCTTTCCCGCTGGGCAGGAAGCTTGCCCGTCCGCAACTGATTTTCACGGCCATCTTCAAGCCCGCCATCGTCGTGTTGAACGGCTTCTCCAACAAGGTATTGAACTTGTTTGGGCTTGAAGCGAAAGAGGAAATCTCGGGGGCACGGACTCCTGCCGAGCTGGCTTCACTTGTCCGGCGTTCCGCGGAGCTCGGCACACTGGATGCAGGCACAGCAAACTTTGTGGCGCGAACCCTGAATTTCTCTGGCCGCACTGCGGC
This sequence comes from Paenarthrobacter sp. 10N417, assembly GCF_056394745.1. NCBI lineage: Bacteria > Bacillati > Actinomycetota > Actinomycetes > Micrococcales > Micrococcaceae > Paenarthrobacter > Paenarthrobacter sp. 10N417. Next base: position 345,720 of record NZ_JBFTIL010000007.1, read on the forward strand.
GGATGTCATGACGCCGCGCATCCGGATGGAAACGATTGACGCTGATCAACCTGTGAGCGACATCCTCGACGCCGCACGGCGGACTGGATACTCCCGTTTCCCGGTGATCGGTGACTCGGCCGACGACATCCGTGGGGTGGTCCATATTAAGAAAGCAGTTGCCGTGCCCGCAGATCGCCGGGCGAAGCTTCAGGCCGGGGCAATCATGACGGATGTGCTTCGCGTTCCCGAGACCATCCATTTGGATGCCCTCCTCTCCGAACTGCGCGAAGGAAACCTGCAACTGGCTGTGGTTCTGGATGAATATGGTGGCACTGCCGGGATCGCAACCCTCGAAGACCTGGTTGAGGAGATCGTTGGGGAGGTCTCCGACGAACACGACAAGGTCCGCCCGGGCCTCTTGCAGAGCGCATCCGGCGACTGGTACTTCCCTGGACTGCTGAGGCCGGATGAGGTATCCGAGCAAATCCCCAACCTGACTGTCCCCGACGAGCCTGCTTACGAAACTGTTGGTGGCTACGTGATGAGCAAGCTTGGTCGTATCGCGAAGGTGGGTGATGTGGTGGAGGCCGGGGGCGGCACGCTGACCGTGACCAGGATGGATGGTCGGAGAATTGACCGGATCTGCTTCCGCCACATTGAGGAAGATGAAGCGGCCGTTGAGGACACGCAGAATGATCGCCATGAAGCAGGTGCCGTATGAGTGACTGGGCAGGAATTGCCTGGCTCGTGGTTCTTTTGATCGGCAATGCTTTCTTCGTGGGTGCCGAATTTGCGATCATGTCCGCACGCCGCAGCCAGATTGAGCCTTTGGCGCAAGCTGGGTCAAAGCGGGCGCAAACTACGTTGCGGGCCATGGAAAGTGTGTCCCTGATGCTGGCCTGCGCCCAGCTGGGCATCACCGTGTGCTCGCTCTTGATTCTCCAGGTTGCCGAGCCGGCTATCCATCACTTGTTGGCGGAGCCGCTTGAGATGGTTGGCGTTCCGATGGAGTTGGCGGATGTCATCGCCTTTGCGATTGCGCTCCTCTTTGTCACGTTCCTGCATGTGACGTTCGGAGAGATGGTCCCCAAGAACATCTCGGTGTCCGTAGCGGACAAGGCGGCCCTGCTGTTGGCGCCGCCGCTGGTGTTTATCGGCCGCGTGGTCAAACCAGTGATCTGGACCCTTAACTGGCTTGCGAACCACATCCTCCGATTGATGCGGATCGAGCCGAAGGACGAAGTGTCATCTTCGTTCACCCTTGAGGAAGTCCAGTCGATTGTGCAGGAATCCACACGGCACGGCCTGGTGGACGATGACGCTGGTTTGCTCAGTGGTGCCTTGGAGTTCTCCGAACATACGGCGTCGCACATCATGGTTCCGTTGGACAAGCTGGTGGTGCTGAGGACAGCGTCGACTCCCGTCGAGTTGGAAAAGGCGGTCAGCCGTACCGGCTTCTCTCGCTTCCCCATGGTGGACGACGACGGCGAACTCGCCGGGTACCTGCACGTCAAGGACATCCTCTCCATACCTGAGGAGGGTCGCCGCCATCCGATTGCCGAGGGGCGGATCCGTTCCCTGGCGAACCTCTCCCCGGAGGATGAGATTGAGCAGGCGATGTCTGTGATGCAGCGGACAGGATCGCACCTGGCCCGCGTGGTTGGACCAGGCGGCGCGACACAGGGCGTTTTGTTCCTTGAGGACGTGATCGAGCAATTGGTGGGCGAGATCCGGGATGCTACGCAGGCCACGGGGATACGGCGCCTTGGCGGTCCGCAGACTCAGCAATAGCGGAAAGTTGAAGCTTGCGCCGGCCTCGGTGGTCGGCGCAAGCCCATCCTAAATAGGAATCATTCCCATTTAGGGCTAAGCTGAAACCCAACCAATAAATGTTTTTGATTCTCATTTGAGTAGATCCGAGGTTTCCGTGCGTCGTTCCGTCGCCCGCATGTCGTTGGCCGCTTCTGCAGGCCTTGCCGCCCTGTTGCTTTCATCCTGTTCCGGTAGCGCCGGGGCAGGAACCCCGTCGTCATCGACAGGAGCCATTGAAGTGGTGACCTCCACGAATGTTTACGGGGACGTCGTGAAGGCCATTGGCGGGGACAAGGTCAACGTGAACGCGATCATCACCAAGACGAGCCAGGACCCGCATTCCTACGAAGCCAGTGCGCAAGACAAACTGGTCATCTCCAAAGCCAAGCTCGTGGTGGAGAACGGCGGAGGCTATGACGAATTCCTCCACAAAATTGCCGATGAGACAAAGGTTGGCCACGAAAATATGATCAGCGCCGTTGAGGTCTCGGGGTTGGCTCCCGAAGAGGAAAGCCACAGCGAAGGCGCGTCCTCCGAAGAGGGCCACAATCATGACCACGGTGAATTCAACGAGCACGTCTGGTACAGCCTGGACACGATGGGCAAATTCGCCGACGCGGTTGCCAGCAAGCTCAGCAGGCTGGATGCGGCATCGGCATCGACGTTTACAACCAACGCGAACACTTTCAAGGCGAAGCTGACCGAGCTCAACGGGAAGCTTGCTGCCCTCAAGGAAGCCAACGACCACGCTCCCGTGGCGATCACCGAGCCCGTTCCTTTGTACCTGCTGGCAGCGGCCGGACTGGAGAACAAGACTCCGGAGGCCTACAGCGCAGCGATTGAAGAGGGAATCGATGTGCCGGCGTCGGTCCTGAAGGAAACGACAGACCTGGTGGGCTCCGGAGGTGTCCGGCTGCTGGCGTACAACGAACAGACGGAAGGGCCGCAGACCGAGTCCGTAAAGCGGGCTGCCGGGACTGCGGGCGTGCCGGTAGTGAACTTCACTGAGACCCTGCCGGAGGGCAAGGACTACGTGCAGTGGATGACAGACAACGTGGAATCGATCTCGTCAGCACTCAAGAAGTAGATTTCCTCACCTCCCCTGCGGTGGGGGCCCTGTTGGCGTCCTAAGATATTCAGGATGGCTGCGGGGCCCTCTGTCTCTTACCAGCACAGAATCCCGCACCAGCAAGGACTCCTGTACCAGCTCAGGCATCAAACGTAAGGCGCCGCCACTAGTTGCGTTCGCCAGCAACGCATGAATCGAGGACAACTTTTGACACCCGTAGTGAGCCTCCGCGGAGCGAGCCTTCAGTTCGGCAAGAGGACACTCTGGCGCGATCTTGATCTCGACATAAATCCGGGGGAGTTCTTTGCCGTCCTCGGCCCCAATGGCAGCGGCAAGACCAGCTTCCTGAAGGTCCTCCTGGGGCTTCAGGAATTGAAGTCAGGAACGGTTGCCTTGGGTGGGCATCCGGTGGAGCGGGGAAGCAAGCGGATCGGTTACATTCCTCAACAAAAGTCCTTCGCGCCGGATACGCCTTTACGTGCACGAGACCTGGTAGGGCTCGGCATTGACGGCCACCGGTGGGGTATGCGGCTGGCCTCAAGGAAGGTAAACCAGCGGATCGATGAACTGCTGGAGCTGGTGGGAGCCTCGGACTACGCGAAAGTGCCTGTGGGGCAGTTGTCTGGTGGAGAGCAACAACGGCTTCGAGTGGCCCAAGCCCTGGCCACGGAACCTCAGGTATTCCTTTGTGATGAACCGTTGCTGTCCTTGGACCTGCATCATCAGCAGGGCGTCAGTTCACTCATCAACGAACAATGCCATGCCCGGAACAGTGCCGTCGTTTTCGTAACGCACGAAATCAATCCCGTGATCGACTACGTTGATCGCGTGCTCTACCTGGCCGGCGGCCATTTCCGTGTGGGGACGCCACAGGAAGTCATGACTACTGAAGTTTTGTCCGAGCTGTACAACAGCCATGTGGAGGTCATCCACACCAACGGAAGGATCGTCGTCGTCGGGCTTCCGGACGCGACCACGCACTTCCATGACGACGCGCACGCGGCAGCTGGGCAGGAGTTCTAAATGGACCTCAATGGAATCCTGCAGACCATCTTTAACTTTGAGAACTACGGCGAATTGCTGGTGCTGGTTCAAAACTCCATTTGGGCCGGGGCTGTCCTGGGACTTCTTGGCGGACTCGTTGGCACGTTCGTGATGAAGCGGGACCTGGCGTTCGCCGTCCATGGCATCTCTGAGCTGTCCTTTGCAGGTGCGGCTTTTGCCCTGCTGATCGGTGCCGATATCATTTTCGGCTCGCTGATCGGTTCAGTCGCTGCGGCAGTGCTGCTGGGATTCATGGGTGTCAGGGCGCGGGACAAGAACTCGATCATTGGCGTCATCATGCCGTTCGGGCTAGGCCTGGGCATCTTGTTCCTTGCCCTCTACGAGGGCCGGGCCGCGAATAAATTCGGCTTGCTCACCGGCCAGATCGTTTCCGTGGACACCGTCCAGCTTCAGGCACTCGCGGGTACCGCGATCCTGGTGATGATTGCCCTCGTAGCGATCTGGCGCCCGCTCAGTTTTGCCAGCGTGGACCCTGAAATGGCTGAAGCGCGTGGTGTTCCCGTTCGCGGCTTGGCGATAGGCTTCATGGTGCTGCTGGGGGTCAGTGTGGCTTTGTCCATCCAGATCGTGGGTGCACTGCTGGTTTTGGCGCTGCTCATCACACCGGCCGCTGCCGCACTCAGGGTTACCACTTCACCACGCCTGGTGGTGCTTTTGAGTGTTGTGTTCGCGATCGCTGCCACGGTGGGTGGAATTCTGCTTGCCCTTGGCAGCCGCATACCCATCAGCCCCTATGTCACCACGTTGTCATTCCTTATTTACGTAGTGTGCCGGGTAATCGGGCGGGTGCGGGCCAACCGTGGCCTCAACGGCCGCGTATCACGGGAGCAGCCAGCCGGCGCTCTCTAGAGCTTTCCCGCGGCCTTCTTGGCTGTACATTCAGGACACAGTCCAAAGATCTCCACAGTGTGCGCCACCTCGGTGAAGCCATGCTCAGCGGCTGTTCGGGCCGCCCAGGTCTCAACCGCCGGGGCTTCAACTTCCACAGCTTTGCCGCAGTTCCGGCAAAGCAAATGGTGGTGGTGTCCGGTGACGGTGCAGCGTCGGTAGACGGCTTCGCCCTCCCCGTTGCGCAGGACATCAATGAGTCCATCATCGGCAAGTGACTGCAGGATGCGGTAGGCAGTGGCAAGGGATACGGAGATGCCCTTGTTCTGCAGAAGGCGGTACAGTTCCTGGGTGCTGACGAAGTCGTCCAATTCATCCAGCGCTGCGCTGACGGCCAGACGTTGCTTGGTGACGCGCTGCTCCTTGATGCCTGTCACGGCCGGCGAGGCTGGGCCGGTCGTGGCGGAATTGGTGCCTTGTGGCATTGAAAGACTCACTTCCCTGGAAACGCTGGCAAACCCCAATTTTACCAGCAGGGGAGGCTTGGAAACTGTCAGTGGCCGCCCCTAGGCTGTCACCATGAAGCTCACCAAGTTCACGCATGCCTGTATCCGGCTCGAAAAAGACGGGCGGGTCCTGGTCATCGATCCGGGCACGTTCTCTGAGGCCGAAGAAGCGTTGGCAGGTGCGCATGCTGTCCTTGTAACCCATGAGCACAACGACCATATTGATCGGCCGGCCGTGCTGGCGGCCCTGCGCAGCAACTCTTCGCTTGAGGTCTATGCGCCATTAGGTGTTGCAAAGTCCCTCATCGATGGAGCAGGAGTGGACGCAGCTGGATCCGAAACGTTGGCCAATCGCATCCATACGGTCGAACCGGGGTCCGATTTCGAGGCAGCGGGGTTCCCGGTGCGAACTTTCGGCGGCCAGCATGCCATTATCCATGCCCAGATTCCCGTGGTGTCCAACATCGGCTACCTTGTGGATGGGAACGTCTTCCACCCCGGTGATTCATTCGTGGTTCCGGACGGTATCGACGTCCAGACGCTGCTGGTGCCCATCCATGCGCCATGGTCCAAAGTGGGGGAAGTGGTGGATTTTGTCATCTCTGTGCGCGCGCCCCAAGCGTTCCCTGTCCATGACGGCCTGCTTAACGAGCTGGGCCGGGGGATCGTGGAAGGCCATGTCACACGGATCGGTGCCCGATACGGAACTACGTACACGCGACTCGCGCCCCATGAGTCAGTAGAGGTTTAAGCGGTCCACGCACCGGTTTCGTGGAAGCGGTCCAGGACCGCTTCGTACGGCGCGGGGTCCAGTCCTTTGCTGGCCAGCCAATCCGCGTCGTTATAGCTGCCGACGTAGCGGTCGCCGCCGTCGCACATGAGGGAGACGACGCTTCCCTTTCGCCCTTCCGAGACCATCTTGGCCACGAGTTGCCAGACGCCCCAAAGGTTGGTGCCCGTAGAGGGCCCCGCGTGCAATCCCGTGAGCTTACGCAGGTGTCGCATGGCCGCCACAGAGGCGGCGTCCGGGACTTGGATCATGTGGTCGATGACAGCCGGGACGAAGCTCGGCTCCGCGCGGGGACGGCCGATGCCTTCGATCCGGGACGGCAAACCCGTGGCGGCGGCAGCGTTGCCATCCCGCCATGCCGGGTAGAACGCAGAGTTCTCCGGGTCCACCACTGCGAGGCCGGTGCTGTGCCTGTTGTATCGCAGGTAGCGACCTATGGTCGCGCTCGTGCCGCCGGTTCCTGCGCCCACAACGATCCACTCGGGAACAGGATGCTCTTCCAGGGAGAGTTGCTGGAAGATTGATTCAGCGATGTTGTTGTTGCCCCTCCAGTCCGTGGCGCGCTCGGCGAAGGTGAACTGGTCCATGTAGTAGCCCCCGGAGGTTTTCGCTGTCTCCTCCGCCACGGCGTATACCTCTGAAGCGTGGTTCACCAAAAGGCAGGCGCCCCCGAATTCCTCGATGAGGGCGATCTTTTCCGGGCTGGTGGTCTTGGTCATGACAGCGATGAACGGCAAACCAATGAGCCGGGCGAAGTATGCTTCGGAGACCGCGGTGCTGCCACTGGAGGCTTCGACAATAGTGGTTCCCTCCGTGATCCAGCCGTTGACCAGGCCGTACAGGAACAGGGAACGGGCCAGGCGATGTTTGAGGCTGCCTGATCGGTGCGTCGACTCATCCTTGAGATAGAGCTGAACGCCCCAATGCTCGGGCAGGGGGACGGCGTAGAGGTGCGTATCCGCCGAACGATTGTTCTCAGCTTCGATCTTGCGGATGGCCTCGCTGGCCCAAACCCTGTCCTGAATGCACGAATTGCTCACCGGACAAGCCTACCGGCGGGGTGTGGAACGCAAGACTAGGCTGGAAGACCGGCATGGGTAGCAGAGCGCCCGCGCAGGCTTACCTGAAGGAGAGCAGATGACCATTCTGATGGACGCATCCGAAGTACACCGGCGGCTCGCGGCGGGGGAGCGCACGGTACTCCTTGACGTGCGCTGGGTCCTGGGCAGGACGGACGGGCACAGCCAATACTTGGAAGGCCACCTGCCAGGGGCGGTTTTCGTTGACCTGCCCAGCGAACTTGCGGACCACGCACAGCCTGCCCTGGGCCGGCATCCCCTTCCCTCAGTTGAAGGCTTCCAGCTTGCCGCGCGACGCTGGGGGATCAACGACGGCGACACCGTGGTCGCTTACGACAACAGCGGCAGTATGGCCGCGGCCCGCGCTTGGTGGATGCTGAGGAATGCGGGCGTGGAAACCGTCTACCTGCTCGACGGCGGACTGGCCGCCTGGCGTGCGGCAGGTCACCCTGTGGAGGCAGGCGAGGTGACGCCCGCGGTCGGGAATGTCACCTTGGCCGACGGCAAAATGCCAACGATCAATGAGGAGGAAGCTGCGCACTGGCATGAGCAGGGCGTACTGCTGGATGCGCGGGCCGGGGAACGTTACAGGGGCGAAATCGAACCGATTGACCCCCGCGCCGGACACATACCCGGCGCTGTCAGCGCACCGACCACCGAAAACCTCACCGCTGAAGGCAGGTTCCTTTCGGCGGAGGAACTGCGCAGGCGCTTTGCTGGCTTGGGAGCGGATGGCCCGGGCAACGTTGCCGTCTACTGCGGATCCGGCGTCACGGCTGCGCACCAGGTTGCTGCCCTGGAAATTGCGGGATACACCGCGGCACTCTTCCCTGGGTCATTCTCGCAATGGTCAAACAATGACACGAATCCCGTGGCCGTTGGGAGTGAACCATTCGAGGACGAACATGTAGGGAACGTTGGGGATGCTCCTGGCGCCCACGGGCAAACTGGCACGAGCACCGCTGCCGGGAGTAGCGTCGGATCATGACCCCTGGACGTCCCGTGCCCCCGCCGCTAGCGAAGCCAATTCCCAAAGACACAGCGAAGCCTGTTCCTGGGCAATCATCTGAACCGGCAGGTTCCACACTCGCGGCGGCGTTTGGCGCCACGTCCCCGGACAGCGGATTGGTACCGCTGACTGTGGCGCGCCGCGCGCCCAAGGAAGACGATGTAGAGATCGCGATCGAGTTTTGCGGTCTGTGCCACTCCGATGTTCATGCGACACGTGGCGAATGGCGTTTGCCACCCTATCCGCTGGTTCCGGGCCATGAGATCGTCGGCCGGGTAACGCGGGTGGGTGCTGCTGTGCAGAATTTCGCTCCGGGTGACCGCGTTGGTGTTGGCTGCCTGGTGGATTCCTGCCGGGAATGCGAGAGCTGCCTGGACGGACTGGAGCAGTACTGCGAGCGGGGAAATGTTGGCACGTACGGAGTTGCGGACCCGCGCAATGGCGACGCAATAACCCAGGGCGGATATTCGACGTCGGTGGTGGTTGACCGGCGCTTCGTGCTGCGTATCCCTGAAGCCCTGGACGCCGCAGCAGCCGCCCCACTGTTATGCGCCGGGATCACCACGTATTCGCCGTTGAGGTATTTCGACGTCGAAGAGGGAGATTCGGTGGGAGTAGTGGGGCTGGGCGGGTTAGGCCACATGGCTGTCAAGATCGCGAAGGCCATGGGCGCCGAGGTCACTGTGTTTACCACTTCTGAAGCGAAGTTCGACGCCGCACGGGAACTGGGGGCGGACCAGGTGGTGCTGTCCAGGGACGCCGAGGCAATGGCGGCTGCGAACCGCAGCATCGATGTCATCATTGACACCGTTGCAGCCCCGCATGACCTCAACCCCTACTTCCGCACGCTGCGGCTTGATGGGGCCCTTTTCCAGCTTGGGCTCCCCGCCGAAGACATGCCGCCTGTCAGCCCGGGGCTGCTTATCCGCCGTCGCCTGGCCTATGCAGGTTCGCTGATTGGTGGGATCGAGGAAACCCAGGAAATGCTTGATTTCTGCGCCGCGCATGGAGTTGCCAGCGACATCGAGATCGTAGGGGCAGACCAACTTAACGAAGCGTACGACCGCATGGTGGCCGGCGACGTAAAGTACCGATTCGTGCTGGACACCTCAACACTTCAGGAACCGTCAGAAAGGGCAGATGCATGAGCACGCTGTTCACCAAAATCATCAATGGGGAAATCCCGGGCCGTTTCGTATGGAAGGACGAGGACGTTGTGGCCTTCCTGACAATCGCTCCGATCACGCCGGGACACACACTGGTGGTGCCTCGTGAGGAAGTGGATTCCTGGACGCACGCCAGCCCGGAGCTTTTGGCCAAGGTCATGGACGTTGCCCAGAGGATCGGCAAGGTCCAGGAAGAGCTTTTCAGCGCCAAGCGCGTGGGTGTCCTGATGGAAGGCTTCGAGGTGGACCACTTGCACGTGCACATCTGGCCCGCCTATTCGATGGCGGACTTTGAGGTCCACAACGTGGACCATAACCCGGATCCTGCCGTCATGGATGCTACGGCTGTGAAGCTCCGCGCGGCCTTGCGGGCTGCCGGCCACGGGGACTTCGTACCTGAAGACTAACCGTCAGGCCGGCGCCAAGGCCTGGTTCAGCACCGTTCGGATGCGCTTCTCGGAAACAGAGTGGGCCGTGCCCAACTCGACGGCGAACAGGCTTACACGCAGTTCCTCGATCATCCAGCGCACCCGTGTTAATTCCGCACCTGCCCTGCGTCCGGGGAGCAACGCTGACACTGCGTCGTCGTAGTCGTCCTCCAGCGCCTGGACGATAGCCATATTCAATCCGTCGCGCTGAACGTTGCCAGGAAGCTTCTCCAGCCGCTTCTCTATCGCCTGCAAGTACCGTGGAAGCTGGCTCAGCTGCGCGTAGCCCGTCTGTGCCACAAAGCCCGGAAAGACCAACTGCTCCAGTTGGCTTTTCATGTCATTGAGGGCGCTGATGAGTGGCAGGCTGGCACTGGACTTCAGCTGCTTCTGGATCCGGCGGGTGCTCGCCAGGATGCGTTCGACGACGGCCGTCACTGTAAATACGGTATCGATCAGCTCTGCACGGACTACTTCATACAACGCATCGAAGGCTTCCTTATCCCAAGGCAGTGCCTCCGGGGTCAGTTTGTCGATGGCGGCGAGGGCACAGTCAGCGATCAGAGCACTTACCGAGCCGTGCGGGTTCTGGCTGAACGTCAGCTTTTCGGTGTTGCTGAGATGCTCCAGCACGTACCGGTCCGGTGAGGGAATCCGAAGTGCCAGGAGTCGGATTACGCCACCACGCATGGCCGCTTCCTGCTCCTGCTGGCTTTGGAACACGCGCAGGGCCACAGAGGTACCCTCATCCACAATCGCTGGGTAGCCAGTCACTGCGTGGCCCCTGACCGTTCGGGTAACTTGGCGTTGCACGGTCCCGAAGTCCCATTCGGTGATACCAGTACGTTCGGCCACGGCTCCTTGGGCTGGGTCGGCACTGGCGCGAACGTCAGGGCTGCTGGCGCTCCCTGCCGCGGAACCTGCGGTCTTGCCGTTTGAGGTCCCGGGGGCTCCGGTTCTTGTGCCGCTCTTGCCGCGGGCCGTCGTCGTGGGTGTTGCACCGAGCGATTCGGCGATTGCCCGTCGCGTGGCAGGGGCCAGTTGTTCTTGTAGTTGGGCAAGGTCCTTGCCTTCGTCCAGGACCTTGCCGTTGCTGTCCACTACCTTGAAGCTCACGCGAAGGTGGGGAGGCACTGCCTCCCAGTTCCATGATCCTGATGGGATGACGTGTCCACGGAGCCGGCGAAGAACCAGTTCCAAGGAGGACTCGAGTTCGTCAACGGCGGGATCGAAGTCTCTTTCCAAGGCCTCCGTAGCCTGACGGGCGACGTCAGGGGCAGGCACAAAGTTCTTCCGAACCTGCTTAGGCAGGGATTTGATAAGCGCTGTGACCAGGTCTACGCGTTGTCCCGGAATCTGCCACCGGAACGGTGCGTCGTCCAGTTGGTTCAGGAACAACACAGGAACTTCAGCGGTGACACCGTCTGAAGGATTCGGAGCAGACCCCGGAGCCACAGGATGGAACTCGTAGCTCAGCGGAAGTTCGAAGCCCTTGTGCAGCCACGTCTTGGGGTAGGCAGAGTCATCAAGGGCCTCGGCGTCCTCGCTCATCAAAAGCGACTGATCAAAGTCCAGCAGCGTTGGATCGGTTTGGCGGGCATCCTTCCACCATTTATCGAAATGCCGTTCGGACACGACGTCCGTGCCCACCCGGGCGTCATAGAACTCGAAGAGGGTCTGATCGTCCACCAGGATGTCCCGCCGGCGCATTCTGGTCTCAAGCTCTTCGATCTCCTGCAGGAGCGCGCGGTTGCGGTGGAAGAATTTGTGATGGGTCTTCCACTCGCCTTCCACCAGCGCGTGGCGGATGAAGAGTTCACGGGACAATTCCGGATCGATGCGGCCGTAGTTGACCCGCCGGTTCGGGATGATGGGCACGCCGTACAGCGTGACTTTCTCGTGGGCCATGACGGCCCCCTGCCGGGAGGACCAATGGGGCTCGCTGTAGGAGCGCTTCACGAGGTCCGGGGCTACCTGCTCCACCCACAAGGGATCGAACTTTGCCGCCACTCGTGCCCACAAGCGGCTGGTTTCCACCAGCTCGGCGGCCATGACGAACGCCGGCGATTTCTTGAACAAGGCAGAGCCGGGGAAGATCGCGAAGCGGCTGCCGCGTGCACCGGCGTATTCGCGCTTGCGCTCATCAAGAAGGCCGACGTGGCTCAGCAATCCTGACAGCAGGCTGATGTGGATTCCCTCGTTGTTGCCTACGGGATCAGCTTCACGCTTGTTGTCCAGCGTGATACCCAAGGGCTTGGCGAGTTGGCGGAGTTGGGTGAAGAGGTCCTGCCACTCCCTGACACGCAGGTAGTTGATGAACTCATTGCGGCACAGCCGCCGGAACTGCGTTGAGGACAGCTCGCGTTGCTTTTCCTGGATGTAGTTCCAGAGGTTGAGGAAGCCAGTGAAGTCCGAGTTCTCATCGCGGAATCGGGCATGCTTCTCAGCAGCGAGCTGCTGCTTGTCGGTCGGCCGTTCGCGAGGATCCTGGATGGTAAGGGCTGCTGCCAGGATCATCACTTCGCGGACGCAACCGCGTTTGCCGGCTTCGACAATCATGCGGCCGAGCCTTGGGTCGACGGGCAGCTGGGCCAGCTTCTGCCCGACGGTGGTGAGGCCACCGCCGCTGCTGCGGTTATCGCGGGGATCCTTGGACGCAGGCGTGCTCGAAGTAGCCGGGCTGAGGGCGCCAAGTTCGCGAAGGAGGGTGACGCCGTCGTTAATGGCGCGTGAATCAGGCGGTTCGACGAACGGGAAGTTCTCAACATCCTTGGGACCGCGGGCAACGCCCATGGCCGTCATCTGCAGAATGACCGCGGCCAGGTTGGTCCGCAGGATTTCCGGATCCGTGAACTGTGGACGGGACTCAAAGTCTTCTTCTGAGTACAGGCGGATGGCGATGCCCTCGGAAACGCGGCCACACCGCCCGGAACGCTGGTTGGCTGACGCCTGGGATACACGTTCGATCGGCAGGCGCTGGACCTTGGTCCGGTGTGAGTACCGCGAGATGCGGGCCGTGCCGGTGTCGATCACGTATTTGATGCCGGGGACAGTCAGCGAAGTTTCCGCCACGTTGGTGGCGAGGATGATGCGACGCTTTCCACCCGGATTGAATACGCGGTGCTGCTCTTGCAGGCTCAACCTGGCAAAGAGGGGCAGGACTTCCGTACCTGCCAGGCGCCGGTTGGTCTGGATGCGGCCATTGATGGCCTCGGCGGCGTCGCGGATTTCCCGCTCGCCGGAGAAGAACACGAGAATATCGCCCGGTGCTTCCTTGGCCAGTTCATCAACCGCGTCACAGACCGCATCCAACGGATCCCGGTCCTCTTCCAGTTCGTCATCGGAACCGTCCTCGTCGGACCCGGCAGGCTGTGACAAGGGCCGGTACCGGACCTCTACCGGGTAGGTGCGGCCGGAAACCTCGATGATGGGGGCTGGGGATTCCTCCGTGCCAAAGTGCTTGGCGAAGCGTTCAGGATCGATCGTGGCCGAGGTGATGATAATTTTCAGGTCCGGCCGCTGGGGGAGGACCCGCTTGAGGTAGCCCAGGATGAAGTCGATGTTCAGGCTGCGTTCGTGGGCTTCGTCAATGATGATCGTGCTGTACTTGCGCAGGAGTTTGTCCCGTTGGATCTCTGCCAGGAGGATGCCATCGGTCATGAGCTTGATCTTGGTCGATGCGCTGACCTCGCCAGTGAACCGGACCTGGAATCCAACTTCCTGGCCGATCTCGACGTCCAACTCGGACGCGATGCGCTCCGCAACAGTCCTGGCCGCCAGTCGTCGCGGCTGCGTGTGACCGATCAGGCCTTTGTCGCCCAGGCCCAGTTCCAAGCACATCTTGGGGATCTGCGTGGTCTTGCCCGAGCCGGTTTCGCCGGCAATGATGGTCACCTGGTTTGCGGCGATCGCCGCCATCAGATCCTCGCGGCGCTCGGATACCGGCAGCTCAGCGGGGTAGGAAATATGAAGTGTCATGGCTGCTGCCAGTCTACTGTGGCTTCCCGTCAACGTCCGCTGTCCCTGTCACATGTCCGCAAGCCTCACCGCTGCCCGCGCTGCCCGCCAAGCGAGCTACTGCAAGCCGCGCGCGCAGTGGCGCAGGCATAGGGACGCCCGTCGTTCAGAAAATCCTGGTGGATTCCGTGAAGGACGGGCGTCGGATGGACAGGCCTTGGCTGACTGCTTTCAGTGGGCTGGCGGGCGGCTAGTAGATGCGGGGGTTCCAGTAGGGAGTGCTCGGAGCGTCGAAGGCGCTCCAAGGTTCCTTGGAGTTGATGGGTGGGTTGTGGCCGCGTCCGTCGTTCAGGAGGGCGGTCACGGTGGCTGCGACGGCGGTGATAAGGACGATGAATAAGATAATCCCGAAGATTTCCATGCCTTCAGTCTTCTCCTGGCGGCAGCCAAGAAACAGTGGCAGAAATGCCCCATTTAGACAATTTTCTGCCACACTGGAGATATGTTGAAATCAGTAGCCGTCATTGTTGTCCCTGACTTCTCCATCTTTGAGTTCGGCACTGCCTTTGAAGTCTTCGGCATCGACAGATCCGACCGCGGCGCAGGCGTTCCCGCTTTCGACTTCAGGGTTTGCGCGCCGGAGCCAGGAGACATCCGCATGAAGTCCGGGCTCTCGCTGCATGTCAACCACGGCCTGGAAGCCGCGGCCGATGCCGACCTGGTGATCATGGCGCCCTTCGGCAGGGACCAGGAGATCCCCGAGCCTGTCCTGGATGCACTCCGAGCCGCTCACGCCAGGGGCGCCTGGGTGATGTCCATTTGCTCCGGCGCTTACGCCTTGGCGCGGGCCGGGCTGCTTGATGGGCGCCGGTGCACCACCCACTGGCACTATTCCCAGGATCTGGCGAGTCGCTACCCTGCAGCAGTGGTGGATGAGAACGTCCTCTATGTACAGGACGGAACCATCATTACCAGCGCAGGAACTGCCGCCGGAATCGATGCATGCCTCCATCTTGTACGTGTAGAGCTGGGAGCCAACGTAGCTGCCGCGATCGCGCGCGACATGGTAGTCCCGCCCCATCGCGACGGCGGCCAAGCCCAGTTCATTGACCGGCCAATGCCGCGCTGTGGTTCAGCGCCCATGGAGGAACTCCTGCGATGGATGGTTGAACACCTCGACGAAGAACACAGTGTCAACGAGTTGGCTGCGCGGCTGCATATGTCGCCCAGGACATTCGCACGCCGCTTCAGGGCCGAAACGGGGACCACACCTGCGGCTTGGTTGAACTCACAGCGTGTCCTGAGGGCACAGGAACTCCTGGAGTCCACGGAGCTGAATATCGACGAGATTGCGCGGGAAGCAGGATTCGGGCATTCGGTCCTGCTGCGCCACCATTTCACGAAGGTGTTGGACACGAGCCCGCAGAGCTACAGAAGGGCTTTCCGCGGGCAGCTGGCCGAGGCGATCTAGCAACTAATCTTTCTAACGGCGGGCCCCCAGGCGGCCACGCGACTCGGAACCTTCAGCCTTGGCACACTCCACCAGTTCCTGCCAAGGCCCGGTGACCGCGCGCTCGGGTAGCGTCGCCCGCCGTTGACCTGCCCTGATGGAGTACATGAACCGATCCGGTTCGTTGACAGTTCTGGCCTGGCTCTTCGCTTCGTCCCATGGACATGCCTCAACGATCGGCATCCAGCGCTCTTTGTCGTCATCCGAGACTGCCTCCACGCTCCAGATGCGTGTCGTCGCGGCTACGCCCCCGCTGCGCTGGACGGTGATTTTCATGACCGGCTACTTCTCGTTTGACGTACTGGCGGCAAGCCAACGACGACGGGACTGCCCGGGGCCGGACGGTCCCGTCGACTGGTCTAAACCTTGACCTTCACAGTCTCCCATGCCTTCAGGACGGCGTCATGCTCTACTGAGCCAACGCCAAAGAGTTCTTCGGCGGTAGCCGCAGTGGTCTTGGCGAACTTGCCAAAGGTACAAGCTGGCGGCAGCGACCCGCTGGTGAGTGTGCCATACCAGATCTGCCCTGGCACACCCCATGCATTGCCGCCCAACTCCGCGGCAACAAGGTAGAACGCCCTGTTGGGGATGCCCGAATTGATGTGTACGCCACCGTTGTCGGCACTGGTCCGAACGTATGTGTCCATCGAGTCCGGCTGCGGGTCCTTACCCAGGATGTCGTCATCATAAGCGGTGCCCGGGGCCTTCATCGAGCGCAAGGCGGCACCTTGGACCTTGTCGGTAAAAAGGCCCTCCCCGATCAGCCAGCTTGCTTGCTCGGTGGTCTCCTTCTTGAAGTATTGCTCCACGAGTACACCG
The DNA here is from genome assembly GCF_056394745.1 of Paenarthrobacter sp. 10N417. Lineage (NCBI taxonomy): Bacteria > Bacillati > Actinomycetota > Actinomycetes > Micrococcales > Micrococcaceae > Paenarthrobacter > Paenarthrobacter sp. 10N417. The sequence continues at coordinate 361,740 of NZ_JBFTIL010000007.1, forward strand.
AAGACGTCCGACAAGGACTCGTTCAAGGCGCCTGCCTGGTTGCGGTAATTGAGCCCGGCCGTGAACTGTGTGACCCCATGAGCGAGTTCGTGGCCAATGACACTGACGGACTTGGTGAAGCGCTGGAAAATCTCCCCGTCGCCGTCCCCGAAGACCATCTGTTTTCCGTCCCAAAAGGCATTGTCGTACAGATTGCCGTAATGAACGGTGGCGTCCAGCGCCAGGCCGGCACCGTCGATGGAATCCCGGCCGAAGATCTCTGCATACAGTCGGTGCGTACTCCCCAAGCCGTCATAGGCCTCATCGGCAGCGGCGTCCCCAACAGGAGCAGTTCCTTCCTGGCGGACCAAGCGGCCGGGCAGGTTTTCCGAGGTGTCGGCATCGTAAATGGTGCGCTTTGGCGGGCCGGGCTTTGCCGCAACTGCACTGGGGGGAACGGAGGGTGCCGGCGCCGCGCGAACCGCCTGGAGATCCTTGATGTGCAGGAGTGACTCCTTCGCGGCACGGGCAACAGCCCAAAGCCGTGGTTCACTCTGGGCGGCAATCCTTCGAAGCATGTAAGGCGGAACGATTGAACAAATCACGGCAACCCCTTTGGCTCTTGGCGACTGGCAACTGTGATCAGCCTAGGAGTGGGGGATGACAATTTTGGGGTGTTCGCCCGGCAAGCCCTGAATTGATAGTGGCGACCCGGGTAGCGGCGGCTGGATTGGGCGTTGGAACACAAAAAATACCCCGCCAGTTGGACTGGCGGGGTATCGTGTGTGCCCTCGATAGGATTCGAACCTACGGCCTTCTGCTCCGGAGGCAGACGCTCTATCCCCTGAGCTACGAGGGCATCCGGGGTTCCCTCCGTTGCCGGTGGGACGTCCTAGAGCTTAGCAGCCACCGCGCCCCAAATGAAAACCCGGCCATGATCTTTAGCGCCCTGCACCTTAGGGTCCACCGGTACCTGCAGCTCAGTACCCCGCAAACGAGTCAACATGTACCCGCCGCGCACCTGCGCCGCGCGCCGCGGCACGCAGGGAATCCACGCTCGCCGGGGAACCGGAGACGTAAACCTCGCGGGCCTCGATGTCCGGTACCAGCTCCTTCAGGCGCTGTGCATCGATCCGGGAAGTACCGGCGTCGTGCATGAAATCGGGGGGAGTGGAGCCGTCCGCAAGCCGGGCGATCACTTTTGCCCCCGATGCCTCCAATTGCTCACACGCGGCTAGTTCATCTCGCCCCTGGGCAAGGTAAAGGACCATGGTGTCGCGGGGTGCGGCGTCGGACGCAAGGTGGGAAAGAAAGGGAGTGATGCCAATACCTGCGGCAATCAGCAAGACCGGCTTGGCGGCGTCGCGCGGGAGCACGAAGTCTCCGCCAACGGCTGTGGCGGAGATCATGTCACCAGGCTTTAGCGCCAACAACGTCTTCTTGGCAGTGGACAAGGGCTCGGCAGTTCCGACGCCGAAGGTTACTTCTGGAGCACCCGGGGCGCTGGTGATGCTGAAGACACGGCGGCGGCCTTTGCCATCTGACCCCGAATGCGGAAGGTTCAGCTCCATGAATTGACCCGCCGCGTAGCGGACTGGGCGCCTTGGCTCGAAGCGGAACTCCCTGGTCCCCGGCGTTAGGGCCCGGGATCCCTTGAACGTCAGTTCCACGCGGCCCCGCTGGCCCAGGAAGAAAGCGATGAGGTTCCCCACCAGGAGCGCGAGCTCAGGGGAATTGGCCACGAAGCCAAAGTTGTACGGAACCGCAAAGACAACACCGACGACGCCGGCAAGCGCCAATTGCTGCCAACGGCGTGGGGGGAGCGTGAGCGGCTCGGTAAGCATGAAGCCGACAAAGAAGAGCAGGGGGCGCTGAGCCAACGGCTGCCAAAGGGCCTGCCCGAGGGTCATGCCGCGGCCCAACAATTCGACACAGACGATGCTGGTGGCCACCAGCAGGAAAACTGTTGCCATCAGCATTTTGCGTGTGCGGTACAGGACAGCCAGGACGCCGGGAACGAGGAGCCACAACATGGCAGGGGTTGCAGCCCACCACGTAGCTATGTTCAGTCCGGTCAAGCCCGTGATGAAAGCCCCTGCGGCCGCAGGGTTGAAAATGTGGCGCCCACGGAAAGCCAAAGCATACTTCGACGCGCTGGCCAGGACACAAGCCAAAGCAACACCCAGCATGTCAGTGGGGACGAATGTGGGCCAGAACAGGAAATACAGGAGCAAGCCGGAGATGAGTGAAGACTCCGAATGTGGCGTGGTTCGGAAAAGCAAGGCCAGCAGGCGGTTCGATCCATAGGTAAGTCCCAGGCACAGGCATACGTGAACCAGCATCTGTGGCAGGCCGAACGTCAGCCACCCCAAGACGTTCAGAAGCAGGCTGTAGGCCACCAGTACCCCGAGAACCCACAAAATCAAGCGGTACATGGTGAAGCGGCCCAACCAAGTGTCCAATCGCGACTTCATGGCATTCATGTGAACAGTCTCCCCTCAAAGCCAGCCGAAAATGTGGCAGTCCCATTCGAAAACACCCGGAGCCAGGAAAAATCGAACTCAGCCTCGAGGGCAGCCGGCTCCACCATGAAGAGTGCCGTAGCCAAGGCATCTGCCACCATCGCGCTCGCGGCCATGGTCCACGTGGCCACGGTGGTTTGGATTGGTTGCCCCGTGATTCCGTCCAGTACATGGTGCAGCCCGTCGCCCCAGGCGCGCCGGTTGGAGGCGGAAGCGCAGAGGGCCGAATTGTCCAATTCCACAGTGCCGATTGCCTGCTTAGGGTTATAAGGATGCTCCAAGGCCACAGTGACGGGCATGCTTCCGGCATGCAGCATGTCGCCGCTGCCATCCACCAGGAAGTCAACATAGCCGGTCGAGCGGAGGACTTCAGCGAGCAGGTCCACGAGCTGTCCTTTTCCTGCGGCGCCGATGTCCAATACGAGCGGGACCTTGCCCGACACCGTGGTTCCCGACCATTCAAGGACGTCGTCTTCCCACTTGGCTGCGCCCTCAGGGGCTCCTGAAGGAACCAGGGAGTAGCCGGCATCGTAACCAAGACGGTTCAAACTGCTGCCGATCAGGGGTGTCATGGAGCCTCCACTGAGCCGGTACAGGGCCTCGTAGACGTCATGGAGGGCCACAGAGTGCCCGGGCAGGGAAATGCTGCCGGGGCCGCGCTGCAGAGCGGACACCAGGGAATCAGGCCTGAACCGCGAATACGTGTGGTCGTAATCCGCCACCGTTCCAAGCAGTTGGCGCTGCACATCCGGCGCAAGCGTCGACGACGTCGAGATCTCCCAGTGCGTACCGATCCCTTCGAAGCTAAAGCGGCTCCAGCCCGGATGCGGCATGACTGCTACTTTGCCTGGGACTTGATCTGCTCCACGGCCTCGTTGAAGCCGCCGGAGGTCAAGGAGGAACCGGCCACCTTGGAAACGTTGAGTTCGTCGATGTCTTTGCCAACGATCTGCGCCGCGATACCGCTGGCAAACTCGCCTTGGAACTTCTTGGTATTGGGGTTGGAGGGGTGGACGGTGATATTCACTGCCTCCACCTTGTCCGCGGCCAGCGTGAGCTGAACGCCAACCGTCTCCTGGCCGTTCGGCGATGTGTATGTTCCGTCGGCGCTGTACGTGCCGTCCTTGTAGGTGGAACCACCCTTTCCAGCCGAAGAGGAGGAAGAAGGGCTGCCAGTGGAAGCCTGGCCACCATTCTGGGTAGCGGGTGTCTGGGTTGACGGGGCTTCCGTTGTGGGGGCACAGGCAGCTGCGGTCCCGATAATGGAGACGCTGGCGAACCCGACGTAGAGGCTCTTGCGGAGTGGCGTAGTCATGTTCTGCTCGTTTCAACTGGACAAGATGTAATCATCAACATGTGGTCAACGGATGGTTGCGGTCTCTGGACGACCGTTAGGGCCACCTCTTACGTCTTCACAACGTTGAAATCAGCCTAATGGTTCAGTCTGTGAGTGCCCCCCGCCGTTTATGTATAGGTGCTGTGTCCAGTCATGGATAGGCGCAGTGTCCAAGATATCCACATAAACGAGCCTTAATTCCTCGAGTTCGCGGGCCCCCGGTAGGCTGGATGGGTGACTCCCGAAGAACTCTCTGCTGCCATATCCACCTGCCTTAAGGATGCCGTCTCTGCCGGCGAAATTGCCTTGGCGGAATCCGCTGTCCCCGACGACGTCCGGGTGGAGCGCCCCAAGAACAGGGACCACGGAGACTGGGCCACCAATATTGCCCTGCAATTGGCCAAGCAGGCCGGCACGAATCCGCGCGAGTTCGCGGGAATCCTCAGCCACCGCCTACAGGAAATCGCCGGCGTGACCGCAGTGGAAATCGCAGGTCCTGGCTTCCTGAACATCACCGTTGATGCTGCTACGGCAGGCGCGCTTGCCAAGGCAATCGTTGAGGCGGGTTCCACTTACGGAACCAACCAGGCGCTCGCAGGACATGTTGTGAACATGGAATTCGTTTCCGCCAATCCCACGGGTCCTCTTCACATCGGCCATACCCGGTGGGCCGCCCTGGGCGACGCGATCGCCCGCGTGCTGCGGGCTTCGGGCGCGGACGTCACCGCCGAGTACTACATCAACGACGCCGGTTCGCAGATGAACGTCTTCGCCAACTCAGTCCTTTCCCGGCTCCACGGCCGTGGCGTCCCCGAGGGCGGCTACCCGGGCGAGTACATCCGTGAACTCGGTGATGAAGTACTCAAGGCGCACCCGGATATCCGTGAACTCACAGACGAGGCTGCCCTGCCGGTCATCCGTGCTGCTGCCTACGAGGCACAGATGGCGGATATCAAGGCAACGCTGGCAGATTTCGGCGTTGAGTTCGACGTCTTTTTCTCGGAGAAAGAACTGCACGACGCCGGTGCCATCGAATCTGCCGTTGCCCGCCTCCGCGAACAGGGCCATGTGTTCGACGACGGCGGCGCCGTTTGGCTGCGCACCACTGACTTCGGTGATGACAAAGACCGCGTCATGATCCGCGCGAATGGGGAACCCACTTATTTCGCCGCCGATGCCGCGTACTACCTCTCCAAGAAGGACCGCGGTTTCACCGAGAAGATTTACCTTCTTGGCGCCGACCACCACGGCTACATCAATCGCCTCAAGGCTATTGCAGCGTGCGCGGGCGACGATCCCGAGGTAAACATTGAGGTTCTCATCGGACAGTTGGTGTCCGTCAACGGCGCCAAGTTGTCCAAGCGTGCGGGCAACATCATTGAACTCAAGGACCTCATTTCCTGGTTGGGCAAGGACGCAGTGCGCTACTCCCTTGCCCGGTTCCCTGCCGACTCGCCGCTGACACTGGACCCGGAACTGCTCAAGAAGAACAGCAACGAGAACCCCGTGTTCTACGTGCAATACGCCCATGCCCGCTCCAGGGGAACGGCGCGCAACGCCGCCGAGGCGGGGGTCGACCGATCTGTGTTCGACGCATCGCTGCTGGATCACGCCACGGAGAACGAGCTTCTTTCCTATTTGGGCAGCTACCCTTCCATCGTGGCCAAAGCAGCCGAGCTCCGCGAACCGCACCGCGTTGCCCGCCATCTTGAAGTCATCGCCGGTGCCTACCACCGCTGGTACGACGCCTGCCGGGTCTCCCCCCTGGGCGAGGAACCAGTGCTTGACGTGAACCGGACCCGTCTCTGGCTCAACGACGCAACGAGCCAGGTGCTTGCCAACGGACTCGGACTGCTGGGCGTTTCCGCGCCGGAACGGATGTAAGGCCATGACCACAAACGCCGCACCAAATTCACCCGAGGCCTCTCCGCTTGCTCCCGAATGGCTGGCCGTCCCGGAAGACCTTAACGCCCTTCAAGCACCGATGTGGGCAGCCGGTGTGGAGAAGAACGAAGCCGGTGAGGTCACCATTGACGGGATTTCAGTCAGCGATCTCAAGGCGCAATTCGGCACTCCTCTCTTTGTGATGAGCGAATCTGACTTCCGCGCGCGTGCCCGTGCTTTCAAAGACGCCTTCGACGACGCTTTCGCGGACATCTGCGGGGGAGTGGATGTCTACTATGCAGGCAAGTCTTTTCTCTGCACGTCGGTGGCACAGTGGGTGGCAGAGGAAGGCCTTCGCCTGGACACATGTTCCGGAGGTGAACTGGCAGTTGCCGCCCGCGCAGGAATCCCCGGGCCCAACCTGGGGCTGCACGGTAACAACAAGTCCGACGCCGAGATCAACCGGGCACTGGATATGAGGGTGGGCCGAATCGTGGTGGACAGCCTCGATGAATTGGAACGGGTCGCCAAGATTGCCTCCAGCCGCGGCGAAACCGCCAAGGTCATGCTGCGCCTCACACCAGGAGTGCACGCCCACACCCACGAATTCATCGCGACAGCGCACGAGGACCAAAAATTTGGCCTGTCCATGGCTGAGGACTCCACAGAGGAAGCTGGCCTGTCCGCCGCTGAAGAGGCAGTGGCAGCCGCGACGTCGTACCCGAGCGTGGAGCTCTTGGGATTGCACTGCCACATCGGCTCCCAGATCTTCGAAGCCGACGGATTCGCGCTGGCCGCGGAAAAGCTCCTCGGTTTTCAGGCAGCGATGCAGGCCAAATACTCCATCATCCTGCCGGAATTGGACCTCGGGGGCGGCTATGGAATCGCCTATACGCCAGTGGACACCCCCCGCCCTCCGGCGGAAATTGCGCAGGCGATGGCCGCCGTCGTGCGTTCAAAGTGCGCAGAACTCGGCATCGAACCGCCCCGCGTTTCCATCGAACCCGGACGCGCGATCGTCGGGAGCACTACGTTCACTTTGTATGAGGTAGGCACGCTTAAAACTGTCCGCGTGGACGTTCCGGGCACCGAAACAGGTCCAGAGAACGTTACGTATCCGCGCCGGTATGTGTCGGTGGATGGCGGAATGAGCGACAACGCCCGTCCGGTGCTTTACGACGCGGATTATTCGGCGATTTTGGCGTCCCGTGACTCGGATGCAGCTCCGCAGCTGTCCCGCGTAGTGGGCAAACATTGCGAGAGCGGCGACATAGTTGTTAGAGATGTATATCTGCCCGCGGATGTGGCAGCCGGTGATTTGCTCGCAGTACCGGGTACCGGCGCCTATTGCTGGGCCCTCTCAAGCAACTACAACTACCTGGCCCGGCCTGGCGTTGTCGCTGTGCGCGACGGAGCCGCCAGGCTCATTGTCCGCGGGGAAACCGAAGAAGATCTCTTGAACCGCGACATGGGAGTGGCGAATGTCTGAAGTGCGAACCCTGAAGGTGGCCCTGCTGGGCTGTGGCAATGTAGGGGCCCAGGTCGCGCGCATTCTTATTGACGACGCCGAGGCACTGGCCGCCCGAAGTGGTGCCCGCCTCGAGCTGTCCGGTATTGCCGTGCGCAACATCGACTCGCCGCGCGACGTCGAACTGCCTCGTGAGCTCTTTACCACGGACGCCGAGACCCTCGTCAAGGACGCAGACCTCGTCATCGAGCTCATGGGCGGAATCGAACCCGCACGTACGCTCATCGTCACCGCCATCCAGAATGGCGCGTGCGTTGTCACCGGCAACAAGGCGCTGCTCGCGCAGGACGGCCCCACTCTCTACGAAGAGGCTGACAAGGCCGGCGTCCAACTGTCCTACGAAGCCGCAGTTGCCGGTGCCATTCCCATCCTGCGCCCGATCCGTGACAGCCTCTCCGGCGATCGCATTACGAGGGTTCTCGGGATCGTGAACGGGACCACCAACTTCATCCTTGACCAGATGGACACTACTGGTGCACAGTTTGCGGACGCCCTTGCCGAAGCGCAGCGCCTCGGATACGCCGAAGCTGACCCCACCGCCGATATCGAGGGCCATGATGCGGCTGCCAAGGCTGCGATCCTGGCATCGTTGTCCTTCCACACAAGGTTCTCCCTGGACGACGTCTATTGCGAGGGGATCACCAAGGTCAGTGCTGCGGACATCGCTTCGGCCAAGGAAGCCGGCTTCGTCATCAAGCTTCTCGCCATCGCCGAGAAGATCGAAGCTTCAGAGAACGGCAGCGGAATCTCGGTACGCGTGCACCCCACCCTCCTGCCACGCGAACATCCGCTTGCCGCTGTCCGTGGCGCGTTCAACGCCGTCTTCATTGAAGCCGAAAACGCCGGTGAACTGATGTTCTACGGCCAGGGTGCAGGGGGGACTCCAACTGCCTCAGCTGTGTTGGGTGACCTCGTCTCCGCTGCCCGACGCCTGGTGCTGGGCGGTCCCGGCCGCACGGAAACAACTACCGGGCATGTTCCGGCACTGCCCATTGATGCCTCCAACACCAGCTATTACATCGGTCTGGATGTAGCAGACCAAGCAGGTGTGCTGGCTCGCATCGCCCACATTTTTGCGGAGAACGGCGTATCCATCGAGATCATGCGTCAAACGATCCACCGCGACTCTGCCTCGAATGTTGAGTCGGCTGAGCTGAAAATCGTGACGCACCGTGCATCCGAAGCTGCACTCGCAGCAACCGTCGAGGCCGTCAAGGGCCTGGACGTCATCAATTCTGTGACATCCGTACTGCGGGTAGAAGGGGTCTAAGTGGCTCACCAATGGCGCGGAGTAATCCGCGAATACGCTGATCGTTTGCCTGTAACGGAAGCCACCAAGGTCATCACCCTCGGCGAGGGCGGCACCCCGCTCGTCCACGCTCAGAAGCTTTCCGAGCTGACCGGCTCCCAGGTGTACCTGAAGGTCGAGGGCATGAACCCCACGGGTTCCTTCAAGGACCGCGGCATGACCATGGCGATGACGGCAGCAGTCGAAGCCGGCGCCAAAGCCGTTGTATGTGCGTCCACCGGAAACACCTCCGCCTCGGCCGCCGCTTACGCGACAGCCGCCGGCCTCAAGTGCGCCGTGCTGGTCCCCGAGGGCAAGATCTCCATGGGCAAGCTCAGCCAGGCGATCGCGCACGGCGCCACGCTGCTGCAGGTGGACGGCAACTTCGATAACTGCCTTGACATCGCCCGCAAACTTGGCGAGTCCTACCCGGTCTTCCTGGTGAACTCGGTCAACCCTGCCCGTATCCAAGGCCAAAAGACCGGTGCCTTCGAAGTTGTGGACTCCCTGGGCGATGCCCCGGACATCCATGTTCTGCCGGTCGGCAACGCCGGGAACATCACTGCCTACTGGAAGGGATACAAGGAGTACTCCGCACCCTTCGAGACCGCCAACGGCACCCTGCCGGCCGTGTCCACCAAGACACCCATCATGTGGGGTTTCCAGGCTGCGGGTGCAGCGCCGTTCGTTGCAGGGCACCCGATCACTGAACCGGACACTATTGCCACTGCCATCCGCATCGGCAACCCGGCATCATGGGACACTGCCGTCGCTGCCCGCGACGAATCCGGTGGCCTGATTGAAGCTGTCACGGATGAGGAAATCCTGGACGCCCACCGTTGGCTCTCCTCCAAGGAAGGCGTCTTTGTCGAGCCCGGCTCTGCTGCCGGCGTGGCAGGCCTCATCAAGAAGCACGCTGCTGGTGAGGTTCCCTCCGGCAAGACTATCGTCATCACCGTTACCGGCCACGGACTGAAGGACCCGCAGTGGGCCCTCCGCACGGAGGACGGCAGCGATGTCCAGCCGGTCAAGGTTTCCAATGACGTCGTTACCGTTGCCGCGGAACTGGGACTGGAAGAAAAATAAGAGTGGAACAAACGCAGCCCACCGCGACCGATCGTCAACTCGTCGCGGCAGGCCAGCGGCTGACCGTCAAGGTCCCCGGTACGAGCGCCAACCTGGGTCCCGGCTACGACAGCCTCGGCTTGGCCCTGTCCATTTATGACACCTTGACGGTGGAAACGCTCACCACCGGAGAGCTCGAATTCGAGCTCTCCGGTGAGGGCGCCGATACTCTTCCGCGCGACTCCAGCCACTTGGTGGTGCGTGCGATCGACCTCGCCTTGGAACGTTTGGGTTTCCGCCACTCCGGTCTAAGGATCACGGCTGACAACGTTAATCCACATGGACGCGGGCTGGGTTCCTCAGCGTCCGCAGTTGTAGCAGCCGTTACGGCGGCCAATGCCTTGGTTCCACAAGAGGCGCAGCAGGATCTCGACTGGATCCTGCAGTTGACCAGCGAAATGGAAGGCCACCCGGACAACGTCGCCCCCGCCATTTTCGGCGGACTGGCGCTCTCTTGGCAGGACAGCGAGCAGTACAGCAGTACTCGTGCTGAAGTAGCCCGGACCGTAGTTCCCGTGGTGGCCGTTCCGGATTACGAACTCTCCACCGAAACTGCCCGCGGACTCTTGCCCGCGTCTGTGGGCCACCATGCTGCTGCAATGAACTCCGGACGCGCAGCATTGCTTATCCACGCGCTGACAACGCAGCCGGAATTCCTGCTGCCCGGTACCGAAGACTACCTTCACCAGAGCTACCGGGCCGAAGCCATGAGGCCCAGCGCGGACCTTATTGCGGCGCTGCGGACCGCCGGTCACGCTGCCGTGGTTTCCGGTGCCGGTCCTACTGTCATGGTCCTGGCCAATGGGCCGGGCGAAGCGGCAACCGTTGCCGAATTCATCGAGGCATTTACTAGTGCCAACACACCGAACGTCGGTTGGCGCGTGATGACGCTGGCTGTGGACGTTGAAGGTGCTAGAGTGGAAGTGCACCGGCGGTAAAGCCGCGGGCAGTTCCCTGATTTTGGATCTTGGCGGTTTCGCTGTTCCTTTCGTCAACTGTGCCAACGTCTGGCGGTGCCGTCTCCTTCCGGCCTGTCTCAGGTGCCGCAGAACTCTCTCTGTTCCCTGAATATTCAGTCGGCTGTCCGGGCAACTGGATTCAATGAAGACGATCAGTATCCGGCCCTGTTGGCCACAATCCATCAGGCACGGCCGAAATCACCGGCTGCAGATCTGAACTGCAGCCCAGAACAAATCATCGCGTCCAGCTCTCGCTCTGGACGCCGTCGAGGGGGAAGGATCCTTCGTGACAGAAACCACTGAGCTGGCTTCAGCTGTGGACACAACAACTTCTGCTGCTGAGTCGTCAACAGCAGCAACCACCAAGAGCAGCGGCCTTGCCGGCCTTAAGCTCGCCCAGCTCCAGGCTCTTGCCAGCCAGCTGGGGATCTCCGGTGGGTCCCGTATGCGTAAGGGGGACTTGGTAACAGCCATTTCCGCCCATCGTGCCGGGACTTCTACCGCCAAGGCCCCGGCCAAGGCATCGACGAAGGCAGCCACCGCGCCCAAGGCAGCGCCGGTCGCCGACGTCAAGGTTGCGGAGAAGAGCGCGCCTGCTGCTGACGCAAGCGCAGAGGCGCCGGTCCAGGAAGCCCCTCGTGGACGGGGACGTGGCCGTAGCCGCCGCGCCACCAGCGATGGTGTTGTGGCCGCAACAGAGGCCGCTGCACCCGCTGAAGCGCCGGCCGCGCCGGTTGCAGAGCCCGAGGCAGCGCCGGAAGTCAGCGAAGCCGGCACCGAGCGTCGCCAGCCCCGCACCCGTAACCGTCGCCGCAGCGAGGCTGCTGCAGCTCCCGACGAAACTGCAGAAGCACCGGCTGCTGAGCAGCGTCCCGAGCGCGCTGAACAGCGTGAACAGCGCGCCGAGCGGACTGAGCAGCGTGAACAGCGCGGCGAACGGACCGAACAGCGCGCCGAGCGCACTGAACAGCGTGAACAGCGTGCCGAGCGCACTGAACAGCGTGAACAGCGTGCCGAGCGCACTGAACAGCGCACTGAACAGCGCGAACAGCGTGCCGAGCGCACTGAACAGCGCACTGAACAGCGCGAACAGGCCGACTCTGGCGATCAGTCCCGTGAACGTCGTGACTCCCGCGGCCGCCGCGAGGACACCAACGACCTCGAAGACGGCGGCAACCGCCGCAATCGCCGCAACCGCCGTGATCGCAACGATCAGAACGAACGCAGCGACCGTCGTGGCGCTCAGGACAGCAGGGACGGCAACACCCGCAGCGACCGCTTCCGCGACCGCAACGAGCGCCGCCGTGGCCGTGCACAGGGGCCGGATGTTGACGACATCGAGGTTACCGAAGACGATGTTCTGCTCCCCGTAGCAGGCATCCTGGACGTCCTGGAGAACTACGCATTCATCCGGACGTCCGGCTACCTCCCCGGTGCAAACGACGTCTACGTTTCGCTGGCACAGGTCAAGAAGTACAACCTCCGCAAGGGCGACGCCGTCGTTGGCGCCATCCGTGCACCCCGCGAAGGTGAAGACCGCAACCAGCAGTCTTCGCGCCAGAAGTTCAACGCCCTTGTTCGTGTGACTTCGGTCAACGGCAAGACTCCTGAAGAACTCAAGGACCGCGTCGAGTTCGCCAAACTGGTGCCGCTGTACCCGTCCGAGCGCCTGCGCCTGGAAACGGACCCCAAGAAGATCGGTCCGCGTGTCATCGACCTCGTGGCTCCGATCGGCAAGGGCCAGCGTGGCCTGATCGTCTCCCCGCCCAAGGCCGGAAAGACGCTCATCCTGCAGTCCATTGCGAACGCGATCACCACCAACAATCCTGAGGTCCACCTCATGATGGTGTTGGTTGACGAACGTCCCGAAGAAGTCACGGACATGCAGCGCACCGTCAAGGGTGAGGTCATCGCCTCCACCTTCGACCGTCCCGCAGACGACCACACCACGGTTGCCGAGCTCTCCATCGAACGCGCCAAGCGCCTCGTTGAAATGGGCATGGACGTTGTGGTCCTCCTGGACTCCATGACCCGCCTGGGCCGCGCCTACAACCTGGCAGCACCGGCCTCCGGCCGCATCCTGTCCGGTGGTGTGGACTCCGCAGCGTTGTACCCGCCGAAGCGCTTCTTCGGCGCCGCCCGCAACATCGAAAACGGTGGCTCACTGACCATCCTGGCAACGGCGCTCGTAGAGACCGGCTCCAAGATGGACGAAGTCATCTTCGAGGAGTTCAAGGGCACCGGCAACATGGAGCTCCGCCTGTCCCGCCAGCTGGCAGACAAGCGCATCTTCCCGGCCGTGGACGTCAACGCGTCCGGTACGCGCCGCGAAGAGAACCTGCTCTCGCCTGAAGAAGTCAAGATCATGTGGAAGCTGCGCCGCGTCCTTTCAGGCCTTGAGCAGCAGCAGAGCCTTGAGCTGCTGACCAACAAGATCCGGGAGACGCAGAGCAACGTCGAGTTCCTCATGCAGGTTCAGAAGACGACACTCGGAGCGAAGTCGGACAACGACAAATAGCTGTAATCGGGGCGGGGTGTCGGGTATTCGTGCGGTTGGTGCCGCGCGGATTTCCCGCCCCCGCCCCTTCGCGTGGCGGCTCTGTCCTGACGGTTTGAGTCCGTACAGGGATTGCTTGATGAGCATGCTGCTATCCAGGCGCAGTTGAGTGATCCTGCTGTTTATGCCGATCAGTCTGCTGCCCGGAAATTGGGGCGGCGTTCTGCGCAGCTCCAGGGCATTGTGGAGGCGTACAACAAATGGCGCGGACTCAATGATGATTTGGAAGCTGCCAAAGAGATGGCAGACGAGGATCCCGAATTCGCTGCAGAAGTTGTGCAGCTGGAGGAGCAGATTCCTGCGGCACAGGAGCGGCTGCGCCGTCTGTTGATCCCTCGTGATCCGGACGATGCCCGCAACGTCATCCTTGAGGTCAAGGGTGGCGAAGGCGGCGACGAAGCTGCGTTGTTCGCCGGTGACCTTCTGCGTATGTACATGCGGTACGCCGAGTCGCGGGGCTGGAAGACTGAGATGATCTCCGCTACCGAATCCGATCTTGGTGGATACAAGGACGTTGCCGTGGCCATCAAGGGCAACTCGAACGACCCCGCGGAGGGCGTCTTTGCGCGGTTGAAGTTCGAAGGCGGCGTGCACCGGGTGCAGCGTGTTCCGGTTACAGAGTCCCAAGGCCGTATCCACACATCCGCGGCAGGTGTCCTGGTGCTTCCCGAAGTGGATGAACCCGAAGAACTTGAAATCAACCAGAACGACCTCAAGATCGACGTCTACCGTTCCTCCGGTCCTGGTGGCCAGTCCGTGAACACCACTGACTCCGCAGTTCGAATCACCCACTTGCCTACGGGCATCGTGGTGGCCATGCAGAACGAAAAGTCGCAGCTGCAGAACCGCGAAGCCGGCATGCGTGTTCTCCGCGCGCGTCTTCTGGCCCACCAGCAGGAACAGATCGACGCCGCCAACTCCGAACAGCGCAAGTCGCAGATCCGTACGATGGATCGCTCAGAACGCATCCGCACCTACAACTTCCCGGAAAACCGCATTGCGGACCACCGCACTGGGTATAAGGCATACAACCTCGACGCCGTGATGAATGGTGACCTGGAACCCGTTATCCAGTCGGCAATTGAAGCGGACGAGCAGTCGCGACTGGACGCCCTGGGCGAATAGCAGAGCACCACAAGCCTGCCGATTTCCAGCTATCACCCGATTTCCAGCTGTCAGGGCATAGATATGACGATTTTCCCCGGCCAGAGCCTCGCGGACGCTGTTCGCGAGGCTACTGCGGTTTTGTCCGACGCCGGAGTCCCCACCCCGCGCGTCGATGCCGAACTTCTTGCGGAGCACCTGTTGGGAGTGGGGCTGGGCCGGTTGCGGGCAATGCTGCTGGGGGATTCCCCCGTCCCTGAAGGCTACGCCGAACTGGTGGCCGAGCGTGCCGGACGCGTACCGCTTCAGCACATCACCGGCGTCGCGTATTTCCGCCACCTTGAGTTGCAGGTGGGGCCGGGTGTGTTCATTCCCCGGCCCGAAACGGAATCCGTTGTCCAGCTTGTCATCGACCACGTGGCTGGCATGTCCCACCCTAAGATCGTGGACCTCGGGACGGGTTCCGGAGCCATCGCCGGTTCAATCGCCCAGGAGGTTCCAGGAGCCGACGTCCATGCTGTGGAGTTCAGCACTTTTGCCCATGCGTGGGCAAGCAGGAACCTTGAACCGCTGGGTGTCTCGCTGATCCAGGGCGATCTCAGGGATGCCCTGCCTGAACACAACGGCTCCTTTGACGTTGTGGTGTCCAATCCTCCCTACATCCCTGCCGAAGCCATCCCGAACGAGCCCGAAGTTGCCCTGCATGATCCGCCCGAAGCACTGTACGGTGGGGGAGCGGATGGCATGGAACTCCCGACGGCGGCAGCAGCCTCTGCAGGCCGCCTCCTGAAACCTGGCGGCTACTTCGTGATGGAACACGCAGAAGTCCAGGCCGATTGGGTCAGCGGCATGTTGCGTCGAGCGGGACGTTGGCAGGACATCACCACGCACTTTGACCTCAACGGCAAGGAACGTGCCACGAGCGCAGTGCTGGCAAACAAGGCTCCTGATGAGTGAAAGAATAGCGCTGTGACCACAACCTACAATTGCACTTCCGATGACCAGCGGGCTGAAGGACTTCAACACGCGCAGCGTGCCATCAGCGAAAAGAAGTGCATCGTGCTGCCGACGGACACCGTGTACGGCATTGCCGCTGACGCCTTTTCCCCCTTGGCCGTGACAATGTTGTTGGCCTCCAAGGGCCGTAGCCGGCAAATGCCCCCACCGGTGCTGATTCCCCGCATCAATGCCCTGGACGGACTCGCGAGCGATGTATCCGCCAACGCCAGGGCCTTGGCACAGGCATTCTGGCCTGGTGGCCTGACGCTCATCCTCCACGCCCAGCCGTCTTTGGATTGGGATCTGGGTGATACCAAGGGCACTGTTGCCCTGCGGATGCCTGACGACGAACTCGCGCTGGAGCTCCTGGGCCTTACTGGGCCGCTGGCTGTTTCATCGGCCAACCGGACAGGGCAGGAAGCAGCGCAGACCGCTTCAGAGGCCCGGCTACAGCTGGCAGATTCCGTGGAGGTTTACCTTGAAGGTGGCTTCCGGCCCGTGAAAGGTACTGCTGCCCTGCCTTCCACCATCGTGGATGCAACCTCAGAACCCTTCAGGGTGGTACGCGAAGGCGCTATCTCCCTGGAACGCTTGCGTGAAGTTGTTCCTTCCGTCCTCGGCGTTGACGAGCCTGTACCTTCCGCTGCTCCGGCAGCAGCAGAAACAGAAGCAGCAGAACAGGAAGAACCTGTCTCCGAAGCGGCCACCTCGCACGACGCACCCTTCGAAGTAACGGAAGCACCCGCCGTCGAGGATCCCGCAGCCGCTGTTTCAGCATCGGCACCCGACGCTCCACGTGAAGCCAAACCCGAATGATTCCGGACCGCCAGCGCGTCCCCGTCCTTGACGTCGACGCGACTCCGCTGCGCGTCAACGAATTGATCGATGCCTTGCACGGACTCATCGCCACCGGAACCACCCGTACTGTGCTCGGCCACAATCTTCACAGCATTACGCTGTTTCATTCCTGTGCAGATTTCCGTTCACTTTACGATCAAAGCTCGGTCATCCTCCTGGACGGTGCCCCGGTAGCCATGCTTTGGGGATTGGCGCACAAACGGCAACTAAAACCGTTGGGACAGGGCCCCATGGCATATCGCCTCGGGTCCATGGACTGGATCCCGGCACTCGGGGGAGTAAAGGGTTTGGAAAGGGTGGCCGTGATCGGCGCGGGACGGGCTGCAAATACGCAGGCTGTGGCCCGGCTGCGCACGATTATTCCGGACGCAACGGTAGATGGCATGCCTGGCGAAGGATGGGACGACGAGTTGGAAATGGCGGTCGTCGGGTGGTTGGATCGATTCCGTCCTCAGCTGGTGCTGCTGGGCCTTGGTATGCCGCTCCAGGAGACGGTCCTGCAGCGACGACTCACTCAGTTTCCGCCCGCCGTGTATTGTGCCGTTGGCGGTGCCATTGAACAGGTGGCCGGCGTCCAGAAGCTCGCGCCACGTTGGCTCGGGCGCCTTGGGCTCGAATGGGCGTGGCGCCTGGTTCTCCATCCGGGCCGTGTTGCCTACAGAGTTTTTGTTGAACCGTGGAAGTTGGCGGGCCTGTTGATTCGGCGGCACTTCCAGCCATCCCAGACCAAAGGCAAGTAAATGACGTCCAAACCTGTTGTGGTCGCCGTTGTGGTGACCTTTAACCGGCGTGAACTCCTTGAGACCACCTTGGCCGGAATCACCGCCGGGACGGAGGTGCCGGACGCTGTCGTCGTTGTGGACAACGCCTCCACGGACGACACACCGGAATTCCTCAGGACCTACCGCGGCCCTGTTCCCACGGACGTCGTAACGCTCAAGGCCAACATGGGCGGTGCAGGGGGATTTGTTGTGGGTATGGAACGTGCAGTCCTGGACCACGGTGCCGACCACGTTTGGATCATGGACGACGACACCGAGCCGCAGCCCGGCGCGCTTCGCGAGGCACTGGATGTATCCGAGGCCTACGAACAGGTAGCAGGGGAAGCTCCCGCGTTCATCGCCAGCCGCGTAGTGTGGACCGATGGGCGCGAGCACCCAATGAACCGCATGCGTCCACGCATCGGCGCCAGTGAGGCGGCGCGCAGCATGGCTGCCCGCCTGGGTGCCGTTCAGATCCGCAGCGCATCCTTCGTCTCTGTCCTGATTCGCGCCGACGAGATCCGGCGTCACGGACTGCCCATTGCCGATTACTTCATCTGGAACGATGACCTCGAATACACGGCAAGGGTTTCGCGCCGGGGAACTGCCTTGGCTACCAGTGCGTCAGTAGCCAACCATCATACGAAAGTGTTTGGAGATGCAGGGGCGGACCCCGGCCCTCGTTTCTACTACGAGGTTCGTAACAAACTCTGGGTTTACACCAGATCCAACGCTTTGGCCCCTTGGGAAAAGGTCCTCTTTACCGGGGCTTCGCTCCGCAATTGGGCAAAGACCATTGCTGCGTCCTCAAACCGCAAAGTACTGCTTGACGGCTTGTTCAAGGGCCTGCGCCACAGTTTGAAGGCGCCCCGGTCCAACGCCGAAGTGCTCAAGGGGATCTACGCCCTGCGCAACGTCCAGGAGCCCGCCAAGTAGAAGCCTGCCGCTTGGCCACAGCACATCAGCTGTGGCTTTGCGGCTGCGTCACGCCGGTGGTCACCGCCGTTGGCACTAGTATCGTGACTAGAGTCCACAGAATTCCCAGCATCATTTGGCACAGCCGGTGCAGGCATGGCGACGGAGTAGTTCCATTTATCGACAGACAGAAATCCACACCTTGACCTGCCCAGAACTACACGGCTTTCCAGCGGCCCACCGGCTGCATACGTTGGTCCGTGTACCTGATTCCGGCATTGGGCTGTTTTCCGGAGCCGCGTCATGATCATGTACCTGCTGATGGCGCTCACGGCTGCAGTGGTGTCTTACACCGGTACGTGGGGAGCCCGCGTACTCGGGAACAAATTACGGCTTTACCGTCCTATCCGCAGCAGGGACATGCACTCCGCACTCATCTCAAAACTGGGCGGCCTTGGCATCTTTGCAGGCTTTTTTGCTGCGCTCGTGGTGGCAAGTAACTCTTTCTTCGTCAAGGACATTTTCAGGCATAACGATGCTCCGTGGGGCATATTGGCCGGAGCAGTAGTGATCGTCGCGGTGGGGGTCGCGGACGATATCCTCGACATCCGCTGGTGGATCAAGCTCCTTGGGCAAGCAGCTGCGGCTTTCATCGTCGCGATCTGGGGCGTGCGGATGTCTGTGGTTCCATTCATCCCTGAACCGATCCTGATTCAATCCGAGCTCGTCCAGATTGTCCTGACAGCCGGGCTGATTGTTACCACCATGAACGCAGTCAACTTCATTGATGGCCTGGATGGACTGGCCGCAGGTGTGGCCACCATAGGGGGCGGTGCCTTCTTTCTCACGGCGTACTGGGTGCACCGGAACAACCCATCCACTGACAATTCAGACCTTGCGACACTCCTGATGGCGATCCTGGTGGGTGGCTGCATCGGCTTCCTGCCGCATAACTGGTTTCCAGCCAAGATCTTCATGGGGGACTCCGGTGCCATGCTCATCGGTCTCCTCATGGCTTCAGCCGGCGTAGTGGCCACGGGGCAAATCGGATCCGGGCTCTATGACCGCGCCAACGGCATTCCCACGATCATCCCGATCCTCCTGCCGTTCGCCGTCCTGTCCCTTCCGCTCCTGGACCTCGGGATGGCTGTGGTTCGCAGGACCGCCCGGGGACAGTCTCCGTGGTCTGCAGACCGTGGGCACCTCCACCACAAGTTGGTGGACCTCGGCTACTCGCACCGCACCGCCGTCGTCATGCTTTATGTCTGGACGTGCATCCTGGCGTTCGGCGGTGTTGCTTTCGCAGTGTTCCCTTGGCAGATTGTGTTGATCGTGGTGGTTGTAGCTGCCCTTGTCATGGCCGCTGTTACCGCATGGCCGTACTTCACGCGGAATGCGGCAGGACCAGGGGAGCGCGCATGACTTCCGGTTATGGTCACAGTTCTATCTCATGTAGAATTCTTTCTGCGGACAGTCACTCGCCCGTAACCCCACTTTGAGAATATGGCACCCGTGCCACGAGGATTGGTATCCCCATGACATCCAACGCCGATTCCGGACGCCCGTCCGGTAAACGTGTTGTTGGAGTTTCCGGGGAGACGTCCAATCTGTGGCTCCGCCTGCTGCTCGTGAGCTCTGCTGCTGCTCTGGCCGGATTGGTCGTGACGAGTATCGTCGCAGCGTTCATTAACGGTGGCCAAGGCGCGCTATCCGCAGCATTCGGGGCCGCGCTGGTCATGCTCTTCTTTGCGATCAGCCTTCTGATCGGTCATTTTGTTGGCCGCAATAATCCTTCCGGCGCTGTCGGCCTGTTCGTGGCGACGTACTTCGTAAAAGTCGTTGGATTCGCCGTGGTCCTCTTTGTTATTGGTACTCCGGCCTGGTTGCACGGCCGATGGTTCATCATCGGCGCAGTTGTTGCCGTCGTCCTTTGGCAGGCTGCAGAGATCTACGGTTTCAGCAAAGCCCGCCTGCAGATCTACAACGATCCTGCGGATGAGAAGGGCGGCACGGATGTCTCTGCGTAAGCGCAACTCCCAGCTGACCGGCCACGCCCGATCGCAAAGTGCGGCCGACGATTCTGCCGACGCCGGAAGCGATGGTGGATACAACGCCGGCATCGCCGTCTTCAGCTACATCGTTGGCGGGATCATTGTCTGGAGTTTGATAGGCTGGGGTCTGGATAATCTGTGGGGGACCCGCTGGATTGTGCTCCTTGGCGCTCTGCTGGGAGCCGCAGGAGGGTTCTATCTTTCCCATATGCACGGCCTCACCAGGCAAAGCTCTTCTTCTGGCGAGAGCAACGCAGACAGCGGTCCGTCCACGGACGGGGACAGTAATGCCAAATAATTTCACACGGAATATGGATGCGTCGAGCGCGTCCGGCTTCCAACCAATGCCCAATGATGGACACAGCAGAGAGGAAACGCGTTGATCGCGCTTGCGCTCCCCGCCCAGGATTCGGGGTCATTCACCCCACCCGGAATCGACGAAATGCACCTGCCGGCAATCCTGCCTTGGGGTGCGCACGATGGCTTCTCCAAGCAGATGCTGCTGGTGATCCTTTCGGTCGTCATTATCGCTACATTCTTCATCCTCGCTGCACGTAAGCAGCAGCTGGTTCCCGGCAAGCTGCAGTTCGCAGGCGAAATGGCCTATGGCTTCGTCCGTAACAGCATCGCCAAGGACATCATCGGCGGCAAGGACTTCATCAAGTACGTCCCGCTGTTGTTCAGCTTGTTCTTCTTCATTCTGGTGAACAACATCTACGGCGCTATCCCCGTGATCCAGCTCCCGAGCTTCTCGCACGTTGGCGGCGCCTATGTGCTCGCTGCAGTTGTATACGTCACATGGATCGCAATCGGCATCAAGAAAAACGGCCTGAAGTACTTCAAGCTGGCAACGGTTCCTTCGGGCGTGCCGTGGTACATCCTGCCGATCGTGGTCCCGATCGAAATCATCTCGAACTTCATGGTCCGCCCCGTCACGCACAGCCTCCGTCTGTTCGCGACCATGCTGGCCGGCCACTTGATCGTCATGCTCGCCGGATCCGGCATCGAGTTCCTTGTCATGCAGGAGAACGTCCTGCTCAAGGGAGCCTCGGTCCTGGTCCTGGCCGGCGCCATCGCAATGTACATGCTGGAAGCACTGATCATGGCCCTGCAGGCATACGTGTTTACTCTGCTGACCGCGATCTACATCGAAGGCGCACTGCACGCCGACAGCCACTAGGCTCCCAAATCTTCCCCTCGCGGGGATGAAGCAACCCAAACAACCTGCCGCACGGGCGGCATCTTGAAAGGAAGAAAAAATGGAAGGCTCCATCAACGGCTCCCTCAACCTCATCGGCTACGGTCTCTCGGCCATCGGCGGTGGTATCGGTGTGGGTCTCGTGTTCGCCGCCTACATCAACGGTGTTGCACGTCAGCCGGAAGCTCAGCGCGTGCTGCAGCCGATCGCGTTCCTTGGTCTTGCTCTGACCGAAGCCCTCGCCATCCTCGGCCTGGTCTTCGCTTTCGTTCTCAAGTAAACCGAAGAACCAGGCGAATTCCACACACGAGTAGATAGGACGGGTGAAATATGAATCAGCTGATCATCTCAGCCGCCACTGAAGGCGAAGAGGCCACTAACCCTCTCGTTCCCAATGTTTGGGAAATGGGTGTCGTCCTCGTCGGCTTTGCTGTCCTCCTGTACATCGTGGTCAAGTTCATTGTCCCGATGTTCGAGAAGACCTTCGCAGAGCGCGCCGAAGCGATTGAAGGTGGCATCGCAAAGGCAGAAAAGGCACAGGCCGAAGCTTCTGCAGCTCTTGAAGAGTACAAGCAGCAGCTCACCGATGCCCGCGCCGAAGCCAACCGGATCCGCGAAGAAGCACGCGCTGAAGGCGCCCAGATCCTCGCGGACCTGAAGGCGAAGGCTGCTGCCGAGTCTGCCCGCATCACCGAGCAGGCACACGCCGCCATTGAGTCCGAGCGCCAGGCAGCTGTTGTCTCGCTTCGCTCAGAGGTTGGCACTTTGGCTACCACGTTGGCTGGCCGCATCGTTGGTGAAGCACTCACTGACGATGAGCGTGCCGCACGCGTTGTGGACCGCTTCCTGGCAGATCTGGAGACCCAGAACGCAGGTGCAGCTAAGTAATGGCAGGTATATCGAGCGAATCGCTGACCACGGCGCTGGCGCAGTTGGAAGCAAAGCTTCCTTTTGCCTCGCTGCAGTTGGCAAAGGACCTCTTCGGAATCCTGGGAACGGTGGACAGCTCGGCTGGCTTGCGCCGCGCCTTGACTGACCCGTCCCGTAGTGGAGACGAGAAGTCGGCGCTGGTCAAGCAGCTGGTTAGCGGAAAAGTCTCCGCTGATGCTGCTGAAATCGCAGGCGGACTGGCTGGCTTACGCTGGGCATCTGCACGCGATATCGGCGATGCACTCGAGACTCTTGCCGCCACGGTTGTCATTGCCGTAGCTGAAAACAAGTCGGCCGTTTCTGCCTCTGGTATTACGGGGCTGGAAGAGCTGGAAAACGATCTGTTTGCTTTCAACCAGGCCGTCGCTTCCAGCCACGAAGTACAACGTGCTCTGTCTGAGCCGCAGGCATCCGCAGCGGCCAAGGTGGCACTTGCCGAGAAGCTTGTTCCTGGCGCCAGCGAGGAAGCAAAGGTTCTCATCAGCCAAGCCGTAACACAGCCGCGCGGTGTCAAGCCGAGCAAGCTCGTCGAGTCCTTCGCCAAGCTTGCAGCCAAGCGTCAGCAGCGCTGGATTGCTACTGTCAGCGTTACCCGTCCGTTGACGGAAACGCAGGCCAGCCGTCTGCAGGCCGGGCTTAACGCCCTGTACGGCCGCGAGCTGAAGGTCAACCTCAATGTTGACCCCCGCCTCATTGGTGGAATCCGGGTTCAGGTGGGCGATGAAGTGCTTGACGCTTCTGTTATCGGCCGCCTGACCGACCTCCGCCGTCAGCTCGCTGGCTAGCGAAGACAAAGCACAACTTAACTGATATAAAACCCGGTCATCGTGAGCAACGATGATCACGAAAACAGGAGAGCAGGGACTGCAGATGGCCGAATTGACCATCAACGCCGACGACGTCCGTAATGCGTTGAACGAGTTCGCGGCGTCCTACGAACCCGGAAACGCAGAGCGCGTAGAGGTTGGTCGTGTGACCACCGCAAGTGACGGCATCGCCCGTGTTGAGGGTCTTCCCTCGGTCATGGCGAACGAGCTGCTTCGCTTCGAAGATGGCACGCTGGGCCTGGCCCAGAACCTTGACGTCCGCGAGATCGGTGTCATTATCCTCGGTGACTTCACCGGTATCGAAGAGGGTCAGGAAGTACACCGCACCGGTGAGATCCTGTCCGTACCGGTTGGCGATGCCTTCCTCGGTCGCGTTGTCGACCCGCTGGGCCAACCGATCGACGACCTCGGCGAGATCAAGGCCGAGACCACCCGTGCACTGGAACTCCAGGCTCCGGGCGTCACCGAGCGCAAGTCGGTTCACGAACCGATGCAGACCGGCCTCAAGGCTATTGACGCCATGATTCCGATCGGCCGTGGCCAGCGTCAGCTGATCATTGGTGACCGCCAGACCGGCAAGACCGCAATCGCTGTGGACACCATCATCAACCAGAAGGCCAACTGGGCTTCGGGCGATGTCACCAAGCAGGTCCGCTGCGTTTACGTTGGTGTTGGCCAGAAGGCTTCCACCATTGCCGCAGTGCGCCAGACCCTTGAGGACCATGGCGCGCTGGAGTACACCACCATCGTGGCCTCCCCGGCCTCGGACCCCGCCGGCTTCAAGTACTTGGCACCGTATGCAGGCTCGGCTATCGGCCAGCACTGGATGTACGGTGGCAAGCACGTTCTGGTGATCTTCGATGACCTTTCCAAGCAGGCCGAAGCCTACCGCGCGGTTTCCCTGCTGCTGCGTCGTCCGCCGGGACGCGAAGCCTACCCGGGCGACGTCTTCTACTTGCACTCCCGTCTGCTGGAGCGTTGTGCAAAGCTCTCTGACGAGCTCGGCGCAGGCTCGATGACCGGTCTTCCGATCGTCGAAACCAAGGCCAACGATGTTTCCGCTTACATCCCCACCAACGTGATCTCCATTACTGATGGCCAGATCTTCCTTCAGTCTGACCTCTTCAACGCCAACCAGCGTCCTGCTGTTGACGTTGGTGTGTCGGTCTCCCGCGTCGGTGGCGCTGCCCAGGTCAAGTCCATGAAGAAGGTCTCCGGTACCTTGAAGCTGGACCTGGCGCAGTACCGTGACATGCAGGCATTCGCCATGTTCGCTTCGGACTTGGATGCGGCTTCCCGCCAGCAGCTGACCCGTGGTGCACGTCTGATGGAACTGCTCAAGCAGGGCCAGTACTCACCGTTCCCGGTTGAGGACCAGGTTGTCTCCATCTGGGCTGGTACCAACGGTTACCTGGACGACGTCCCGGTTGAAGACATCAGCCGCTTCGAGTCCGAGTTCCTGGAACACCTGAAGCACAAGTCCTCCATCCTGACCACGCTGGCTCAGACCAACGTCCTGGATGACGACACCGCTGCCGCACTGAAGGAAGCCATCGTCTCCTTCAAGAAGGGCTTCTTCGGCGAGGGCGACAACCACCTGGTTGGCGCCGGACACGAAGAGCACGCACCGATCTCCGGTGGCGACGTCGACCAGGAAAAGATCGTCAAGCAGAAGCGCTAGTTTCGATGACCTGTTCTGCCGGGGTCCGCAAGGGCCCCGGCAGGGCAGTACGTCGGGAACTTAGGAAAGGATAAGTATGGGAGCCCAGATTCGGGTCTACCGTCAGAAGATCAGCTCGACGACGTCGATGCGCAAGATCTTCAAGGCGATGGAACTGATCGCTACCTCGCGCATCGGTAAGGCCCGCGCCCGCGTAGCAGCTTCACTGCCTTACGCGAACGCGATTACCCGCGCCGTTTCTGCTGTCGCAAGCCAGACCGAAATCGACCACCCGCTGACCACCGAGCCGGAGCAGATCCGCCGTGCCGCAGTCCTGATCATTACCTCGGACCGTGGCCTTGCAGGATCCTACTCTGCGAGTGTGCTCAAGCAGGCTGAAGGTCTCACCGAGCTTCTTCATGCAGAAGGCAAGGAAGTCAAGGCGTACCTGTTGGGCCGCAAGGCGCAAGCGTACTTCGATTTCCGCAACCGTGACTACGCCCGTGTATGGACTGGCGGCACGGACGCACCGGAATTCGAAACCGCACAGGAAGTCGGAGCGGCACTTCTCGAAGACTTCGCCACTGACTTCGAAGAGGGTGGCGTGGACGAAATCCACGTCGTCTACACCCGCTTCAAGTCCATGGTGACCCAGGAGCCGACGGTTATCCGTTTGCTTCCCTTGGAGGTCGTCGAAGAGGAAGCAGCCTCGGAGTCAGAGCTGCTGCCGTTGTACGAGTTTGAACCGGAAACGGAGCAGGTCCTTGACGCCCTGCTTCCGCGTTACATCGAGTCCCGCATCTTCGCAGCCATGCTGCAGGCGGCAGCTTCCGAGCTCGCAGCCCGCCAGCGCGCCATGAAGTCGGCCGGTGACAACGCTACGGACCTGATCAAGAAGTACACGCGCCTTCGCAACACGGCCCGTCAGGCCGAGATTACGCAGGAGCTTTCCGAGATCGTGGCTGGCGCCGACGCCCTCGCGTCCTAGCCGGTACGGATTCGGCTCGAAGCCGCACCTGCACCAAACAGATAAACTTAACCCCACGCCATCTACTGAGTGAAGTGAGAGAGATGACTGCCACTGCTACCGAACACGTAGCAACGGCCGGTGCCACCGGCCGCATTGCCCGTGTTATTGGTCCGGTTGTCGACGTCGAATTCCCGGCTGACGCAATCCCCTCGATTTACAACGCTCTGACCACTGAGATCACTCTCAATGGCCAGACCAAGACCATCACGTTCGAGACCTCCCAGCACTTGGGTGACAACCTCGTTCGCGCCATCTCCCTGCAGGCTACCGACGGACTCGTCCGCGGTACCACCGTGCGGGACTCCGGCGCTCCGATCTCTGTGCCCGTCGGCGACGGCGTCAAGGGCCACATCTTCAACGTCCTCGGCAAGCCGCTGGATGTTGAAGAGTCCGAGATCAAGGCTGACGCTTACTGGCCGATCCACCGCAAGGCTCCGTCCTTCGCTTCCCTCGAGGGCTCCACGGAGATGCTCGAGACCGGCATCAAGGTTATCGACCTCCTCACCCCGTACATCAAGGGTGGAAAGATCGGCCTGTTCGGCGGCGCTGGTGTTGGCAAGACCGTTCTGATCCAGGAAATGATCACCCGTGTTGCCCGCAACTTCGGTGGTACCTCGGTATTCGCCGGTGTTGGCGAGCGTACCCGTGAAGGTAACGACCTCTGGGTTGAAATGGAAGAGGCCGGCGTTCTCAAGGACACCGCCCTTGTCTTCGGCCAGATGGATGAGCCGCCGGGAACGCGTCTGCGTGTTGCGCTGTCGGCTCTGACAATGGCGGAGTACTTCCGCGATGTTCAGAACCAGGACGTGTTGCTCTTCATCGACAACATCTTCCGCTTCACGCAGGCAGGTTCGGAAGTTTCCACGCTGCTCGGCCGCATGCCGTCCGCAGTGGGTTACCAGCCGAACCTCGCTGACGAGATGGGTCTCCTCCAGGAGCGCATCACCTCCACCAAGGGTCACTCCATCACCTCGATGCAGGCTATTTACGTGCCTGCTGATGACTACACCGACCCAGCTCCGGCAACGACCTTCGCACACCTCGACGCGACCACGGAACTTTCCCGTGAAATCGCCTCCCGTGGTCTGTACCCGGCCGTTGACCCGCTGACGTCGACCTCCCGCATCCTGGACCCCCAGTACATCGGCAAGGACCACTACAACACGGCTGTCCGTGTAAAGCAGATCCTGCAGAAGAACAAGGAACTCCAGGACATCATCGCCATCCTCGGCGTTGACGAACTGTCTGAAGAAGACAAGATCGTCGTGTCTCGTGCACGTCGTATCCAGCAGTTCCTGTCCCAGAACACCTACACCGCCAAGCAGTTCACCGGCGTCGAAGGCTCCACCGTGTCCATCAAGGACACCGTGGAAGGCTTCACTGCTATCTGCGACGGCGAGCTGGACCACATCGCAGAGCAGGCGTTCTTCAACGTCGGCGGCCTGGATGACGTCGAGCGCCAATGGGCCAAGATCCAGGAACAGACCAAGTAGTATGGCTGAGCTCGAGGTTGAGATTGTCGCAGCGGACCACTTTGTGTGGTCCGGCGCGGCCAAGATGGTGAAGGCCCGCACCAGCGATGGTGAAATCGGAATCCTGCCGGGCCACTCGCCCCTCCTGGCCATCCTGGCTGAGGGTGAGCTGGCAATCCAGCCGGTTTCCGGTGACCGTATTGCGGTAGTTGTTGACGGTGGATTCTTCTCCGTGGACAACGATCGTGTGGTCATTGTTGCTGACAACGCCCAAATGGGCGAAGCGGCTACAGCGGGGATCCGATAGCACGACCTTGATGGACGATTCCCTTATTCCGTTCATCGCCCTGGCAACGGCGTTTGCGTTGCTGATTTTTTCACTGTGCCTTTTTGGGGTGCGCCGCTTCAACCTGCGGCGCGCCCTGGGCACGGTTGACGCCTCCATTTGCACGGCTGGAAACAGTTGGCAGATGGGGGTTTGTCGTTATCAGGACAATGAACTTGAGTGGTTCCGCTTGGTGTCCCTGAGCGTGATCCCAAAACATAGATACAAACGCAGTTCCTTGGAGCTTCTTGGCCGGCGTCAACCGACTGAGGATGAGCTCGTCAAGGTGCAGCCTGGCGTCGTCGTGGTTGAACTCCAATATGAAGGTAAGAAGTTCATGCTTGCCATGAACTTCGATGCCTATGCCGGTCTTTCCTCCTGGCTCGAAGCCGGGCCTGTCATCGGCGTCGGAACCTGGCGTTAGGCCCCATGGATTCTCTTCTGGACATCAGCCTTGTTGATGGTCCATTCCTGTGGTTGAGCATCATTGCGGGCATGGCGGGGGCGGTGTACCTGCTGTGGAAGCGCCAATCTTCCYGGCCGCTGGCGGTCGCAGCCTGCTTGGCGGGTGCTGTTGGCCTTGTGGTCCTGGCACATTGGATCCTGGTTGATCTGATGGCCATCTTCTCGGAAAATCTTCCCTTTGAGACTGTGGCCTGGTCGGTTCCGGCTGTCGCGGCCGCCCTGCTGTTTGGGGCCCGCTTTCCGCGCGCCACCTGGAAGAGCCGTGTCCGAAGCCTTGCTGCCATGCTTGGCGTAGTCCTCGTGAGCCTCGTCCAGGTCAATGCGTACTTTGGCCTCAACAACACTGTCGCTGACCTTCTGGGCACGGCCGTCGCCCGGATTCAACCTTTGGAGTCAAGCCTTCAACGCGCTCCGGACAGCAAGCCGGGACCTGCGCCCTCGGTTTGGAAAGCTCCGGAGTCAATGCCGCGGAGCGGCATCCTTCGGAAGGCTCAAATCCCGGGAAACGCATCGGGCTTCACAGCACGCGAAGCCTACATCTACCTTCCACCGGCCTATCAAACTGCAGCACGGCCAAGTTTGCCGGTGCTGGTGCTCTTTTCAGGGCAGCCCGGTGGTCCGGCCGACTGGTTAACCGGGGGCCAACTCCGCGCACAACTGGACAGGTTTGCTGAAGCCCATGGCGGCATCGCACCGGTCGCGATCGTGGTGGACCCAAATGGCTCGGGAAACGCCAATACGCTGTGCATGGACAGCCGCATCGCGCAGGCTGACACTTACCTGTCCCAGGATGTGCCCACCTGGATCAGCTCCACCTTGGACGTATCAAAAGATCATCGGTTGTGGGCTGTTGGTGGTTTTTCGTTCGGCGGTACGTGCGCCGTACAGATGGGGACAAACCATCCCGAACTGTTCACTTCGATAGTGGGTTTTTCCGCTGAACGGGAGCCTTCCCTGGCGAAGGACCGGAATAAGACCATCGCAGACTCGTTCGAAGGCGACGTGGGCGCTTTCGAGTCAAGGACGCCATTGTTCTTGATGCAGCAGCGGAATTACGAAGGCAGCGGCCTGTACTTGGCTGCAGGAGCCACTGACACTGAGTTTACCGACTACATGCACGTTCTCGCGGATGCTGGGAAGGAAGCGGGTTTCACCACGGAAGCGCACTCCATTCAACACGCCGGCCACTCTTGGGACACAGTGGTCAGGGGTATGCCTGGTGCCTTGGAGTTCCTGTCTTCCCGATGGGGACTAAGCCAATGAGCCTTGCCCTGAAAGGCGTCGTGCAGCCGGCCTTGAGGCAGACCGCCAAACATCTCCGCGCCACACCGTTCACCACGTTCGTCCTTGCCTTGTTCGTAGCGGTGTCCCTTCTGTCCGGAAGTATCCTTGCGGGACCTGCAGAATCCTTGCTGCCTGTGGCGGGAGTGACCCTGGCCGGTCTGCGGTCGGGGCAGTGGTGGTCCATCTGGACGTCGCTGTTCTTCACCACCAACCTGTTGGCGTTTGTCACGGCAGCCCTCATGATCCTCTTCCTGTTGGGGCTGGCGGAGCGGCGTTTCGGCTTCCTCCGGACGGCCGGTGTCTTCCTGGGGAGTCAGTTTGCGTGCATTGCGGCGTTCCTCCTGGTCACCCAAGTGGCGCTGTACATGGATGACGGTTGGATCTCCAGGATGGTGGATACCCCGCTGATCGGACCCTATGGCGCCCTGATCGCTACGGCACTTGCAGCCAGTGCGTTGCTGCCGACGCTGTGGCAACGACGCCTGAGGACCGTGGTGCTCTCCTTGTCCCTGCTGCTGGTGCTGTACATCGGACATGCCGAGACAGTGATGGGCCTTGTGGGAGCGTTGATCGGCCTTGGAGCTGCCTGGTGGATGCAGAGCAGCCAGGGTCACCTTCATTTACACCGCTCCACGGGCCGCGAAGTCCGGAACCTGCTGGCCCTCACCATGGCCATTTTCGCTGCCGGCCCTATCCTGACTGCTGCCGCCAAGAGCCCGTCCGGTCCTCTGGCAATTTTGCGGGATGTCATCCTGAACCCGCTCCCGACACTGAGCCAATTGGAAAGCACTTGCGGTGGGACAATCGACGTTGCTTGCCTTGAGTTAAGCCGCCAGGGTTACACGGGCCCTTTCGGGCTGGCCCTGGCTGTCGTGCCCGTGGTGTTGTTGCTCATTTGCGCCGAGGGCATGCGTCGTGGCAGGCGTCTGGCCCTTGGGATAGCCATCGGTGTCCAACTGTTGGTCGTGGCCCTTTCCACAGTTTATTTGGGGCTTTTCGCCAGCATCCCGTTGCCTCAAGGGCGTCGAGTGCCCACGTTGAACCCGGCTGTTGTACATCTCATTCCCCTGGTCTTGGTTCCGCTGACCCTGGCGGTCCTCTTGTTCGCTTATCGTGGACATTTCCGCGTTGAGTCTTCTGCCCGGATGCGGCGGCGGGTCTTCTGGCTCGTTGGCCTCACCGGCGGAACACTGGCGCTCGCGTACGCTGGCGTGTGGTTGGCTTCAGGCGGTATGACGCGCGACGGCGGCCTCTTGGGTTTGGGTGCCGAGCTCGCCAGACAGTACCTGCCGGTTCCGTTGCCCAGCGTGTACCGGAAAGTGTTTGCTGAGCGCGACGCTCTTGAAGTGTTCCTGTTTTCCTACTCCGGCACCGTCTTCTGGCTAGTGGCATTGATTGGAGCGTGGGTACTCCTCATCCGAGGCCACCATTCCGCAGGTTTGGACCATCAAGGAAGGGATCGCGCACGTGAATTGGTGAAAACCGGCGGTGATTCGCTGTCTTGGATGGCGCTCTGGGAGCCGAACAAATACTGGTTCAATCCCCGGGGGACCGGGGGAGTGGCCTATCAGCAGCATGGCCATGTCGCCCTGACTTTGGCGGGTCCCGTAGGTGCGAAGGAGCACCATGCGGAGACGGCTGGAGGATTCCTTGACTACTGCTCCCAGCATGCCTTGATACCTTGCCTCTACTCCTGCACCGATGAATTATGGCCTATGCTTCAGGCCCGCGGTTTTCGAAGGGTTGCCGTCGCCCAGGAAACCCGCTTGAGGATCAGGGGCTTGGAGTTCCGCGGCAAGGAGTGGCAGAACGTCAGGACATCACTCAACCGGGCAGCAAAGATGGGAATCACCGCCACATGGGGTCGGTATGCCGCGCTTCCGCATGCCCTGCGGGCGCAAGTGGGCGAGGTGTCCGAAGAGTGGGCTGCGCAAAAGCGCGTACCTGAGATGGGGTTCACGTTGGGCGGCCTGGATGAGCTCGAGGACCCTGATGTGTTGTGCTGCGTGGCAACTGACGCAAAGGGGTTCGTTTACGGGGTGACCAGCTGGCTTCCGGTCTACCGGGACGGCAACGTTGTGAGCTGGACCTTGGACTTCATGCGTCGCCGTGGCGATGCCTTCCCCGGAGTGATGGAATTCCTGATTGCCTCGGCCATCCTGCATCTCCGGGAGTCCGTGGACGCCATATCCCTTTCCGGTTCGCCCCTGGCACGGGAAAAGGGTGAGATTGATCAGCGGGCCGAGGGACTTGCCGGCATGCTGGACCTGGTTGGCCAGGCGCTGGAGCCTGTTTATGGTTTCCGATCGTTGGCTTCTTTTAAATCACGTTTCCAACCGGACTACCGAACTTTGTACATGTATTACCAAGACCCGTTGCACCTCCCGGCAATAGGCAGGGCATTGAGTCGCGCATACCTTCCGGGATTGTCTGTTCGACAATCCGCCAGATTACTGCGAACCCTCGTTGCTTGAATTGTCAACGCCTATTCCAAGATGGCGTCCCGCATTTCTTCACGGTTTGTAACAGGAGTCGTTGAAATATCAGACATTCTGACTATTAAACATGTTGGTCCCGCCTCGAAAGCCGGGACCAACATGTCAGTTGAAACTGCAACAAACAAAATCAACAGGTAAGACTAGACGACCGTAACGCCGGTTGCCTGGGGGCCCTTGGCGCCCTGACCGATCTCGAACTGAACGCGCTGGTTCTCATCGAGGGTCTTGAAACCACCGGTCTGAATCTCAGAGTAGTGAACGAAAACATCCCCATCCGAGTCATCCGGGGTGATGAAGCCGAAGCCCTTTTCAGCGTTGAACCACTTGACGGTTCCCAGTGCCATGTATTTCTCCTCATTATGGAACATCAGTCCGATACACCTCGTACCGGCCCTTGTTACTCCGCGAGAAGATCCGGATTCCGTCCAGGCTTGGCCTGTATGGTTTCGCAGGAGCTTCACGCTCGCAACTCGTCTTGCGAGCATGAAAACCACCTACACAAAGACTGCTACAACACTTTCATGTGCCGTGCCGGAGGTCAACGGTCTTTAAGGCAATTCGGGAAAATTTTCGGTAAAAAGAAGGTAACGCTGACAACCGCAATTCACCGTCGTCTGATTGTCCTAAGCCAGCCACTGTCCGTTACGCATGACCGCAGTAAGGCCCAGTTCCTGATCGGTAGTAACAACGTCAGCGCGAAGGCCCCGCCGCAATCCACCCACCTCGTCAGAGAGTCCAAGAATGGCTGCAGGCACTGCAGTCGCCGAGCAGATGGCGTCCGGAAGGGCGACACCCGCCGCCACGGTTTTGCGGACCACTTCCAGGAGTGTGGCTGTGCCTCCTGCGATGGAACCAGTGGAATCCAGGGTCGCCACGCCATTGCTCACGGTCACCGGCGAGGGCCCGAGCATGTAGTTTCCGTCCGAAAGCCCGGCAGCGGACATTGAATCGGTCACCAGAAGAATGTTGGCAGCGCCCACCAACTGAAATACGGTAGCCACAGTGCTGGGGTCCAGATGCGTGTCGTCGGCGATGAGTTCCAGCACTGCTTTCCCCGACTGGGCGGCCCGCAGGCAAGCAGCAACGGGGCCTGGCGCGCGGTGGTGCATTGGTGGCATCCCATTGAAAAGGTGCGTCACGGTCGGGAGCGAGCTGACGCCGTCGAACCCTGCCGATTCCAGTCCTTCACGGGCCGCAGCCAACGACGCAGCGGCTGTGGCGTCGTCGCAGTCGGTGTGACCCAACGATGGCGTCACGCCGTGGAAGGTCATTAAATCTACCAAGGCAGCGGCCCCCGGCAATTCCGGGGCATATGTCATGGTGGCAAGTTTGCCGGCGGCAGCACCCACGAGTTCGTTCATGAGGTCCAGGTCCGGCTCCAGCAGGTAGTCCGGGTTCTGGGCGCCGCATCGTGCATGGGAGAGGAAAGGGCCCTCCAGGTGGATGCCGGCCACAAGGCCTTCGTCGACGAGCTTCACATACAGTTCGATCCCGCGAAGGAGGTCCTCCCGGGGCGCGGTAACCATGCTCGCGAGGAAAGTTGTGGTGCCGGAGCGGTGCAGGAACTCAACTGCTTTGCGGGCCGAGGCCTCCTCCCCGCCTGGAAAGTCCCCACCATTTCCGCCGTGGCAGTGGACGTCCACCAAACCAGGGAAGATGAAGTGGCCGCTGGGCGCACCGATGCGTATGGCGTGCCCGAAGCCGTCAAACTCATCCGCGTCAAAGCCGTCCGCCGGCCCGGCATAAGCAATGCGGTCGCCGTCGATGGCCAGGAGGCCGTCTTCCACCACCGCGCCGTCACTTACAAGTGTTCCCGTGAGGATCTGCTGGCTGGGCGCGGAAGAATGGGCAAAATGGTCTGCGGCAGTCATGACTCTGATTCTAGTGGCCTAAGGTTCCCCCCAGAGGGAGAACCCAGGGAAAACCCCGGGGAGAACCCAGGGAGAACCGAGCGAGAACAGGGAAGAATCAGAAGAGCCGGGATTCGCTGTCATCCACGCCGCGCATGGCGTCATAGTCCAGTGTTATGCAGTCAATTCCGCGGTCGTTGGCCAGGACTTTGGCTTGGGGCTTGATCTGTTGGGCTGCAAAAATCCCCCGGACTGGCGCCAGTAGTGGATCCCGGTTCAGCAGCTCCAGATACCGGGTCAGCTGCTCGACGCCGTCGATGTCGCCGCGCCGCTTCAGCTCAATCGCCACGGTGGCGCCGCTCGCGTCCCGGGCAAGGATGTCCACGGGTCCGATGGCGGTGAAGTACTCCCGGCGGATGAGTGAGTACCCGGTTCCGAGGGTCTCGATCTGTTCTGCCAGGAGGCGTTGCAGGTCAGCTTCCACGCCGTCCTTGATCAGCCCAGGATCAACACCCAGATCATGGGAGGTGTCATGCAGTTGTTCATAGATGTTGATAATGAGCCGATCATCGGTCTTGGCCGACTGCACGGTCCACTGCTCAACCACGCCCTCTTCCACTTCGGTTTCCTCAGGGGACGTAACCCGCAGCGTGGCCGGCGGGCTCATCCAGTTCAACGGCTTGTACGAACCGCCGTCGGAGTGCACCAGTACCGAGCCATCGGCCTTGACCAGCAAGAGCCTGGTGGCGAGGGGGAGGTGGGCCTTGAGACGGCCAACATAATCAACAGAACAACGGGCTATGACGAGTCGCACCCGCCTTACCTTACCCGTTGGCGGCCGGTGGCTGGGGCAGAATGGAATCATGCCCCGCTCCAACCGCCCTCGTCGCAACGCCGCCAGCACACGTTCGAACAAACCTGCCGGCAAGTGGGCAGACGAGGCCCCGGAACTGGATCTGGAACGGGCGAGGGCGGGGATTGCGCGCAGGGAAAGCGCCCCGGATGGTGACTGGATGGTCCGTACCATGACGGCGAGGAAGGCGGAGAAGCAGTACATCTGCCCCGGCTGCTCGACAGCCATCCTCCCAGGCATCGCACATCTGGTGGTGTGGTCGGATAACCACCTTTTTGGCGAAGCGGCCGGGCTGGCCGAGCGCAGGCACTGGCACACCAACTGCTGGACGTCACGGACCTACCGGTATCGCTGACCAGGTCCCGTTGGTTCCCTTAGGCTTGGTGGCATGACTTTTGACCCCGCCTCGTTCGTTTTCACTGCGCAGGATGCTCCGTCGGCGATTCGGGCCTCCACCGTCCTTCCCGCGCGTCGGGAGAATGTGGAATTCACCACGGAAGACGGAAAACTCCTGCTGGGGGAACTCGCCGTGCCGGAATCGGGGAAGATCAGTGCAACGTTGATCACCCTCCATCCGCTGCCGACCCATGGCGGCTTCATGGACTCCCATGTCTACCGCAAGGCTTCGTATAGGCTGCCGGCTTTGGCAGGCGTAGCGGTCCTGAGGTTCAATACCCGTGGCACACACTCGCCGCGCGGGACCAGCCAGGGCAAGTTTGAAGAGGGCATCGGCGAGCGTTACGACGTCGAAGCAGCTGTCCGTTTCGCTGTTGAGCGTGGCCTGCCGAATCGGTGGTTGGTGGGTTGGTCGTTCGGGACGGAACTTGCACTGATGTACGGCGCAGTTGAACCCGTGGCGTCGCAGATCGAGGGTGCGGTCCTGTTGTCTCCACCGCTGCACCGGGCAACGGATGTCCACCTCAAGGAGTGGGCAGCCTCGGGCAAGCCGCTTACCGTGCTGGTTCCGGAACACGACGATTATCTTCGCCCTGCAGAAGCAGCCCAGCGCTTCAGCTTGGTACCCCAAGCCCGGCTGGTGGGCGTCGACGGTGCCAAGCACCTGTGGGTGGGGGAGAAGTACGCGGCGCGTGTCCTGGACGAAATCGTCGACGACGTCACTGCAGCAGGTGCCGGCGTGGACGGGCTGCCACGTGAGTGGGCGGGCCCGGTCGCCACCGCGGCATGAGTAGGCTGGGGAAAGTCAGTGCCTGTCTTGGCGCATGATGAAGACTTCCTTGATCAGCAGCATGATGGCCGCCGCTGTCGGAATGGCAATCAACGCACCCAGGACACCCAGCAGGCTTCCGCCGGCGATGACTGAAATCACGGCTACTGCGCCCGGCACGGCCACAGCCCGCTGCATGATGCGGGGCGAGATGAAATAGGCCTCGAACTGCAGGTAGGCAAAGTAGGCGATCGCATAGATGACGGCTGTTTGCCAGCCGGCTGTGAGCGCCACGAGGATAACCACGACGGCGGCGATCATGCCGCCAACCAGCGGGATGAAGGCCAACAGCGCCACCACGAAGGCAAGCAGGACGCTGAAGGGGATGCCGAGGATGCTCATGACGATGAAGGCAAAGAATGCGTTCAGCAGGGCGACGCAAGCCTGGCCAATCACGTAGTTGCCTACTGAATCGGTAATCGCTTCCGAAAGTGCCTCGACGCGGGGGCGGCGCGACCTAGGCGCCAGGCGGTAGGCCCATTTCTTCATGGATGGCAGGGCAGCCAGGAAGTACAGGCTAAGCACCAGGACAATCAGCGTGCCGAACAATCCGTTGGCCACTGTGGAACCGAAGCCCACCACGCCACCGAAGATGCCGCCCATGGCTTCGGGATCCTTGACGAACTTATCCAGTTCGGTAGTGATGCGGTCGCGAATGCCGAACTGGCTGTCCACAGTCCGGAAGAAATCCGAGTCGAGGAAGCCCCGTATCCACTCCGGCGCCTGCCGGACGATCTCGGAAACCTGTTCCACGATGGTGGGAATCAACGTTGCAAAGAACCCGGCAACCGCAAGGACCAGGACAGAGACAGATATCAGGATGCCGCCGGGGCGTGGGACCTTCCGGGTCTCAAGCCATCGGACTACCGGATCCAGGCCGAGGGCGATGAAGAGTGCGGCAACGATCCACAGGATCAGCTGGGTGGTATTGCTGGCGATATAAAAGACCAGCAGGGCCACGCCAACCCCCGCGGTGCCCATGAAGCCCACATACAGCGGGTGCTGGGACGACATGCGGGGACCTGGAGCGCCGAAATCGTTGTCCTCGTCGGCCTTGATGCCCTCCGCGACGGCAACGGCCTCGTCCTCGGGAGGCATCTCGAACCGGACGCGTGTGCGGGCTCCGGGAATGGGTTGCCGCAGCTTGCGGGCTATTGCGGCCAGACGCCCGGTATGGATCGGAACAGTAGCGGACGTCCCATCCGCGGGGGCATCCACCACGGCTGACCCGGACTCATCGATGGGACGGGGCTCCAAGTGGTCTTTCACGCGGTTCTGCTGCCTTTTCTACCGGATATCATGATCATCGCCACACTATCAGGAGCCCGGAATCCGGCCTTCGCGGCGCCATTGCAGGGATCTGGGCGTCTCCGTTGCCATGGGCCGATCTGACTCTTTGATAACAAAACGGTTACCCTTGAAGTTCAACGACCGCTGATGATAGGTGATCCTGTGCGTTTGAAGACTGCAGCCTTGCTGGTGCTGCTGGGCCTGCTGACGATGCTGGCCGGCATTGGCCAGCTGACTTTCTGGGCCCCCGCCGAGACCGTGACGGCCTCGGTTCCCAGTGACACAAAAGCTGCCCCGCTAACCGTGATCGACCAAAAGTTGATCGCCCTCCATGACGGGCCGGTGAAGATCAAGATCCAGGGTGAAGGCAACTTCATCGTCGCTACGGGCCGCCCGGACGACGTCGAAGCCTGGGTGGGTAAAACCGCCCACAATACTCTGACTGGTGTCTCCAAGGACCAGAAGTCCCTTGAAGTGGCCTCCTCCGACGGCGAACCAACAGCTCCCTCTCCTGTCGGTTCGGATCTGTGGGTTAACACTGAAGACGCCAGTGGAGAGCTGGACTACACCTGGAATCCGCCTGCCGGAGGCGAGTGGTCTCTCTTGGTTGCCAGCGACGGAACCAAGCCCGCGCCGTCGTCCATCTCGATGACTTTCCCCAATAACGCAACCACGCCTTGGGCCGTGCCGCTCATCGTGCTTGGCATAATCATCATGCTTGCCGGCGTAGCCCTCCCGTTCATTTCCAAGGCCATCAGCAACCGCCGCAAGGGCGATGAGCACCGCAATGGTGATGACTTCGGTGGGCCGCACAGTGGCGGGGAAACCACCTCCCTGCCCGTCCAGGCGCCGCCCGGCAAGGTTGATGGTCCCCGGGGCGCTGGAGCGGAAGGCTCAAGCCTGCGGATTACTGCCGTTGCCGCGGCACTTGCCACCGCGCTTGTGGGAGGTACGGCAATCGCTGCCCAGGCAACGTCCACCCCTCAGCCTACGAACACTTCCAGCCCCTCTTCTTCCACTGCGACGGAAGGGGACGCAGCACCTGTGATGCTCGAATCGCAGCTACAGCGCATCCTGGAGCAGGTTGCCAGCACTGTGGACGCAGCGGATGCCGCCAAGGATGCTGCAAAGCTCGCGCCGCGCGTGGACAAGATGGAACTCCAGGTCCGCACTCAGAACTACAAGATCCGCTCTACGGTGTCTGCCTACGAGCCCCGCATGCCGGTTCGTGCCACCAAGCTCCAGAGCAGCGTCATCAGTACCAAGCGCGACTGGCCCCGTACCGTGTTCGCCCTGACCCAGGGCGAGGGCAACGTCGTGCCCCAGGTCCTGACGTTGGTTCAGCTCTCACCACGGGAAAACTACAAGCTCTGGGGCAGCGCTCCGTTGCAGCCGGGCACCAACTTCCCTTCGTTCCCCGTTCCCCGTGACGGAACCGCTCCTGCGGCCGCCGATGACAAGACCGGTTTGGCTTACAGCGGCAACGAAGCCTTGGGAATCCTCGGTGAGATGCTGACAACTCCTGACTCGCCGAACAGGAGCAAGCTGGCTGATGGTCAATCCTCGCCGTACATCGCCGGTGCCCTTGCCTACCAGGCAGACACCGTGAAGAACGGGACGAGTGCCAACTTCAAGTTCTCCCACACCCCCGTGAACAACCAGACCGTGGTGCTGCGCACAGCCGACGGCGGCGCCCTGGTTGTGGGACGCCTGGACTTCGCCTTCGAAGGGACGCCGAAAGCGGCAGGGGACAAACTCATTCTTGAGGACGACTCCGCTGTCTTCGCCGGCGGCAAGGAAACCACCACCGGCATGGTCCTGAACTTCGCCGAGTCCGTGGCGGTTTACATTCCGCCGGCAGGTTCAGCTGATCCCATGAAGCTCGTAGCGGCTACCCGCGGACTTGTGGGAGCCAGCTTCAAGTAGGGCACACCCTTGGCAGGGCAGCGGCTAGAGTGGACGGTATGAGTTCGCCCGGATACCGACCCACTCCAGCCGCTGCCAGCCAGCTCAACCTGCGCGGCGCCGTCGACCTCTCGTCGTTGCGCCGGCCCGCCGCCCCACCCCAGTCCCCGCCCGCAGGCGCGGCTGCCGATTCCGGTACTCCGGAATCCGGCGGATCAGGCGGAGCTGAATCGGGACGTGCACCCCTTCGCGTGGACGCTACCGAAACCAATTTCCAGGATCTGGTGCAGTTGTCCGCCGAGATACCTGTCCTCTTCCTTCTCTGGTCACGCTATGCCGCCGAATCTCCGGCCGTCCTTGACGCTGCCCAGCGCGTCGTCGAAAGCTACAGCGGTCGATTGATTCTTGCTGCCGCTGACGTGGACGCGTTCCCTCAACTCGCACAGGCCTTCCAGGTCCAGGCCGTTCCCACGGCTGTCGCCGTGGTCAAGGGCCAGCCCGTGCCGCTCTTTCAGGGTCCTGCCGACGACGAGCAGATCCGTGGCCTCGTTGATGAGCTGCTCAAGGTTGCGGCGGCCAATGGCGTCACCGGGAGCATCGGCGATGCTGCGCCGGAGGGCGAAGCGGAACCAGCACCGCTGCCTCCCCTCCACCAAGCAGCCATCGACGCGATCGAGGCCGGAGACTACGCGGGGGCAGCCGCGGCCTATAAGCAGGCACTGCTGGAAATGCCTGCAGACGCCGATGCCAAAGCAGGTCTGGCGCAGGTGGAGCTGATGGCCCGGCTTGAGAAGATGTCAGCTGCCGAAGCTGAAAACCTGCGGGAACTGGCCGCACAGGAGCCCGATAACGTGCAGGCCCAGTTGGGCGTGGCCGACCTCGACGTCTCCGGCGGGCACATCGAGGATGGATTCAACCGCATCATTGCATTCATCGGCCGGAATTTCGGTCCCGAGCGCGAGACCGCCCGTCTACGCCTGCTTGATCTTTTCGAGGTAGTGGGCACCTCGGATGAGCGGGTGGCCAAAGCCCGTCAAGGGCTTGCGAGGGTTCTTTTCTAGTGCCCTCGGCGCTGTTCACACCCCTGCAGCTCCGTTCGCTGGGCATTGCGCACCGTGGGTGGGTGTCACCCATGTGCCAGTACAGTTGCACCCCTGAAACCGGGGAAGGCGTACCCAACGACTGGCACTTGATGCACCTCGGATCCTTTGCCGCCGGTGGTGCTGCATTGATCCTGAGTGAAGCTGCTGCGGTGAATGCATCCGGCCGTATCAGCCCCAGGGATGCTGGAATGTACTCCGATGAGCAGGCAGCTGGCTGGGAGCGGATTGTCCATTTCGTTCACCGGCACGGCGCTGTCGACTGCAAGATCGGCGCCCAGCTGGCGCACGCCGGGCGTAAGGCGTCGACTTACTGGCCGTTTTCGGACCGGACCGGTTCCGTTCCAGCATCCGACGGCGGGTGGGTCACTTTTGGTCCTGCCCAGCAGCCCTACGACGGCTATGCAGCGCCCGAAGCCATGAGCGAAGAAGACATCCAGGGAGTCATTGCCGACTTTGCTGCCGCAGCTGAGCGGGCTGTGGCCGTAGGTTTCGACACTGTGGAGATCCACGGCGCCCATGGATACCTTCTGCACCAGTTCCAAAGCCCCCTTATCAACGCACGAACGGACAGTTGGGGTGGAACTGAGGACGGGCGAAACCGGTTGATGCTGGCGGTGGTGGACGCCGTGAGGGAGGTCATTCCGGACTCCATGCCACTGTTGTTGCGGATCTCCGCAACTGATTGGGCTGAAGGGGGAGTGGATGTTGACGCCTCTATCCGCCTCGCGAAGGCGGTGTCCGAACACGGTGTCGACCTCGTGGACGTCTCCAGCGGCGGGGCCGTCGCCCATCAGCAGATCAGGCCCGCTCCCGGTTACCAAGCTGGATTCGCTGAACAAGTAAAACGCGACGCCGGTGTACTCACTGGTGCTGTGGGCCTTCTCACAAGTGCCACGCAGGCCGAGGATATCGTGGCGAATGGACGTGCGGATGCGGTCTTCATGGCCCGCGCTGCACTGCGGGATCCGCACTGGTGGCTCAGGGCCGCGTACGAGCTCGGACACGATATTTCCTGGGTTCCGCAGTACCAGAGGGCCATACCCCGCCACGGCTTCTAGCACCTCCCGGCACCACTGGAAGCCGGGGCTAGGCTGGTCTCATGACGGAACCGCGCCATGAGCCACTCCCCGAGCCATCCCACATTCGCCAGCCTGCACCGCAGCAATCTGCCGTTGAACCCGGGCTGTCAGCAGACCCGCACACGGACTTGCCTGTATCGGCCCTGTCCATCCGTGGCCTGGCCAAGCGGTTCGGTGGGAAAATCGCCGTCGATGGCGTGAGCCTTGAGGTTCCTGTTGGTTCGTTCTATGGAATGGTTGGCCCGAACGGTGCCGGCAAAACCACCACGTTGTCGATGGCCACAGGGCTGCTGCGGCCGGACTTCGGAACGGCGTTGGTCCACGGTGTGGATGTTTGGGCACGGCCGCTGGAGGCCAAAAAGCTTATGGGTGTGTTGCCGGACGGCGTCCGTTTGTTTGACCGGCTGACCGGGGAACAGCTGGTCACCTACGCGGGCCTGCTCCGCGGCATGGACCGGGACGTGGTTCGCCCGCGCGTATCTGAACTGTTGGCTGCCTTGGACCTTGAAGCCGATGCCGGATCCTTGGTGGTTGACTATTCGGCCGGTATGACCAAGAAGATTGCGTTGGCTTCGGCCTTGATCCATGCTCCCCGCCTGCTGGTATTGGACGAGCCCTTTGAATCGGTGGACCCGGTATCGGCAGCCAACATCAGGGGCATCCTTGAGAGCTACGTATCTTCCGGCGGTACGGTCATCGTCTCCAGCCACGTCATGGACCTCGTGCAGCGCATGTGCAGCCATGTGGCAGTTGTGGCAGCAGGACGCGTCCTCGCGGCGGGGTCCGTGGATGAAGTACGGAACGGTTCCACGCTGGAGGAACGGTTCGTGCAATTGGTAGGCGGCGGGCACCGGACGGAGGGGCTGGAGTGGTTGCGCACCTTCTAAGCCTTAAATGGCGGTTGCTCCTGAACGGCTTCAGGCGCAGCCCGGCGCAGCTCATTGGCATGGGCATCGGGCTGTTGTATGCGCTGGGAATCATGGTCCTTTTGATTGGAGCCTTGATTGCCCTGCGTTGGGCGGACGCTGAAATCGCCCACACGGTGGTGGTATTGGGCGGGGCTGCAGCGCTGCTTGGCTGGGCAGTGGTTCCCCTTCTTGCATCCGCAGCTGACATGACGCTGGATCCCGCCCGGTTCACCACATCTGCGATCCCACCCCGCCAGCTTCTCACCGGCCTTGCCTTGGCAGGTTTCATTGGTATCCCGGGCCTCGCCACAGCCCTTACCGCGCTTGCCACTGTTGGTACGTGGTGGCGCAGTTTTCCAGCGGTGGCGGGTGCGTTGCTGGGCGCGTTTTTGGGGGCCTTGACCTGCATAGTGTTGTCAAAAGTAGTGACGACGGCGACTGCCGGACTGGCATCGTCCCGCCGCTTCAAGGACGTCAGCAGCCTCGTCTTTTTCATCCCGCTCATGCTGATGGGTCCCATCATCGTGGGTATCGTCGACGGAGTTCGTGGCACGGCGGATTATCTCCCTGCGCTTGCCCGTACAGTGTCCTGGACTCCTCTTGGCGCGGCCTGGTCCCTGGGCGGTGACCTTGAGGCTGGAGACGTTGTTTCCGCCGGACTGAAACTCCTCATTGCTGGGGCAACAGTTTCCGGATTGCTGCTGTGCTGGCACGCGTTGCTTCAACATGCTTTAGTGACGCCGCCGTACGCCGGAGGTTCGGCCAAGAAGGGCGGTAAGCGTGGCTTGTTCGATGTCCTGCCAGGTACACCGGCCGGCGCGGTTGCTGCCCGCGCCTTGATTTATTGGATGAAAGACCCCCGTTATGCGGGCTCGCTGGTGGTGGTTCCACTGTTTCCTGTGATCTTCTTCTTCAGCGGGAGCCAAAGCGGCGATTACGGCATGCTCATGCTTCTTGGGCCACTGACGGCGTTTGTCATGGCGTGGTCCATCTGCGCTGATGTTTCCTATGACAACACCGCTTTTGCCCTCCATCTGGCATCAGGTGTCAGGGGTGTGGATGACCGCCTGGGCCGTGCCATGGCGTGCTTGACCATTTCCCTGCCTCTTGTGCTTCTTTTTTCCATAGGTCCGTTTTTCTTTACTGGTTCCTGGGCATGGGCTCCGAACCTGATCGGCCTGTCGCTGGGCACTCTGTTCACTGGTTTGGGGTTGTCCTCGGTGATCTCCGCGCGATACAACATTGCCGTGCCCTTGCCCGGTGACAGCCCGTTCAAGAAGCCACCCGGAAACGTTGCCCAGACACTGGCCGTGCAAATGATAGGCATGGGTGTCCTGGTTCTTTTGCTCCTCCCGCAGCTTGCGCTGATGGGAGCCCAACTGTTTACCGGCAGCGTCGTCCCTGGCTGGATTAACCTTGTGGTGGGTCCACTTGTGGGAATGGTTCTGTTGGTTGCCGGGGTGCGCCTTGGCGGTAGATGGCTGGATGCGCGGGGCCCGGAGATGTTCGCCCAGCTCAGTGTGAACCGCTAAACCGCGTAACAACCATGACCAGCTCATGGGACATGGGATAACCTCTTCTTAATACCTCGCAATTCCTACCTAGAAAGGCTGTGACGATGGAAGTTGTCATTCTCCCTGGCACCAAGCAGATTGGCGCCTTGGCGGCAGATGCCATCGAAGCCCTTGTGCGCCGCAAGCCCAACGCAGTCCTGGGCTTGGCTACGGGTTCCTCACCATTGCCGATCTACGATGAATTGGCCCGCCGCTACGAAGCCGGGAGCGTGGACTTCAGCGAGGCACACGGTTTTGCGCTGGACGAGTACGTCGGACTTGAGGCCGGTCACCCGGAGTCGTACCGCGAGGTGATCCGGCGCGAATTTACCAACCGGGTGAATATCAAGCCTGAGAATGTGCATGGGCCGGACGGTGCTGCCGAGGACCTCGAAGCAGCCTGCCAGGCCTACGAGGATGCAATCAAAGCCGCCGGCGGCGTGGACCTCCAGATTCTGGGCGTGGGCACGGACGGCCACATTGGATTCAATGAACCCGGTTCATCGCTGGCGTCCCGCACCCGGATCAAAACCCTGATCGAGCAAACCCGTAAGGACAACGCCCGCTTTTTCAACAGCATCGACGACGTCCCCCACCATGTAGTCACCCAGGGCTTGGGCACGATCATGGATGCCCGGCACGTCATCCTGGTGGCTACAGGTGCACAAAAAGCCCAGGCAGTGCGGGACTTCGTCGAAGGCCCGGTAGCTGCCATTTGCGCTGCATCCATCCTCCAGATGCATCCCCACGCCACAATTTTGGTGGACGAAGCCGCGGCGTCGTCGCTGAAGTTGGCCGATTACTACCGCCACACCTATGACAACAAGCCGGAGTGGCAGGGGCTGTAGACGGTAAGATGGATGCCATGACTACGCTTCCTCCGGATCCATTCGAAAACGACCCCATGCGCGAGCTTTCCGGAGCCGGAACGTCCACATCCACCATTGAGCGCGAGGAAACGCGCCAGGAAGTGGAGCCCGGCGACCGCGAGCGGTTCTCGCACTATGTTCGCAAGGAAAAGATCATGGAGTCGGCCATGACCGGCGAGCCCGTCATTGCCCTTTGCGGCAAAGTCTGGACGCCGGGGCGCGATCCCC
Organism: Paenarthrobacter sp. 10N417; assembly: GCF_056394745.1. Classification (NCBI taxonomy): domain Bacteria; kingdom Bacillati; phylum Actinomycetota; class Actinomycetes; order Micrococcales; family Micrococcaceae; genus Paenarthrobacter; species Paenarthrobacter sp. 10N417. The sequence goes on from NZ_JBFTIL010000007.1 coordinate 406,158, forward strand.
AGAAGTTCCCGGTCTGCCCGGAGTGCAAGGAGATCTATGAGGGACTCCGTCCCGGTAAAGACGGTGGAGACAGCGGCCCGGGCAATTCCAAGTAGTGGGTGGGAAGAGAACACAGGTCCCTTCCGATCGTGACCGCAATGCGGTCCGCTGCCGCGTGCCCGGAGAACCGGGGCTAATTTTCGCTGCCATCAGGCCGGGGGAGTCCGCATGACAGAAACATTATTTGGTGGTCCATCCCTGCCTCCGGCATACCCGGAACGCGCCGCCTGGGGTACAGCACCCAAGCTGCGCGCCTGGCAGCAGGAAGCCCTGGACCTCTATATGGCCAGGCATCCAAAGGATTTCCTTGCAGTGGCTACACCTGGCGCTGGTAAAACCACCTTTGCCTTGCGGATTGCCACCACGCTGCTGGATAGCGGCGTTGTTAACAGGATCACCATCGTTGCCCCTACGGACCATCTGAAACGGCAGTGGGCTGACGCCGCTGCCCGGGTGGGCATTGCCATCGACCCCAACTTCAAGAATTCCGACGGCCAGCATGGCCGTGGGTTCGTTGGTGTCGCTGTGACATATGCCCAGGTGGCGAGCAAGCCGATGCTGCACCGTGCCAAAACAGAAGCCGCCCGGACGCTGGTCATCCTGGACGAAATCCACCACGGTGGAGAGGCCCTGTCCTGGGGAGACGGCTTGCGCGAGGCCTTTGATCCAGCGGCAAGGCGCCTTTCCCTGACCGGTACGCCGTTCCGTTCCGATACCTCACCCATCCCGTTCGTGGAATACGCCGAGGACCGCGACGGTATTCGGCGCTCCAAAGCCGATTACACGTATGGCTACGGCAATGCCCTCCGGGACCACGTGGTGCGTCCCGTGCTTTTCATGGCTTACTCAGGCCAGATGCGCTGGAGGACCAGTGCAGGTGACGAAATGGCCGCCTCCCTCGGGGAAGCGGCTGTTACCAAGGACATTACCTCGCAAGCGTGGCGTACTGCGTTGAACCCGACCGGTGAATGGATCCCGGCTGTCCTTGCCGCCGCGGATAAACGCCTTGGCGAGGTTCGCCGGACCGTCCCGGACGCCGGTGGGCTGGTTATCGCCACGGACCACGACGACGCCCGCGCCTACGCTGGGCAGCTTAAGAAGATCACCGGGCAGTCGCCCACAGTGATTCTTTCGGACGACTCGAAGGCTTCCAGCAAGATCGAGGAGTTCTCCGCGGGAGACAAGCGGTGGATGGTCGCTGTCCGAATGGTGTCCGAAGGCGTGGACGTTCCGCGCCTTTCAGTTGGCGTCTACGCTACCTCCACCTCTACGCCGCTGTTTTTTGCCCAGGCCGTAGGCCGCTTTGTGCGTGCCCGCAAAAGGGGCGAGACGGCGTCGGTCTTCCTGCCGTCAGTACCACCCCTCATGGTGCTGGCCAACACGATGGAGGCCGAGCGCGACCACGCCCTTGACCGCCCGGAAAAGGATGAGGACGGACTCTTCAGCCCTGAAGAGAACCTCATGGCCGAAGCCAACCGCGAGGACAAGGCTTCGGACGAACTGACCAAGGGCAAGTTCGAAGCTCTGGACTCGCAGGCTTCCTTTGACCGCGTCCTTTTCGACGGCGGTGAATTCGGTACGGGAGCGGACATCGGCTCTGATGACGAGTTGGACTTCCTGGGCATTCCCGGGCTTCTCGACGCCGAGCAAGTAGGGACGTTGCTGCGTCAGCGGCAGCACGAACAGCAATCGCGCAAAAAACGTCAGTCGCCTTTGGCTGCCGCAGCTGCACCGGCCGTACCCGACCACCGCATGCTCATGGACTTACGCAACGAACTGGCCAAGAACGTAGCAGCCTGGTCCGCCCGGACAGGCACACCGCATGGAGTGGTGCACACAAAGCTGCGCGAACTGTGCGGTGGACCTGCTGTAGCCCAGGCGAACGAGGAACAACTTCAGGCGCGCTTGCGTAAATTGCAGGATTGGTTCATCGGCCGAAAGTAGCCGGGCTTAGCTGCGTTCAACCTCGACGCCGGCGGCCTCCATTTCGTCGAAGGTTTCAGTGAGGTCCTCGGCGATTCCGGCTGTGAGATCCGCGATGACCGTAGTGGTGTACCCGGCCTGCACGGCGTCAAGGGCAGTTGCCTTGACGCAGTAATCCGTCGCGATGCCTACTACCACCACCTCTTCGACGTCGTGGCTTTGCAACCAGTCATCGAGCCCGATTGCATCTTCATCCAGGACCTCGGCCTGGGCGGTTCCGGCCTTGAGGTCCCCGGAAGGAACATCATCCTCCGGGGCAAGGACGCCCTCAAAGCCGGAGTAAGCCGCTGTGTACTGTCCTTTACGGAAGTAAGCCTGGATGTATTCCGGGTCCAGGTCCTCGTGGAGTTCAGCTCCTTTGGTCCGGGCCCGGCAATGCGGCGGCCAGGAATCCACCATGTCCGGCTCATCGGAGAAATGGCTTCCCGGTTCGATGTGCCAATCCTGGGTGGCCACGATATGGTCGAAATGCTGTTGGTTTGCATCCACGTACTCGGTGATGGCGCCGGCAACTGCAGCGCCTCCTTCGACGGCGAGGCTGCCGCCTTCGCAGAAGTCGTTCTGGACATCGACGATAATCAGGGCCCTGGACATCAGTTCTCCTCGTAGATGGTGGGGATGGCGGCTTCGCCGCGCTGCAGGCGGTTCACTACGGCAGGCAGTTCGGCCATGGTGGCGGCATGCCGTTCTTTGGCGCGGATCACGCCTTCGGGGCCCGTCCAGCCGGGCAGGAGTTCACCATTCTTGATGAATTGGTGCAACAACGAACGGTCGTTTCCGTCGTCCTCCGGCCGGCGACCTATTCCAACGATCTCTTGCGTAGCCCTTCCATGTTCGTTGAGCTTGCGCAGGGCGTACTTGCGTCCCCCGACGCTGGCCTTGTTCTTGGCCGCCTTAGCAACGGAGATGAACTCGCCGGCGTCGTTTGTCCTGCTCACCAGCTTGTACACCATGCTGGCGGTCGGAGCGCCGGAGCCTGTCACCAAGGACGTGCCAACCCCGTAGGAGTCCACTGGGGCGGACTGGAGGGCGGCGATGGCGAATTCGTCGAGGTCGGAGGTCACCACGATCCGGGTGTTCACGTTTCCAAGGTCGTCCAACAGTTGGCGGACCCATTGCGCCTGGGCAATCAGGTCGCCCGAGTCCAGGCGGACGGCGCCAAGTTTGTCCCCTGCGAGTTCGACGGCGGTGCGCACCGCTGTTTCGACGTCGTACGTGTCCACCAGCAGCGAGGTTCCCGGGCCGAATGCCGCGATCTGGGCTTCGAAGGCCTCGCGTTCGGTGTCATGCAGGAGGGTGAAGGAGTGCGCGGCAGTACCAACGGTCTTGATGCCGTAGCGCCGCCCGGCCTCAAGGTTGGAGGTGCTGGCGAAGCCGGCGATTACTGCGGCGCGGGCAGCCGCCGTCGCGGATTCTTCCTGGGTGCGCCGGGAACCCATTTCGATGCATGGCCGGTTGCCGGCCGCCGACGTCATCCTTGACGCGGCAGAAGCGATGGCGCTGTCGTGGTTCAGGACGGAGAGGATGTAGGTCTCCAGAATGCAGGCTTCGGCAAACGTGGACTCAACGATAAGGATGGGGGAGTTGGGGAAGTAGGCGTCGCCTTCCGCGTAACCCCAGATGTCTCCATTGAATTTGTAGTTGGCCAGGTAGTCCAGTGTCTCCTGGTTGACCACCTTGTTCCGCTCAAGGAATGCGAGCTCGGCTTCGCCGAAGCTGAAGTCGGCGATTCCTTCCAGGAGGCGTCCGGTTCCGCCCACCACGCCATACCGGCGGCCGTCAGGCAGGCGCCGGGCGAAGGCTTCAAACACTGAGCGGCGATGCGCAGCCCCGGAGTGCAGGGCGGCCTGGAGCATCGTCAACTCGTAGTGGTCGGTGTACAAGGAAGTGGCGGGATGGTCCCAGGACGCGGCTCTACTCACGAATTCACTCTAGTGCGAGCCGCCATAGAATGGACAGATGACCCCTAGCGTTGCATTTGGCACGGACATCGATGAGCGGACGAAAGCTGTAGAGCAGACGTCCACCGATGTCCTGACTGCCCCGGACATCCCCTGGAATTTGGTGATCTGGAATGATCCCGTCAACCTCATGAGTTACGTCAGCTATGTCTTCCAGAGTTACTTCGGCTACTCCGAGTCCAAGGCACACAAGCTCATGATGGAGGTCCACAAGAAGGGCCGATCCATCGTGGCGCACGGCAGCAAGGAACAGGTTGAGCAGCACGCAGTAGCCATGCACGGCTTTGGCCTGTGGGCCACTGTGGAGAAAGCCGCAAGCGGAAACGAAGCACCCGGGAAGGGCGGCCGCCAGCGTGGCTAAGGCATTCAAATACGGACTCAAGGGAATCACCGGCTATCTGGAGCCTGCCGAACGGGATCTCTTAAGGGGGCTGCTGGACGACGTCATCTCGATGCTGGAGTCCGACGCCAGGGAGAACGAGGACCCGCTGGCCGCCTTGATCGGCCTGGACATGGACGTGAAGCAACCGAGCGATCGCGCCTTGCTGCGGCTTCTGCCAAACGTCATGAAGGACGACGACGGCGGCTCGCTTGAGTTCCGGCAATTGACCGAACGCTCGGTGCGGGAAAACAAGATTGGCGCCTTGAAGGCTACGGCGATGGGCCTGGACAAGGACGATCTTGTGCTGACCCCGGAGGACGCAACGCGCTGGTCCATGGCCCTGAATGATGTTCGCCTGGTTTTGGCTGAACGCCTGGACATCCGTGACGAGGCGGACGCCGAGCACATCCACAGCATGCAGGACTGGAGCCAGGCGGAGGATGTGGAGAGTTACCTGGCATTGGTCTACAACTTCACTACCTGGCTTCAGGAGTCGTTAGTGCAATCGATGATGGCGGCCAGGCAGGCAAAATCCTGATCGCGGAGGCCATCGCCGGGCCCGTCTGTGTGACACATCAGACACGAGGCGGAGGCCACAGGTAATGGCCGCAACACAGGGGAAGCCTTATTCTCGAATAATCATGACTTCAGCATCTGGCAGTTCAACGGGCGGCAGTTCAAAGGGCGACAGTTCAACAGGCGCCGGATCACCAAGCGCTACAGGGGCCCCGGTTGTGGCCTCACCCGGTGACTTGGGGGTCTCCAATGAGCTCATGGGATCCCGCCCCATTGGTGTCTTTGATTCCGGCGTTGGTGGATTGACGGTAGCGCGCTCCATCATCGATCAGCTCCCCAACGAATCGATCCTGTACGTGGGGGATACGGCCAATGGACCCTATGGGCCGTTGCCCATCGCCGAAGTCAGGGCCAACGCCCTGGGCGTGATGGACGAGTTGGTGGATTCCGGCGTGAAGCTTCTGACCATTGCCTGTAACTCTGCTTCGGCCGCAGTTCTCCGGGATGCGCGTGAACGCTATACGGCGCGTTACGGGATCCCTGTTATTGAGGTCATTCAACCCGCTGTGCGCAGGGCCGTCGCGGCCACCCGTTCCGGCAGGATCGGCGTTATTGGGACATCAGCCACAGTAGGTTCGCGTGCCTATGAGGACACGTTCGCGGCAGCCCCGGATCTTGCCATCACCTCCGTGGCTTGCCCCGCCTTCGTGAACTTCGTTGAAGCCGGCATCACCACAGGCCCGGATCTCCTGGCAGCCGCCAATGAGTATCTGGAGCCACTGAAACACGCTGGTGTGGACACCGTGGTGCTCGGGTGCACGCACTACCCTCTGTTGACCGGAGTGATCTCGTTCGTCATGGGGGAGGACGTGACCCTGGTATCCAGCGCGGAGGAAACTGCCAAGGACGTCTACCGTGCCTTGGCCACTCACGGTATCCAGCGAACCGACACAAGTGCCCCCAGCCATGAGTTCATCGCAACGGGCGATGCCGTTCAATTTGAAACACTCGCCCGCCGCTTCCTGGGCCCCGAGGTCCTGTCCGTCAAACACGTTGACCACGTGGCTGCCCAATATCCCACCGGCAGCCTGGCGCGCATCACCCCGGAAATGTTGGAAGCAGCACGGGGAGGGGCTGGACTGTCCCGCCGCTCCTACTTCGTACAACCGGACAACGGACCCAGCCCCGCTTCCAGTGCTGTCCCAGGACGTGGCCTGTGAAACTGACCATCGTGGGCTGTACTGGTTCTTTTCCCGGTCCCGGCTCGCCGGCGTCGTGCTATCTGGTGACTGCGCACGACGGTGAGCGGGAATGGAAGATCGTGATGGATCTCGGGAGCGGGGCGTTGGGTGCCATCCAGCGTTACACGGATCTTGAGGACATCGACGCCATATTCCTCACGCACCTGCACCCGGACCATTGCATGGACCTGTGCGGCCTCCACGTAGCAGTCCGGTGGAAGCCCGGCGGTTGGGGCCGGGACCGGATTCCCGTGTGGGGGCCGGCAGCAACCGCGGACAGGATGGCAACAGCCTATGGGCTGGACCTGGATCCGGGCATGCATGAGGAGTTCGACTTTACTCATTGGGCCGAACAGAAGCCTGTCACCGTTGGCCCCTTCACGGTGACGCCCTACGGCGTCAACCATCCCGTGGAAGAAGCCTACGCATTGCGAGTCACGGCAACGGAACCAGGCAAGGATGGAACGCCCATAACCCGGGTACTGACATATTCGGGGGACACCGACTCGTGCCAGGGACTGGAGGAAGCAGCCAGTGGCGCTGACTTGTTCCTGTGCGAGGCCGCGTTCGAGGAAGGCCGCGACGACGCCATCAAGAACGTGCACCTGACGGGCAAGCGCGCTGGGGAAGCCGCCATGAACGCCGGAGCCAAGCGCCTGCTTCTGACTCATATTCCGGTGTGGACTTCGCAGACCAAGGTAATGTCCGAGGCCAAACCGGTGTTTTCCGGGGACGTTGCTGTTGCAGTTGCCGGGGTCCACTACACAATCTAGGTGGCATCGAGATGGTGACGCGCTCGCCTGACCCACTGCACGGCGTCGGGCGTTGTCCCATCCTCGCTAAGCTTGAAGCATGACTTCTGAAGCTACAGCCACACCCGTTATCCGTGCCGACGGCCGGACTCCCGATCAACTGCGTCCCATCAGCATCACCCGCGGCTGGTCCAAGCAGGCTGAGGGCTCGGCGCTCATCGAGTTCGGCAACACCCGGGTATTGTGCACGGCTTCCCTGACCGAAGGCGTTCCCCGCTGGCTCAAGGGCGAGGGCCGTGGCTGGGTTACCGCCGAATACGCGATGCTTCCCCGGGCTACGAACACCCGATCCGACCGTGAGTCCGTGAAGGGCAAGATCGGCGGACGCACGCACGAGATCTCCCGCCTTATCGGACGTTCGCTGCGCTCGATCATTGATACCAAAGCGCTGGGTGAAAACACGATCGTCCTTGACTGCGATGTCCTGCAGGCCGACGGCGGCACCCGCACCGCCGCCATCACAGGTGCCTATGTGGCGCTTGCCGAGGCGATCCGCTTTGCCCGCGAAAACAAGCTGATCGCCCGTAATGCCCAGCCGCTGGTGGACACGATTGCTGCCGTTTCGGTGGGCATCATCGATGGCGTGCCCATGCTTGACCTTCCGTACGTCGAGGACGTACGCGCTGAAACCGACATGAACGTGGTGGTCACCGGATCCGGCAAGTTTGTGGAGGTCCAGGGCACTGCCGAGGGCGCCCCGTTCGACCGCGATGAACTCAACGCCTTGCTGGACCTCGCCCTGATCGGCACGGGCCAGCTGGCGGCTATCCAGCGTGAGACGCTGGCGGAAGCTCCGTGAGCAGCGACGGCGCCGCGGTTGCCGGTGCATCCAGTGCAGATTCAGCCGATGCAGATCCAACCAACGCAGATTCAGCCAGTGCTCCGCGGCTTGTCCTCGCAACGCACAACCAGGGAAAGCTGAAGGAACTTCGCGAGCTGCTGCGCGGTCAGGTTCCAGGGCTCGACGTCGATACCCAGGTGGTGGATGCAGCTGCGGTTGGTGCGCCGGACGTAGCCGAAACCGGGGTCACTTTTGCTGAGAATTCACTCCTGAAGGCGCGTGCCGTGGCTGAGGCAACGGGTTTGGTGGCCATCGCCGACGACTCGGGCCTTGCCGTTGATGTCCTCGGCGGCGCGCCAGGCATCTTCTCCGCCCGTTGGTCAGGGAAGCATGGGGACGACGCAGCGAACCTGCGATTGCTGCTCGCCCAACTCTCCGACGTGCCGGACGCCTTCCGCGGGGCTGCTTTTGTCTGCGCCGCAGCCTTGGCAGTGCCCGGAGCAGATGGAATCACCCACGAAACGGTTGAGTACGGTCAGCTCGAAGGTACGCTGTTGCGCGAGCCACGGGGCGAGGGTGGGTTCGGGTATGACCCCGTGCTCCAGCCGGTGGGAATGGACCGCAGCTGCGCCGAGCTGACATCCGAGGAAAAGAACGCCATCAGCCATCGAGGCCAGGCATTCCGGGCTTTGCTCCCCGCGATCGTTGCTGCACTCTCGGGTGTTCATTCCAGTTAGAAGTACAACGAAGAAAGGCACCCCGCCTTGCGCGGGGTGCCTTCTCCTGTATGGCATCAAGTGCGGGAGGCTTACTTCTCGCGGTGCTTTCCGCCTTCGTGCTCCTCGATGAATTCCTCCACGGGGTTGCTGCCTTCCGTGGCAGCCTTACGCTTGGCCACGACGCCGCGGGTTACCTCGATGATGATGGGAATGACCGAGATCAGGACAATGACGATGAAGATGATGTCCAGGTTGCTGCTGACCCACGGAACGCGGTCACCCAGAAGGTATCCAAGCAAGGTGACGCCGCCGCCCCAGAATGTGGCGCCGATGACGTTGAAGAGGAAGAACTTGCGTTTGTCCATCTGGGCCACGCCGACAATCACCGGAACGAAGGTACGGATGATGGGGACAAAGCGGGCAAGGATCAGGGCCTTGCCGCCGTGCTTTTCAAAGAAGGCGTGGGCGCTTTCGACATTTTCTTTCTTGAACAGCCTGGAGTCCGGGCGGTTGAAGATCGCAGGGCCGGCCTTTGAGCCAATGAGGTAGCCGGTTTGGTTGCCAATGATCGCAGAAACGATGATGAGGGCCGCCAAAGCCCAGATGTTGAACTTGATGGTGTCTGTAGCTACAAGAAGGCCAGCGGTAAACAGCATGGAATCGCCGGGCAGGAAGAAGCCCACCAGCAGGCCGGTTTCGGCAAAGACAATGCCGCAAACCAGCAGCACGACCCACGGCGCCAAGGCTGGATCAGCCAGGAAGACCTGGGGGTTCAGCCAGTCGGGCAGGAACGAGGCCATGGGTGGACGCACCGGTCCTGCGCCTCCGAAAGTGGATACGGCTAAATCGCTCATCGCAGTAAAGATCACCTATCAAGCCTACTGGACGGCCGTCGTCGGGCAGGAAAGGCCGCCCCGCCGCGGAAATCGGCAAGAGCGCACCCTTTGCGCCTGTAACCTTGTCCAGTGGCATTGGACTTTACGGCGATCGACTTTGAAACAGCCAACGGCTTCAGGGGGTCGCCGTGTTCGGTTGGCCTCAGCAAAGTCCGTGGCGGTGTGGTGGTGGAAGAAGCCTCCTGGCTCATGCGGCCGCCGGAGAACCATGACCATTTCGAGTTTCACAACACCCGCATCCACGGCATCCGTGCCGAAGATGTTGCCGGCCGTCCCAGGTTCGGGGACCTCTTCCCTGAAATTGGCGCCTTCATCGGCAACGATGTTCTAGCGGCACACAACGCAGCCTTTGATCTCGGCGTTATCCGATCCGGCTTAGAGGTTTCCGGGCTTGCGGGCCCAGCTTACGAGTACGTCTGCACGGTGATGCTGTCCCGCCGCTGCTACTCCTTGGTGTCCAACTCCCTGCCATATGCGGCCGAGGAAGCCGGAGTACCCCTGGTCAACCACCACGATGCCGCCGAGGACGCACGCGCCTGTGCAGGAATCCTGGTGGACATCGCCCGTCGGAACAACGCCAACAGCATCGCCGAACTCTATCTTTCGCTGGGTCTCACGTTGCCCAGGCAACCTGCCTTCGATCCCATGAGTGGCCTCTCCAAGCCCACCCTTGCCGCTCTCGCAGGCAAGGCTCTCGCAGGCACGGGGTCCGCGGGTAAGAAGGCAGGCAGCCCCGCGGAGCAGACCCTTGACGGTGCCATGAACGGTTTCGGTCGTCCATTCTCGGCGTGGCCGGAGGAAGGCCCTAATCCTCTGCCGAATCCCACAGCCGAACCGGGGCATCCATTGTTCGGCCAGACGGTGGTCTTCACGGGCGACCTCATCATGACGCGTCCCGAGGCTAAGTCACGTGCTGCAGAGATGGGTGCAAGGCCTGAAAGCAGGGTGACCGCACGCACTACTGTCCTTGTGGTGGGCGACGGGTTCGTGGCCGGAGACCTGCGCGCTGGACGGCTTACAGGAAAGGCGAAGCGGGTTTTGGAACTCCACGCGAAAGGTCAACAGATCGAGGTTGTCTCGGAAGGGGAATTCCTGCAAATGGTGGGCGGGAACTAACTCCAGCCTGGCAGGCGGCCGGGTCATAGTGCGAAACAATGCTTCCTGTCCGGGGAGCCGCGCTCCTAGCCTTGGTGCATGACCAAGGCCAACATGTCCCAGTCATCGGTACGCCAAGCCGTTGGCCCAGGGAAAGCCGGGATTGATTGGCGGGCCGTCTTCGCCTTTCCCAACCCGGTCAATGAATATGCCGCCCGGATCACGGCCGGACTGGTTGTACTGCTGGCTGTCGCAACACTGCTGACAGGCTCGTCCTTGGGCTTGGTTGCCGTCGCAATCGGATTCTGGCTCCGTGTCCTTTTCGGCCCCCGGATTTCGCCGCTCGCCTTGCTCTCGGTCAAGGTTTTGGCCCCACGCGTCGGGCACGCCAAGTTGGTGGCCGGCCCTCCGAAGCGCTTTGCGCAAGGCATCGGAGCCGCCTTGAGCAGTGCCGCCGTCGTGCTTTTCTTCACAGGGTTCCAGCCTGCCGCGTGGATCCTTCTCGCGCTGTTGATCGTGGCGGCCTCGCTGGAGGCGTTCGTCGGCTTTTGCCTGGGTTGCGCGATCTTTGGCTTCCTCCAGCGTCGCGGATTGATTCCCGCCGAGGTGTGCGAAGCCTGCGATAACATTGCGCTGCGACGCAGCTGACCCAGGGCCGATCAGCCTGTAGTGACAGCGAGTAGCCGGTCCGCCATGCCACGAATGACCTCCGTGCCTTCCAGCGCCCCGAGCCATTGGCCAGGAAGGCATGCTTCGCCGTAGTAGGCGCCCAGGATGTTTCCCGCGATGGAACCAGTGGAATCGCTGTCCCCACTGTGGTTGATGGCCACCGCGACAGCCTTGCGGAAATGCTCCGTCGGCTCACTCCCTTGCGTGGACAGGACGGCATAAAGCCCGACGGCGAGTGCCTCCTCCGCCACCCAGCCCTCACCCAGAGTGGTTACCAGCTTTTCAGGACTGAGGGGAGTGGGCTCCAATGACAACCTCAATGCCGTTTCCAAACGCTCAGGGAGTTCGGGGGCTTTGGTGGGCACGCCGCTCACGTAATCCAGGGCGGCCGTAGCTGCCGTGTGGATGTCGCTGCCAGCCACAATATTGTGGATCAATAAGCTGAAGGCAGCAGCGCTCAACCGCGCTGATGGGTGTCCATGCGTCAACGATGCAGCATCTGAACTGAGTTTGTAGACGGCTTCACGGGAGATATGGGGCACGAGTCCAAAGGGTGCTGAACGCATGACAGTGCCGCAACCCTTGGAATCGGGATTGACTGGCCTGGCTACTGTGCCCATGTCTCCTGAGGCCAATCCGCTGAGGCACGTGTTTCCCGGGGCCCGACGATGGCGCAGGACTTCCTGGCCATCAATCCACCGCGGTTGTGGAACGGGAGCGGAAGGGGAAACGGCGACGTCCTGGGTTGCGAGCCAGCGAAGGTAGGCCAGCCAAAGGCAGGCGATCTCGTCGGCCGCGACACCGTCATTGGCCCATTCGAGGGCGTCCACCAGCCCATCCACTGTGTACAGCGTCATTTGCGTGTCGTCCGAAAACTGGCCGACGGCGTCGAGCTGGTCAAAGGACGTGAGCCCGGCGGATCCGTAACGGGCACGAATTGCATCAAGCCGGTCGAACTCCACTGCGTAGCCAAGGGAGTCACCCAACGCCCCTCCCAGCAGCGTCCCGTGGACTCGGGATTCAAACGACGGGGCGGCGGGGGAGGACGCTTCAAAACTCATGCAATCAACTTACCGCGCCCTGCTATGTAACTGTTGGGGTCCGTAACTGATGTGCGTAGGCACCGGATGGCGAACGCAACCGATGTGAACGGCCGCTGATATGGTGGGGAGGCTGCCCAGCACTAGGAAAACTTGGAGAGACGACGTGCGTGAACCGGCTTGGCGACGAACAGGCAAGACACCTGACTACAGGTTCTCCTTGGCGAACGAACGCACCTTCCTTGCCTGGATCCGTACTTCTTTGGCATTGCTGGCAGGGTCTATTGCCATTGATCAGTTGGCGCCGAACATTGCCCCGCAGCCTGTAAGGATCGTCCTCTGTGTCCTCCTGTCCCTTATCGGAGCAGGCCTGGCTGCGCTGTCCTACCGCAGGTGGGGGCAGATGGAAGCTGCCATGCGCAACGACGAAGCCTTGCCGTTCTCCTGGGTCATGCTGCTCATGACGATCGTGGTGGCCGTGGCGGCATGCGCTTTCGCCGTGTTGATTTTGGTGGCGCGATGACCAGGCTTGCGCGATGAGCAGGCGGGCGAGTTGACCATGGACGTCCGTGATCCTGGCCTTCAGCCTGAACGGACCACATTGGCTTGGCGGCGCACCCTCATTTCGCTCGTGGTGGTGGACCTGTTCATCTGGCGCAGTTGGCTTACCTCCGAGCCCTCCACCGGCCGTGTGATTGCGGGCCTTCCGGGGCTGGATTATCAAGGAATCTGCGCCCTCATGGCTGCTGCCGCCACCATTGTCCTGGCTTGTGTCGTGTGGGTCCGCTCACGGCAGCTTCATGCTGGAAACGAAGCAGCTTCGGCACGACTCATCTTTGTCAGCACCCTTGCCGTGATAGGGCTGGGCGGAACGGCGATCGCCGCCATCGCCTTGGGCGGCTAAGCTCGGATCGGGAGTTAGCAGGGACTCAGCAACTGTTCAGACTCAACTGGCAGGATGCTCAAGGGCCGTCCCAAAACCAATCGTAAGGAACCATTCGACATGACCTCTCCTGTGCAAACCACGACCGACCACGAACCGGGGCTGTTCGCGCGGCTGTCGGCTGAAGCCGTCGGTTCGATGTTTGTAGTGCTCGTGGCCGTGGGTGTGTCGATCTTCTCGAACCCTTCCTCAGCGCCCCTACCCGCAGCCCTTGCGACCGGCCTGACAGTGACAGTTGCCATGCTTGCGTTCGGTCATGTTTCCGGCGGTCACTTCAATCCAATAATCACGCTGGGCAACTTGATTGCCGGCCGTATCCGCGCGGTGGCGGCTGTTGCCTACCTTGCGGCTCAAATCATCGGCAGCGTGATCGGCGCAGCTCTGGCCTACGTAGTGGTTCTCACGGTTCCGGTCTTGACGGATGCGCGGGCCGCCTTCGGCTCTGTGGCAGCGGGTTATGGCGAGCATGCTGCTGCCCAAACCCAGATGGCAGGGGTCTTGATCGTTGAGGTTGTTGGCTCCGCCTTGCTGGTTGCGGTATTCCTTGGAGCGACTGCCGGACGCCGTGCCTTTCCTGCCGTGGCTCCCTTTGCTGTAGGCCTTTGCGTCGCCGTGTTGCTGCAGTTTGGCCAGGTCCTTGGCAACCTTCCGTTTAATCCCGCACGCGCAACTGCGCTGGCTTTCTTCAGCCCTTCCTGGGCCTTGGGTGGATTGTGGCTCTTCTGGGTTGCTCCACTCATGGGGGCCGCACTGGCCGGACTGGCCTTCCGTGGATTTGGCTACGCCTCCGCTGACACCAGCACTGGAGATAATGTGACGTTGGAGTCGTTCCCAAGCCGCCGGGACCAGCACCTCGACGTGGATGACACTGATGATTTCCAGGCAGAGGCAGAGGCAGAGGAAGTGGAGACCAGCACCGTTCGGAAAGAAGCTGCCGCAGATGACGCACGCGACTTCTTTGACGGAAAGAAGGGCTAGCAGCCGGACAGGATCGACGCCGGACGGCCTGTCTGCGCTTTTTTGTCGGTGCCCCCAGTTAGCTTGAAAATATGCGGTTACTCCATACCTCCGATTGGCATCTCGGCCGGTCATTCCACGGCGTTGGCATGCTTGAAGCCCAGCGCGGTTTTGTGGACCAGCTCGTGTCCTTCGTAGAAGCGAAGTCTGTAGACGTCGTCCTCATCGCGGGTGACGTCTATGATCGCGCCCTGCCTGGACTCGATGTCGTTAAACTTCTCGACGACGCCTTGGTCCGTATTACCCAAGCCGGGGCCACCGTAGTGCTCACCAGCGGCAACCACGATTCCGCCATTCGGCTGGGATTCGCGTCCCGCTTGCTCGAACGTGGCGGCGTTCACCTCAGGACAAGGGTGGAGGACCTGGACGTTCCCGTGCTCGTTCCCTTCGGAAAAGATGGGGAGGGCAGCGCCACACTTGCGATCTATGGGATTCCCTACTTGGAACCGCGGCTTGTCGCGGAGCGGCTGGAAGTGGAGACCGCGAGTCATTACGAGGTCACCCGTGAAGCGACCGATCGGATTCGGCGCGACCTCCAGGACCGCCGTGCATCAGGCGCAGTGCATCCGGTGGTCCTTGCACACACTTTTGCCAGTGGAGGTATCACTTCTGACAGTGAACGGGACTTGAGCATCGGAGGGTTGGGCGCAGTGCCCCTGGATCTCTTCGAGGATTTTGCCTACACCGCACTTGGTCACTTGCACGGCCGGCAGGAACTTGCCCCGAATGTCCGCTACTCCGGCTCCCCACTGGCCTATTCGTTCTCCGAGGCCAAACATTGCAAGGGCGGTTGGTTGGTTGATATCGATGCCGATGGAACCATCGGTGTCCAGGAAGTTCTTTGGGAAGCTGCCAGGAGCCTGGCCGTGTTGAGAGGCAAGCTGAACGATCTCCTTGAATCAGACGAGCACGCCTGGGCTGAAGCTGCCTATTGCCAAATCACCCTCACGGATGCCGAGCGGCCCGCCCAGGCCATGGAGCAGCTACGAACCCGCTTTCCTGACACCTTGGTCCTGTCCTTCGACCCCGAGGGTGCTGGGACCAAAGACAAGGTCAGTTACAGCAGCAGGCTCGCTGCCGCCCAGGACGACCTCGAGGTCTGCTGCGGATTCCTGGAACACGTTCGGGATCGCAGTCCCGGAGCTGCGGAAGAGGCTGCCCTGCGCGCCGCCCTCGAGGCCGTGCGCCTGGAGGAGGCTGAACTGTGAGGATCCATCGACTCGAAATTGAGGCTTTCGGGCCTTTTGCCACTGCGCAGCACATTGATTTTGATCAACTCAGTGCACAGGGGTTGTTTCTGCTCAACGGCGCCACCGGGGCTGGCAAGACCAGCATCCTCGACGCCATCTGTTTCGCCCTCTATGGCTCCGTTCCGGGTGCACGCCAGGAAGGTAAGCGCCTCCGCAGCGATCATGCAGCGTCGGGTGCCGAACCGCGTGTGGTGTGCGAATTTTCGGCCCGGGGCAGGCGTTTCGAAGTCAGCCGTTCCCCTGCATGGGAACGCCCCAGCGCGCGCGGCCGGAACGGCTTCACAACCCAACAAGCCAAGACACTGCTCCGCGAGTGGGTTTCGGGGGTCTGGGAGGAAAAATCTTCGCGTAATGACGAAGTCGGCGCCGAGCTTTCCGAGCTTTTGGGTATGGACCGGGACCAGTTCACGCGCGTTGTGATGCTTCCCCAAGGTGACTTTGCCGCGTTCCTGCGCTCCAAAGCCAATGATCGGCTCGAGCTCCTCCAAAAACTCTTTGGGACGCAGCGATTCGAGTCCGTGGAGAAGCAAATTGCGCGGCAGGCGGCCGAAGCTTCACGCGCTGTGCAGGACAATGCTGCTGAACTGAAGATGCTGCTTGGAAGGGCAGCCGCGGAACGGGAGCAGCTTGGCCTTTCCGATGCGCTGGCAAATGTAGAGACAGCTGTCGAGGCGCCTGAGGCATGGCTCGCGGCCTTGGAGATGGAGTTGCTGGAAGAAGGTGGGCGACGTAAAGACGAGGCTACCGCAGCTGATGCCCGAGCCATACGGCTTGCGGAACAACTTCAGGAGGACCAGGAGAAGGCCCAACGGCATGCCAGGCTTGCTGCTGGGATGCAGCGGCGGGTCCTGCATGAACTAGCTGCTGCGCGGGCACTGGAAAACAAGGAAAAGCTCGGAGGACATCGCCGTGCGGCCGTCCTTGGGGGACAACTGGACGCCTTGGACGCCACGGAGCGTAAGTACCGGTCTGCCTTGGCGGATAGAGACAGATCCCGGGAGCAGCTTGAATCCCAGGGCCTGGACGCGCCACATCCTGTTGCTGCGCTGGAGACAGTAAAGACCACCCTTGCCGTCCTGGAAGCCCGCCTTCCAGATGAGCGGCGCATGGAGGACGTGGCCACCCGACTCGCAGCCAAACGAAAAGAGCACTCCAGCCATCTGGCGGCCGCCGAAGCAGCAGCAGAATCCCTGCAACGCCTTCGAGCCGAGGAATCAGCGGTGAAGGCCGGGATGGAAGACCTGGAACCCTCAGCTGCCCGCGTCGATGACATGGAACGGGAGGCAGCCGCTGCGGCCGAACTAGTGTCGGTTGTGTCCCGTCATGAAGCTGCCGCCGCCGAGTCGAAGGATCTCACTGAGCGCCACGCCCGTGCTCGCAACAAAATGCAGGACCTCAGGCAAGCGTGGCTTGATGTGAGGGAGGCACGCTTGGCCAATGCGGCCGGAGAGCTCGCGGCAGCCCTCGTGCCTGGGCAGCCCTGCGCCGTTTGTGGCAGCAACGAGCACCCAAATCCCGCCGCCGCAGCTCGTTCGGCACTTTCCATCGCCCAGGAAGAGGAAGAAGCCAGCAAACTATTTGAGGCCAGCGAGAAGGCGCTGGGACGCATCGCGGAACAGGTATCTAGAGCCGCACAGTTGCTGGCAGGCCTGGCTGCCCAGGGTGGCTCCGCAGATCCAGAAGAATGCGCCGCCCGCTTGCTCGCATCCGAAGCTGCGGCGATCGAAGCCCGAAAGGCCTCAGGCGCGTTGGATAAGCTCCGCAAACGGCATGAGGATCTCAACAAACGCATTACCCTCGTGCAGGAGGATCATACTGGGTCAACGAATGCCGCCTTGCAAGCAAGCTCTGCTGTCGAGTTACTCCAGGAGCAGTACCTTGCGCTTGAAGAGGAGCTAGCAGACCTGAGGCAGGGCTTCGCCAGCCTTCGTGAGCGGGCAGAAGCTCTCACGTCCCAGCGGTTGCTGCTTCAGGCTGCTGTGGATGCCGCGAATGAACTCGAACGTGCCGGGGCTGCGCGCCTGGAGGCGCTCGCTGCGCTGGAAAGGGCACTGCCCGGGTCCGGTTTTTCATCAATCGAGGATGTGCGTCGCCAGCTCATGTCGCCCGAGGATGTTGTGGCATTGGAGAAAGCCCTCGCGGATTTCGAGGCCGAAGCTGCCCGACTGGATGAACTGTTTGCCGGCGAGGAACTCGTCATGGCAGCGAAGGAAGTCAGCATCGGCGAACTTCCCCTTCCGGAGGACGAAATCAGGGTCGCCAAGACTGAGGCTGCCCACGCCATGGAAGCAGCCAAAGCATTGGCGCTTTCCGCGGGGCTCGCGAGCAAAGCTGCCCTGTCTGTGCAGAAGATCCGCGCTGAGTATCAAAACACTGCCGAGGCAGGAAGGGAACCGCGCGAGTATGCCAACGTGTTGGGTGGGCTGGCGGACACGCTTCGTGGCGCAGGAGATAACAACTACCGCATGAGCTTGAACAGCTATGTCCTGGCTGCTCGGCTGGAGCAAGTGGCCATCGCAGCTTCGGAGAGGCTCGTTGCCATGAGCGATGGTCGCTACACCTTGCAACACACTGACGCCCGGGCTGCACGCAACCAGAAATCCGGTCTCGGACTGGAAGTGGTGGATGAATGGACGGGCCAGCGCCGTGACACGTCCACGCTCTCCGGCGGAGAGTCCTTCATGGCCTCCTTGTCATTGGCCCTTGGCCTTGCTGATGTTGTGCAGCAGGAGGCCGGTGGAGTGGACATTGAAACGCTCTTTGTCGATGAAGGGTTTGGGAGCCTGGACGAGCAAGCCTTGGAACAGGTGATGGATGCCTTGGAGGGTTTGCGCGACGGCGGCAGGGTTGTCGGGCTGGTCAGCCACGTGGCAGAAATGAAGCAGCGCATCAGCAGCCAGTTGCACGTGGTCAAGGGCCGCCATGGTTCCACGGTCGTTGTTGCCGAAGCAATGCCTGCCTGAGACCGGATCCGATAGACTTGATCTGTTACACCGGGTCGCGCGCATCGGGAGGAGGGACGATGCGCAGACTTTAGCGAACCCGGAACAATGGAAAAATCTTCTTTGGCCTCCAAGCCACTGCCTTCGCAATTGAGCACCACCTCGTCCACGCATCGATCCCGCCTGCCGGGGAGGTTCGCGCGGCTGCCTGAGCTCGCCGGGCCGGGGTTCCTGCCCCTCGGCCTCTTCGCACGACTCCCGTTGGCAATGCTTACCGTGGGTACACTGACCCTGGTCACAGCGGTGAGTCATTCCTACGCAATCGGTGGGATGGCCGCCGGAGCAGTGGGTATCGGTTCGGCCGTCGGAGCTCCCGTCCTCGGCTCGCTGGCCGATCGCGCCGGCCAACGCATCGTTTTGCTTGTCGCGGCAGTTGTTAACACCCTGGCCGTCCTCGGCCTTCTCGCCGCGGCCTACGTGACCCCAAGTTATGTCTCCGTGCTCGACGCTACGGGAGTGCTCGTCGCAGGTTTCCTCGCCGGGGCGAGCTGCCCGCAAGTCGGCCCCATGGCCCGTGTTCGCTGGATGGCGCTGACCACCCGGAATCTGTCATCAGTGCACAAGGCCACTGTTTCCACGGAAGAGATTCCTGCAGCAGAATCATCAGTGGCAAGGAGCGGAGGCCGGAGCGTCGCGGCCAGCCGTGCCGATCTGGACACAGCGCTTTCCTACGAGGGCACTGCTGACGAGGTTACTTTCGTGCTCGGACCTGCCTTGGTTGGAATCCTGGCCAGCCTCATTGCTCCTTGGCTGCCCCTCGCCTTGGCAGCGATCATGACTATCACGCTTGTACCCGCCTTCGCCGTCCACCCCAGCCAGCAGGCCGTGGTGCCGGTACCGCGTAAGGCTGCTGCCGCCGTCGTGGGTAGTTTCAGTGAACCCGCAGCAAAGCGGAGGAGCCGCTGGGCGGGCGCGGTCGTGGCTGTGCCGGTTGTGGCAATGGTGTGCATGGGCACCTTTTTTGGTGCTACGCAGAATGCCCTGAGTGCCTTTTCTGCCCAGTACGCTACTGCGGAAATTGCTGGTCTCCTCTACTCCGTGATGGGTTTGAGCTCCGCGGTGGCGGCGCTGTCCGTTGCGTTCTGGCCGCAGCGCTTTAGCCTTGCTTCCCGGTGGGTTGCTGCGGCCCTTGCGATGTCATTGTTCGCCTTGCTGCTGTTGGTTCCGGCTGGCATCTGGCCCATGGTGTTCGTGCTGCTGTTGCTGGGAATCCCGGTGGGGCCGGTCATGGTCACGGTGTTCAGCATCGGTGGCGTGGTGGCCCCTGCTGGCCGCATGGCTACGGTGATGACAGCCTTGGCCAGTGGGATCGTGGCAGGCACGGCGCTCGGTTCCTACCTTGCAGGGCAGTTGGCGCAGACCCAGGGTCCCAGTGCAGCCTTCGTCGTATCCATGGCTGCCGCAGCGGGCTTGTTGGTGCTGGGAGTTCTGACTTATCTGGTCATGAAGCGTCGACCTCAGGCGTAGTCAAATGCCCGACGTCGGCCCTTTGGTTCCCGGCGAAGGTTCCCTCAAGTGGCTGTTGCGGTAGCCGGTGGGGGAGTTGCCGAATGCAGCCCGGAAGATCCGGCTGAAGTGGGCTGCGTCAGTGAATCCCCATCGCGCCGCAATGGCCGTGACGGGCCGGTCTGCCAGGACGGGGTCCAGGAGGTCGCGCCTGCAGCGTTCGAGCCTGCGCTGCCGGATGGACGCTGCCACGGTGGTGCCGATCTCCTGGAAAAGATCGTGCAGGTGCCGTGTGGAGACGTAGTGGGCGGCGGCTATGGTTCCAGGGGAAAGCTCGGGGTCGCCCAGATTGGCCTCGATGTAGTCATGGATCCGACCCAGCAGGAGGAGGTGGGGATCGCGGCCTGTCTCGATGAGCTGGTCCAGTTCCCCGTTGAACAGGGTAGTGACCAGGTCCAATGCGTTATGGACAAGGCGGAGGCCGTTCGCCCCTGAAAGGGCTTCGAGGTTATCGGCCAGTCTTACCAGGAAAGGGCTGATGAGTTCGCCGAGACCTTCGTCGCCTGGAATCCGCAGGGCTGTCACGTGGCCCATGGCTTCGGCCGGTAAGTCGAGGAGGACGTGTGGGAACATCAGCACCAAAGTGCGGAAGTCGTCGTCGAACGTTAATTGGTAAGGGCGGGAGGTGTCGTAGATGGCGAGGTCCCCGGGACCGAGCACCGCTTCGCGTTCGTCCTGAACCAGGCGGCCAGAGCCGGAGAGCTGGATGCTGAGCTTGAAGAAGCGTCCGGTGGACTTGGCGATCAGCTCAGGCGTTCGCAGGACCGTATGGGGGCCAGCCGTTATTTCGACCACCGAAATTTGACCCAGGACCCGGGCCCGCATGGTCCCGTGGAAGGGAGCGTCTTTGGCGTGTTCAGGGGCTTTGGCCAGTAACGGCACGAAGGATGCTGAGATGGCGCGGCTCCATTCCTGGAACGAATCCGCCACCACTGTGTGCACGGTTGCGGGGCCGGTATCAGCCGCGACGGTCATCAAATTCCCTTTCAATGCCCGCCGTACCTGATGGCGCCGGTACAGAATGCCACCAGCGCGGACGTGAGCTTGCCCACGATTCTACACCGGGGGACTTTACGCGGGCTGTGCTTGCGTGCACCGACAAACACCTTGCCGTGTGAGACAAGTCACGCAGTGCCCCGGCGGAGGAAGATTGCGGAATGACCGACACCGTGCCGCGCAATCTCCGTCCGGCACCGAGGCAGGAGCACACTATGAGCGTGGATAACCCCGTCAAGGGCAAGATAGCTGGGGCCGCAGACACCAGGAGGCGTCTGGGCGTCCCGGCCGTGACCTTCATGATTATTGCGGCTTCCGCGCCGCTGACCGTCCTCGCGGGCGGGGTGACCACCACTTTCGCTGTCACAGGGGTAACAGGTGTCCCGCTTTCGTTCTTGATTCTCGGCGGGATACTGGCACTCTTCGCGGTCGGGTATGCGGCCATGAGCCGTTACGTCACCAACGCCGGTGCCTTCTACGCCTACATTGCCCAAGGCATATCCAGGCCGGCGGGTGTGGGAGCCTCGCTGGTCGCCTTGATGGCCTACAACCTTATGCAGGTAGGCATTTATGGGCTCTTCGGCTTCACCGTTTCCTCACTGCTCTCGGCAAGGCTGGGCATCAGTGTTCCCTGGTGGATCCCAGTGCTGGTCTGCATTGCGATTGTCGGCTGGTTGGGCGTTAACCGGGTGGATCTCTCGGCAAAGGTGCTGGGTGTCCTGGTGGCCCTGGAATTCCTGGTGGTCATCGCCTATGACCTCATCAGCCTTGCCGTGGCACCCGAAGGAGTCTCTGCAGCCTCCTTCAGCCCCGAAAGCCTGTTCGTCCCCGGAATCGGCGCAGTCCTTTCCTTCGGAATCGCCGCTTTCATGGGCTTTGAATCCGCAGCCATCTATGGGGAAGAGTCAAAAGATCCCAAGCGCACTGTTGCCCGCGCCACGTTCGCAGCGGTTGCCATCATCGCCCTCTTCTATGCCGCATCAGCCTGGGCGATGACCGTAGGCGCAGGCCCATCCGCAGTCATCGAAACAGCCACCAACAGTGGTCCGGATATGATCTTCGCCTTCCTGGGTACCAACGGAGGCATGCTCTTGAGCGATATAGCGCAGATCCTGTTCGTGACCAGCCTTTTCGCTGCCTTGGTCAGCTTCCACAACGCTGTGGCGCGATACTTCTTCTCTCTCGGCCGGGAGCGCGTCATCCCGCCGTTCTTCGCAGCTGTCCGCACAGGGAGTGGAGCTCCCTTCGCGGGGTCGCTGGCGCAAACGGTGATTGCCGTCGTCGTGACTGTTGCCTTCGCCATCGCGGGATCGGGCTCTGAGCTTGGTGAACTGTACCCCGTGCTGACCATGTTTACCTGGCTGACCAACAGCGGCGCCATGGGGCTGGTCCTGCTCATGACCGTAGTGTCCGTCGCCGTGATTGGCTTCTTCCGCCGGAAGCGGCATGGTGCCAGCCTGTGGGTACGCGTTGTGGCGCCTGGCCTTGGCTTCGTGCTCCTGGCGGTAGTGTTTGTGCTCATCCTCGCCAACTTCAACGTCCTTCTCGGCCAGACGGAATCGACGGCGGCAACTTTCGTCCTGCCGCTCGTGGTACTGCTGCCGGGGCTCATGGGAATCGCGTGGGGGCTGCGCCTGCGGCGCTCGCAGCCCGGACTCTATGCCCGGATCGGCCACGGCTCGGAAGACTGAAGTCGCTTCGAACGCCGAAGCTGCACGAAAGAAAGCCCCGGCGGGCTTGGGTTCTAGCGGTCGTTGCAACACCCAGAATTTTTGGGAGTTGCAACGACCGTGTCTCGTTTAAGCGGTACTTCGTCAGGTCCGAATCGGTCCGGCCATGACA